>JBBIST010000007.1:0-61062 GCA_037441125.1 Burkholderiales bacterium
TCCTGCAAGCCGTGCGCGACAGCGTAAATCAACCCCCGAAATAGTCGGATGAACCCAGAAGTTCGGCCTGTCCGTAGGCAACGCGGGTCGACGCGCTACAAACGACCGGCTCGGATGCCGTCCCGGCCTGCCCCCTTGCCGTCGACAAGTGATGGTGCGTTGGGGTCCGGTCAACGTAGTGGCGAAAGTGCCGGTGCCAGATACGGTGTACCAAACCGCCCGGGCGGACGAGTCTCAGCCATAGCGCCGTAATCCAAGGGGTGGCACGCGCGACAGAGTGCGCTCGGCGGACAGCGGACGAAACGAGACCGGACATACAAGACGCTACTTCGTGGGGCCCGTCGTACAAGCAGCCGCCTCGCCGAGATCGTCGCCGCACTGCATCTCGATAGGTTGTGGCTCATCAATGCCGCTACTGGTCAATCGGTGCGGCTCACCTTTGGGCGCGACTCGGGTCTGCTCTGGTCGCGTCAGCCGTGAGCGGGCAAACCGCCCTCTCAGTTCGGACTTGATCGAGGCAAGGATGAAGTTTCTGTAGTTCCAGACGCTGTTGATTGCCTGCATGCAGTTGCTCTCGACGCTGCCTGAATCCCGATGTTCCGGATGCCCACCCTAGTATTGGAGTCCGAGCTGTTGAGCGACGGCTCAACGAGCCCTTCCATAGTTGTCTACCAGCCTGACGATGTCGTCCTCGCCCAGGTAGTCGCCGCACTGGACTTCGACGATCTCCACATCGGTGGTGCCGCGGTTGGAGAGCCTGTGCCTCTCGCCCTTCGGCACGTAGCGTGACTGGCCGGGGACGGTGACGTGCTCGGTGTCGCCGATCTGGACCACCGCCTCGCCGCGTACGACCACCCAGTGCTCGGCGCGGTGGTTGTGGTACTGGAGCGAGATGGCCTGACCGGGCTTGACGACGATGCGCTTGATCTTGAACCCGTCTTCCTCGACGAGGTTGGTGTACGTTCCCCAGGGCCGGTGCACCGTGACGTGCAGCTTGTAGGCGTCGTTGCCCTGCTCGCGCAGCGTCCTGACCACTTCTTTCACGTCCTGGCTGGCGTCCTTGTGGGCGACGAGCACGGCATCGGCGGTATCGACGACGATCAGATCTTCCACGCCGACGGCGGCGATGACGCGGTTTTCTGCGCGCACGTAGTTGCGGCGCGATCTGACGAAGATGGCGCGGCCCTCGGTCACGTTGCCGGAGTCGTCGGGCTCGTGCACTTCGGACACCGCCTTCCAGTTGCCGATGTCGCTCCAGCCGTGGCTGTAGGGCAGCACGGCGACGTTGTCGGCCTTCTCCATCACCGCGTAGTCGATCGAGATATCGGGCAACTTGCCGAACAGCTCGGCGTCGAAGGCGATCTGCTGGCCTGCCATCGGCGTGCGCGCAACCACGCGCTCGGCCGCGGCGAGCACCTCGGGCGCATGCCGCTTCAGCGCGTTCAAGATGACCGCGGTCTTGAAGCAGAACATGCCGCCGTTCCAGACGTAGTTGCCGGCGGCGAGGTACTCGCCTGCCTTCTGCGCCGACGGCTTTTCGACGAACCGATTGACCCGGTGCGCGCGGGTCTCGCCGATCGCCGGGCCCCACTCGATGTAGCCGAAGCCGGTCTCGGGCCCGGTGGGCGTGATGCCGAACAGCACCATCAAGTCGTGCGTGGCCGCGACTTCGGCGGCTTGCTCTACCGCGCGGCGGAACTCGGCGGCGTTCTCCATCAGGTGGTCGGCCGGCAACACCAGCATGATGGCGGCGTCGCCGAAGTTGGCTTGCGCCCACAGCGCGGCGAGCGCAACGGCCGGAGCGGTGTTGCGGCCGAAGGGTTCGAGCAGCAGCGACGCGTTGCGCGCGTCGCGCTCGTTCATCAGCTCTTCCGCGGTCTTGTAGGAGTAGGCGACATTCGTGACGATGGCCGCGTGGCTCGCGCCGGGAACGCTCCAGGCCCGTTCCCACGTGCGCTGAAGAAGGCTCTTGTCGCCGACCCGCATGAAGGGCTTGGGCATCGCCTCGCGCGACACCGGCCACAGCCGCGTGCCGGCACCGCCAGACAGAATCACTGGAACGATCATCGCAGCCCCTCTCTTGTTCTTCCCGAGCGGCTTGCGCCAGTAGTATCCAGGGCGTTGCCGCTATTCACAGTGCGCCGCGGATTGTAGGTCACGCCGGATCACTGGCGGACATCAGATTTGCGCACCTTTCTCGTACCTTACAAGCCGACAGTCCGTGGCGATGAAGTTGCCTTGCCACGGCACCCGGTCCAACTGCGAGGTCCATGGCCCGCCTGAGATTTGACGTTCTCGCCAACCTGCTCGGGCAGGGCTGGGCCGTTCTGATCAGCCTGATCTTCGTCCCGTTCTTCGTGCGAGAACTGGGCCTGGAGCGCTACGCGGTCATCGCTCTCCTGCCGGTGGCGGTGGTTCTGCTCCAGGTGCTCGATCTGGGTCTGAGCACCACGGCAAATCGCGAGATGGCGCGGGCCGCGGCTACGGCGCCGGGCTCGGCCCGCACGACGTTGTTCACGCTGCTCGTCGTGCACCTTGGCCTCGGCGCGGTGGTGTGCGCCGTGGCGATCCTGGCTGCGGCGACCGTGGGCCCCGCCTGGCTCGCTCAACCGCGCGACATAGCGCCCGCCGAGCTGGCGCGCGGCGTGCTGCTGCTCGCGGTCATTGCCTCGCTCGTCTGGCCGATGACGCTGCTGCAAAACTCGCTGATGGGCCTCGGTCTGCAGGCACGCGTGAACGCGCTGGTGGCCGTGCACGCCACCGTGGCCAACGTCGGTGCCGCGCTCATGATTGGGCACATTGGAGCTTCGCTGCCTGTGTTCCTCGGCTGGTTTGCCGTCTGCGCCGCGCTGCAGACGGCAGCGGCTGCACTGCTGCTGTGGCGGTCCTTGCCGCATGCGTCGGAGCCGGTTCGCTTCGCTCGCGCCACCTTGTGGCGCGTGTGGCGCTTCAGTGGAGCCGCGGCCGGCATCGGGATCACCGGCGCGCTGCTGACGTACGCGGATCGCTTGGTCGCGAGCCGGCTGCTGACGCTGGAGCAGTTTGGCTACTACGGCTTGGCGACGACGATCGGCCGCAGTCTCTATCTGCTGATCGCGCCGGTGTTCTCGGCCGTGTTCCCGCGGCTGTCCGGGCTGGCGGCGGCGCGCGACACGGCGCTGATCGCGACGCTGTACTCGTCGTCCTCGCAATTGATGGCATTCGCGATTGCCGCGCCGGCCGCGGTGATCTTCTGGATGAGCTTCGAAGCGGCTTTTGCATGGCTGGGCGACGCGCAGGCGGCAGCGCAGATCGCGCCGCTGGCGGCGATGCTCGCGCTCGGCTCCGCACTCAACGGGGCGATGAACCTGCCGTACGCGCTGCAGCTTGCCAACGGGCTCGCGTACATCGGCCTGCGCCTGAACCTGCTGCTGGTGGCGGTGGCCTTGCCCTCTGCCTGGGTGCTGGGCTCGGCGTACGGCGCGGTTGGCGTCGCCTCGACGTGGCTGGTCATCAATGCCGTGTACTTCGTGGTCGGCGTGCCGGTGACGCACCGGGTCACGCGCATCGGGCGGCCCGTGCGGTGGGCGTTCGGCGACATGCTGCCGGCTTTCGCGGCGGCCGGTGCCGGCGCGGGCCTGTGCCATCTGGCCTTTGGTCCGGCCTCGACGCGTGCCGGCGCTTTGGCGCTGCTGACCGTGGCGCTAGCGGTGGGCTACGCCTGTGCGTTGGCCGTGACGCCTTCGGTCCGCATCGAGATGCTCGCTCTGGCACGGCGCGGATGGCAAAGCCTGCGTCCCGGCCGTGAACGATAATTTGGCCACCGGCCGACCAGGTCGGTTCACACGACACGAAGCGAAGCGCCGCGGCGACGCGAACGAGGTTCCCCGAGGATGAGGGTTGGCATCAACGCGATCGCCCTGTTGTCGCCGCTAACAGGCATCGGCCAGTACACGAAGTGTCTGATCCGCGAGCTGGCGCGCGAAGACGACATCGAACTGCACTTCTTCTATGCGCGCAGTTGGTCGCGCCGAGTGCGCGAGACGCCACTGCTCGGCGTCGAGCATTGGAAGCGGCTGGTCAAGCGCTTCGTGCCGCGCCCTTACCAGGTGAGCCGCGCCGCGCAGCAGTGGGTGTTCGGTGCCGGCGCCAGGTTGCGCAAGCTGGACCTGTACCACGACCCCAACTTCCTCGCCTATCGCTTCGACGGCCCGACCATCGTCACGGTGCATGATCTGTCGTGGATCCGCTATCCGCAGACACATCCGCCGGAGCGCGTGGCGGTGCTGAACGACCTGCTTCCGGAAACGCTTGCGCGGGCACAGCACGTGATCACCGACGCGGAGTTCGTGCGGCGCGAGGTCATCGACGCGTTTGGCATCAAGCCCGGCCGCATCACGGCGATTCCGCTGGGCGTGCGCGAGGAGTTCCGACCGCGCGACATGCAGGAATGCCGGCCGACGCTCGCCGAGCGCCGGTTGAGCTGGCGGCGCTACCTGCTCAGCGTCGGGACCCTGGAGCCGCGCAAGAACCTGCGTCTGGTTCTCGAAGCGTATGCGCAGCTTCCCGCCGGTCTGCGTGCGCTGTACCCGCTGGTGCTGGTCGGCATGCGCGGCTGGGGCAGCTTGGAGCTGGAGTCGTCGCTCAAGCCTCTCGTAGAGTCCGGCTCGGTGCGCGTGGCCGGCTTCGTCAGCGATTGCGAGCTTGCCGTCCTGTATGCAGCGGCGCGGGCGCTGGTCTATCCGTCGCTGTACGAGGGCTTCGGACTGCCGCCGCTCGAGGCGATGGCCTGCGGCACGCCGGTGATCGTCTCGAACAGCTCCACGCTACCCGAGGTCGTCGGTCAGGCGGCACCGATCATCGACCCGTACGACCCAGCGGAGCTGTGCGAGCGCATGCGGATGCTGGTCGAGGACGACGCGTCGTGGGAGCGCTATCGCGCCGCGGGATTGGACCGCGCCAGCGGCTTTTCCTGGCGCCGCTGTGCGCAGCTCACGGCCGACGTCTATCGTCGCACCTTGCGGGAAGGTGCATGAAGGTCCTGCACCTGGGCAAGTACGACACCTTTGGCGGTATCGAGCGGCATGTGCGCATGCTGCTCCAGGGACTTCAGGCCACGGGCCGCGTGGTGCCGGTCAACCTGGTGCTCAACGACGGACCGCATGACGATGAGCACCACGACTACGGCTACCGCACGGTGCGCGTCGCCACCCACGGGCAGCTCGCCAGCGTGGGGCTTGCACCGTCGTTGCCGTTCGTGGCGCGCCGGCTGCAGGCGCAGTACGGCTTCGACATCGTGCACCTGCACTTTCCCGATCCGCTCGGGCAACTGACTTGTTCGCTGCTGCGCCGGCCGATCGGCCGCGTGGTGAGCTGGCACAGCGACGTGGTGCGCCAGAAATTCGCGCTTGCGCTGTATCGCCCGTTTCAGCGCCGCTTCGTTGCCGGGCTCGACGCAGTGATCGGCGCCACACCGATGCACTTTGGCGCCAGCGATCAGATTCCGCCTGAGTTTCCGGATGAGCGGCGCTACGTAATTCCCTATGGCTTCGATCCCGAGCGCTGGCGCCTTGGCCCCGCCGCGATCGCTCGCCTTGAAGCGCTGCGGGCGGAGGCCGCCGGCCGCGTCACGGTGTTCACGCTCGGCAGGCACGTCTATTACAAGGGCTTCGACGTACTGATCCGCGCGATGCGCGCGATCGACGGGCTGCTCTTGATCGGCGGCGACGGACCGGAACGCGCTAACTACGAGCAGGTGGCGCGTGCCGAACTGCCTGCGTCTCGGGTTCGCTTCACGGGGCCGATCCCGGAGGCGGAACTGCCCGCCTACTACGAGGCGTGCAGCGTGTTCTGCCTGCCGTCGGTGGAGAGGAGCGAGGCCTTCGGGCTGGTGCAGCTCGAGGCGATGTACTTTCGACGTCCGGTGGTGAGCACGCTGCTCGGCACGGGTGTGGACTGGGTCAACCAGCACGAGGTGACCGGACTGCTGGTGCCGCCGGGCGATACCGCCGCCCTGGCCGAGGCATTGCGCCGGCTCGCGGCCGACGCGGCGCTGAGAGAGCGGCTCGGTGCGGCCGGGCGGTCGCGCGTTGAGTCCGACTTCTCGGTGGCCCACATGGTCGACCGCACGTTGGCGGTTTACGAGCGCGTCGTCGCCTCTATGCCGACTTGAGTGAGACACCCGCCTGTCTCGAAATTGGTGTGGGGTGGGCTCAAGCGCTGGAGTCTGCTCGGGAAGACTCGCGGTTGAACCGGGCTTGGGGCCGATCATCGCTGATCGCCCCCCACCACCCGGCAGGCGGGTCCGCACGGGGCGGTTCGAGAAGTTGAGGTCAAGCAGTCGTCGAGCCAGGCACCGGCGTACTGGAAACTCCACACACCGCCGACTTCCCGCAACGTGCCGACCTCGGCCTGATCGATCAAAGCACGCAAGGACCGGTCGTTCATGGCCCTTCCCTGCGGCCGGACGGATCGTTCAAGTAGGCCGCCACACGTTCGGGCACATCCACCATGACCCGCACGCCCAGTCCTTCGAGGACCTGAAACAGCTTCCCCCATTGCACGGACTCGCCGCCGCGCTCGACCTTGCCGAGGAAGTTCTCGCTGACGCCGATGCTGCCCGCGGCATCGTCCTGGCGGATCTTTTGTGCCTTGCGGCTGGCGCGCACCACCTTGCCGATGGCGGCTGCGCTGTCGATGGATATCCTCATGTCGAATCCTCACGAACGTAAGGATTCTTTGCCAAGTTGGCTCGATTGGCAAAAAATCCGCTTGATCGTGCGGATTACTCACATTGGGTCACGATGAGCCTGCTGTCCCCCCGTCCAAAGGTGCGCCCCTGCGGCACGCGCAGGATGATCCAGAGGAAGCGTGTAGGTTTTCGACAGGTACTGCTCTCCGGTACCACCGTCTTTCACCGCCCGCACCCATCGCCGCACACAGACAAGGGCGCCGTGGCCACCATACGCAGGTGGCTCGACCAGCACGGAGTTCGACCATGAACGTGATGACAGTCGATGGATTCAAGGCAAAGATCGAGTACGACGCGGAGAGCGACATGTTCCGCGGGGAAATTCTTGGACTGAGCGGTGGAGCCGACTTCTACGGGAAGAACCCCAGCGAACTGCGCGCTGAGTTCAAGAGGTCGCTCGCTGTCTTCCTTGACGTCTGCCGAGAGAAGGGAATTCAGCCTCGCCGAAACTACTCGGGGAAGTTCAATCTACGCATCCCGCCAGACCTCCACGAGAAGCTCGCCATTGTTGCCCAGGCCGAGGGCAAGAGCATCAACAGGCTCGCCCAAGAAGCGCTTGAGCAGCGAGTGGAGTCGTGACGCTGATGCCGCCCGGAGGGAAGCGGCTGGATTCATTCGCGCAAACCCCGCAGCCGGCATGTCAGACATCACTCCCGGATGCCACGCGGCGTGCCCGGCAAGTGACCAAGTGAGTCAGCAAGCCGTCGCCGACCCGGCGCGTTTGCCGATCTCGCGTTGCCTTCGCCCGAGCCCGAAGTCGGGCGCTTGCTTAAGCGCATGCAAACGGTTAATGTGAATGCACTGTATTCACGCCAATGAGGTGTCGTCATGGCCATGCTGACGGTTCGCAACGTGCCGGACGAAGTGCGTCGCGCCCTACGTGTGCGCGCGGCCCGGCACGGGCGCAGCACCGAGGCCGAGGTGCGCGCCATTCTGGAGGAAGCGGTCAAGCCGCAGGGGCGGCTGCGGCTGGGATCGATGCTGGCCGACATCGGCCGGCAGATTCGGCTCACCGACGAGGAGGTCGCGTTGATCAATCAGCGTGACAAGTCCTTGCCCCGTCGCGTGAACTTCGAATGATCCTGCTCGACACCAACGTCGTCTCTGAACCCTTGCGCGCGACTCCCGAAACGCGGGTCGTCGAGTGGCTCGACGCGCAGTCGCTGGAGACCTTGTTCCTGTCCGTCATCACCGTGGCCGAGCTGCGCTACGGCGTGGCCCGCATGCCCTCCGGCCGGCGCCGCAGCGCGTTGCGCGAACGGCTGGAAACTCAGGTGCTGCCCGCTTTCGCCGGCCGTGTGCTCACGTTCGATCTGCCAGCCACCCAGGCCTATGCCGACCTGATGGCCAAAGCGCAGGCGGCAGGCCACCCGATCGGTGTCGCCGATGGCCTCATCGCGGCCATTGCCACGGTCAATGGCATGACGGTTGCGACGCGAGTCACGACACCGTTCTCGGCCCTGGGCGTATCCGTCATCGATCCTTGGTCGGAGAGTTGACGCTATGCGCTGGCCGATGGCGTCGAAGCTATCTGCACACGCCGCTCGGCGTCGGCGACGAGTTTCACTTCAGGCGATCTGTTCTTCCAGCAGGCGTTCGGCCGTGCCTCTGGCCTGATTCAACGCCGCGCCGGCCTCAATCAGCAATGCACGGTTGAGGTCCGAGAAACGGCGCACGCTCAGAATCGGCTAGGCCAGTTGTCACGAGTCGCCGTAATCCGGCCAGCCGCCTGTCCCAGATCCGATCGACGCCATCGCCGCCGAGCGCAGCTCCGCGGGAAAGTCGCAAGCGCCGGAGTCCGCTCGGAAGCGCTCGCTGCTCACCATGAAAATCGAACATTCCATGTTCGCTTTTCACGGTACGATTCGCACCATGATCGACCGTCCCCGGCTGCGAGAACGGATCCGCCGTGCGCTGGAGCGCTCGCGCGCGGTGGTTCTGGTCGGACCGCGCCAAAGCGGCAAGTCGACGTTGGCGCGCCAATTCCTGCCGCGCACGCACCCGAACTACTTCGACCTCGAGGACCCGGTGAGCCGGCGCAGCCTGGCCGAACCGAAGCTCGCCCTCGAGCCGCTGCGCGGTCTGGTCGTCATCGACGAAGTGCAGCACGCACCCGAGCTGTTCACCGTGCTGCGCGTGTTGATCGACCGCAAGGACCGCCCCGGCCAGTACCTGCTGCTCGGCAGCGCCAGCCCGAAGCTGCTGCGGCAGACCAGCGAGTCGCTGCTCGGACGCGTCGAGGTCGTCGAAACCGCGGGCTTCGACCTGCAGGAGGTCGGCGCGCAGAACGCCGCGCGCCTGTGGCTGCGCGGCGGGTTTCCGCCCGCGTACACCGCCGCCGGCGACGAAGACGCAAGCGCCTGGTGCAGCGACGCGATCGCGCGCTTCGTCGAGACCGACCTGCCGCAGTTCGGCGTCAACGTTGCCGCGCCGACGATGATGCGGTTCTGGGCCATGCTCGCTCATGTTCACGGCCAGGTCTGGAACGCCGCCGACCCGGCGCGCTCGCTCGGCGTGAGCGAACCCACCGTGCGCCGCTACCTTGACTGGCTGGCACAAGGGTTCATGGTTCGGCAGCTTCAGCCGTGGCACGAGAACCTCGGCAAGCGCCAAGTCAAGGCACCCAAGGTGTACTTTCGCGACAGCGGCTATCTGCACGCGCTGCTCGGCATCCGCGACGAGGCCGGCTTGCTGCGCCACCCGCGCTGCGGTGCGTCGTGGGAGGGCTTCGCGCTCGAGCAGGTGCTGCGCATCACGCAGCCGGACGAAGCCTACTTCTGGGCCACGCACACCGGCGCCGAACTGGATTTGCTGCTGTTCAAGTACGGCAAGCGCGTCGGCGTCGAGTTCAAGCGCATGGACGCACCGGCGCTCACGCCGTCGATGCGCATCGCCAAGGCCGACCTCAAGCTCGACGCGCTGTACGTGGTCTATCCGGGCGAGCGGCGCTATGCGCTGGCCGATGGCGTCGAAGCCGTGCCGCTGGCGCACTTCGTGCAGCCCGCGTGAGAGGAGCGGCAACCGCAAGCTGGAACGCTCAGGGCCGGGGCCTGCGTCGCCTGGGCTCGGGCCTCGAGCCACGTAACGCGCGCACGAGCTTTCCCAAAGCGGCGCGCAGTTCCTTGGCGCGCACCGCATTGCTCTGCGCCAGTCAGACATCAGTCGCGGATGCGGACCCGCTGCTCGTCGATGACCCAAAGTTGTCCACTTGTCCTCTCGACGGCAGCGAGCTTGACTCCGGACAGCGCCAGTTGGAGGACAGCATCGAACGTTTGCTGCGAAGGCCGCAGTACCCAGATGCCACGATGCGTGCCCGGCGGGTACTCGCGGATGTTTGCGAAGTCGAGGTCGAGCGTAACGAGGATCCGGTCTTCGGCGATACAGGCGGCGAGGAGCCGAGGATCGATCGCGCCCGCCAAGTTCTCGGAAAGTGCGGTCTCGACGTTGTGACCAAGGCCGCCAAGCGCAGGCTCGACTCTCCTGGGCAAGTTCTCGTCGAGCTTGAACCTGAGCACCATGAGTCGCGTCAAGCGGGCAGCGGGACCACCCGTTCGCGCGCCAAGTCCGCGGCGTATCCGATTGCCGCCGGGATGTGCTCGGGACGCAGCGACGGGTACTCGTCGAGGATGGTTTCCGCCGTCTCGCCAGCGGCCAGGTTGTCAAGTACTACCGAGACCGGCACCCGCGTTCCACGGAAGCACACCGCTCCGTGCATGATCTGCGGGTCGGCCGAGATGTAGGGCTTCCAGTCCATGGCCATGTCTCGGGATTGGGTACGGTCAGTTTACCGTGCGGCCGTCCGGTATCTCTTCGCATCGCGGCGTGCGCGACCACGGCGTGGCGGACGCCGCTACGAGCCTCCGACGACGGTTCTGGTGATGTCTAGACAAGCTGGCCTTCCGCCCGCCTGATTAGCGATGAACCTCAGCAATCGGCGTGTCTCGGTCGCCCCGGCGCAGGCCGGGGTCCAGTTTGGCGGCGCTTGGAATTGGACCCCGGCCTGCGCCGGGGCGACGACCTGCGGTTGCTGAGCATTGTCGCTAATCAGGTCCGCCCGAGAGCGCGCCTTGCAGCGTCGCCCTCGAGCCGAGTCTCGACAGCCGCGGCGCCGCCAGCGCGTCGATGCGCGCGAGCAGGCCGCCAGCACGCGGCGCCCCCGCGGCATCGATCAGCCGCGCATCGCCGCACGCAAGCAGTGCCTGCGGCCATGCCGACCGATGTTCAAGTACGGCAAGCGCGTCGGCGTCCAGCGGTTGTGGCAAGCTACGCGCTTACATAGGGAGGTCGGTATGCCACGTCCCGTTGAAGCACTTGCTGAAGAAGTCCTTCAACTCGCCCCGGAAGTCCGCGCCAAACTGCTCGACCGCGTGGTTGCAAGCCTGGACGCGGATCGCGCGCGCGATGCCGCATGGGATGCCTTGGCTGCGGCTCGCGACGCCGACTTTGATTCCGGTTTGGTTGCAGGGATCCCAGTCGGCGAAGCAATTGCTCGCCTCCGTGCAGAGCTCAAGTGAAGTCGCCCCGGTGCCGTGCCTGCCCCGGGGCAATGCCGGTGCCAGGGTCCAGTTTGGCGGCGTTCAGAACGAGGGATACCGACAATGACGACCGTGCAAATCGATCTGCCAGATCAACTGGCGCGCGAGGCGAAAGCGGCCGGACTGCTGACGCCGGCGGCACTCGAGAAGCTGCTGCGCGAAGCCATGGAGCGACGCGAAGCGGTTGACGAGTTGTTCGCGACAATGGACCGCATCCAGGCGGGCAATCCGCCGCCGATGACCGAAGACGAGATCCAGGCCGAGATCGATGCGGCGCGCGCCGAGCGGCGCGCCCGCGACACAAGCCGCCAGCAATAGCGAGCGAGTAGTTCTCGATACCAACGTGCTGGTGGTGTCCGGCTACTCGAAACTCGCGCGTAGCGGTGCCGGGTAGAGCACGCACGCGTCGTAGACGACAGTGAAGTGCGAGCTCATTCATTCGTACCCCATCTTGAGCGCCTGAGCCTGCTCGGCCAAGGCGTCGAGGGCCTTGTTGCGCTCGGCGTCGATCCGCTCCTTGTAGGCGATCACGTCCTGATACCGGACGCGGCGGTGGGTGCCGATCTTGTGGAACGGGATCTCGCCGCGCTCCAGCAACTGCACCAGGAACGGTCGCGAGACATTGAGCACGTCCGCCGCCTCCTGCGTCGTCAGTTCGGCGTGGATCGGAATGATGCTGACGGCGTTGCCCTCGCCGATCTCGGTCAGCACATCCACGAGCAGCCGCAGCGCCGATACCGGGACGCAAACCGGGTGGGCTGCGCCCTTGTCGTCGAGGATCTCGATCTGCTGCGTCTCGGCGCGGGTTTGCAGATAGGCGGACAGGGCCCGGCCGCTCTCCCGGGCGAGCGCGACCTCCTTTGCCGAAGGCAGCGGGCGGGTGGGCGAGAAGGTGGTCATGGCAGCCCCCTGGGAGCACGAAGTAGCGTCATGCGGCGAGTGTAAACGAAATAAACGAACCGCCGAAATATCCGAAACGAGATGGGGCGGTGCTTCCCGCGTGGCAGCCGTCAGAAATCGAGATTGCGGGCTGTCGCGGCGACAGATTCATGTCACCGCGTACGTTCATGCACGCGCCAGTTCGACCTCGCGCTCATCTGCCCGCCATGCGGCATAGCGCAGCGCCTGCAGGATGTCCTCGCGTTCGAGATACGGGTAGTCGGCCAAGATCTCGTCGACGCTGCGGCCGGCACCGATCTGACGCACGATCATCCCCACCGTGACCCGCATGCCACGGACGCACGCCTTGCCACCCATCACATTCGGGTCCAAGGTGATGCGATCGAACGGATCCATGCGCTCCTCCTGTTCGGAGGCTAATTGAAGCGCTCTCGTCGCCAGCACCGATCGCGTCGGCAAGTTCGCCGGGCGCGATCGGCGCGCTGCTGCGACGCGAGGGGCTGTGCTTCCCGAATCAGGCGGCCCTGCGGCGCCAGCGCGCGCCCAATGCTGTTTCCGGCAATCCGCCTATGCGTGCGCATCGTCTCCAACCGGCTCCAGCGCAATGCGCAGACGGGTACCCGTAGCTTTCGCGATCCGCTGCAGGGTGGCTGTCGAATGCAACTGCCCGCCTTCGATGCGCGCGATCGCCGGCTGCTTGGTGCCGATCTTTTTCGCGAGCGCAGCCTGGGACAGGCCGGCACGCATGCGCGCTTCGATGACGACGGCGGCGAGGTCGAACTCATCGGCAAGCGCGGCATACGCCTTGCGATAAGCCGGCGCTTCGATCCACTCGGCGTGCTTGTCACGAATCCGCGTAGCCATCACTGCACCTCCTTCGCCCGCACCCGGGCGAGTTCAAGCACCCTGCGTGGGACGCAGACTCCCTGCCCTGCTTGGCCACGTCGGCGCAGGATACGGCTGTCTCTTGGCTGTGCCAGCAATCGAGGCAAGACTGGCGCGCCCAATGGCGCGAGGCCGCGCTGACACGCGCAGGAACGTTCTCAAGGCAGCGGCTCGAACAGATCGCCCACAGCGGCGCGCCAGCTGTAGCGGCCAAGGGCGTCGCGCTTGGTGAGATCGACGATCAGCGACCAGCGGTCGCTGACGACGCGCGCCAGATTCCGCGGCGAGGCCGAGTAGGTGTTCACGACGAAAGCCGCGTTCCGTAGCCGCCGGCGAGGATGATGTCTTTGCGGTTCATTGCGATGCTTCGGCAGGCGCCACAAGCCGGCGTTCGAGTCCTGCATGAGAACTTCCAGATTCCCAAGGACCTCATCGCCGCGCCGCTGGGGACACGAAGGGGTTCATGACCTTGACACCGGTGCCTGCGAAGTCCGCCGCATTGCGCGTGACGACCGTCAGATCGTGGACCAGCGCGATGGCTGCAATCTGCTTGTCCAGGGCGTGTTCGGGGTTCGGAACTCTGAGTCGCCCCCACACCTGCGCAGAGGTGGCGTCGAACCCGAGGACATTGTCCGCGTACTGCTCGAGCACGACCGTCAGCCAGTCCTCCAGCAACGCCGCCTGCTCGGCCTCGCCGCGCAGGCGGATGATCTCGATACCCCGGCGAAGCTCGCCCACCGAGATGACCGACAGATACACCGGCTCCCCGGTGCTCGCCGCGCGGCTGAAGAACTGCATGACGCCCGGGTTCGCCTTGGACTTCTTGCGCGCCTCGCTGATGACGTTGGTGTCAACCAAATACATTCGGCGCCTTGCCTGCGGACTCGACGCGCTCGAAGTCCGCGTCTGCGCCAACGTCGGGAATCGAAGCCAACACCTCGGCGAAACTGCGCTTTCGCGGGCGCGCCAGGGCCTGGGCCAAAATCTCGCGATGCTCAGCCTCGGCGCTTCGGCCATGCGCGCCGGCGCGTTCCTTGAGCGCCTTGACGAGCGCCTCGTCGACGCCGCGAACGAGCAAGTCAGGCATGGGAGCACCCCATTGGCGAATTGATAGCGACGATATCACGGCCGCGCAGACGCAAATTCCGCCTTGACGTGAAAGTCGCGCAGGGGCTCTCAAGACACCCTCTCCCGCCGGCAGCGGCGAGGATGATGCCTTTCCCGTTCATCGTTACAGGCCACTGCGCGTTGGCGACAGCGCCATGCCCTCGCGCCTGAGCACGCCGATGAAGGGGTCGCCCTCGGCCTCACGGCGCGTCCAGTCGGCTTCGCGCCAGCCGATCGGTTCGATCTCGGGGGCCAAGTCGCGAATGTCGAAGAGCACATTCACGCGCGCCTTCGGGTTCGCCGGCAGCTCGTCGCTCACGACCAGGAGATCCGTGTCGCTGTCGGCGGTGAAGTCACCGCGCGCAACCGATCCGAACACGATCGCCCGATAGCGTTTGATGCCGAGCGCGGCGAGATAACGGTGCACCCGTTCCAGCCGTTCGCTCCGGTCACGCGGGCTTTTGAGCAGCGAGATCATCGACAAACCCAAGGATCTTCTCCGCGCACCCGATCGCCTGCGCGCTGTCGTCGTCGTCGAAGTAGTCAACAAGTCTAGCCCGACTTGCGCACCGTCGCCCCGCAAAGGACACAGGATCGAACTCGCCGCGCACAGGAGGGCGATGTACTCATTCGAGCATCACAGCTTCCAGATCCGGCCAGTCAAAGCACCCCGGACAGATCAACCGTCACGCCCGCAGCCGCACCAAGCGGCGTCGGCCCGGGCCGGTCGGTCTCGCTTTCGTCCAGGTAGCGGTCGCCCTGGGGCTGACGATAGAAGCGGACAAGCGACGCTTCGAGGTCGACGATCCAGACCTCGGGGACGCCGTGCTTCGCGTACAGCGGCAGCTTGACTCCGCGGTGGTACGGCGCGGCGGTGTCAGCCACTTCGATGACGAGCAGCGCGTCGGCGGCCGTCGGGTGGCGCTCGGCATAGAAGTCGGGCCGGTACTTGAACACCGCGAGATCGGGCTCGGGTTCGCTGTACTCGCCCAGGCGAATCGACGATTGCACTGAGACGATCGCGCGCCCATGCAGGGCCGACGTGAAGATGTCGTTCAGCCGGTTGACCACGGACCAGTGCTTGGTGCCGATCGGCGCCTTGTCGATGATCTGCCCCTCGATCAGCTCCACGCGTGCATCGGGCGCGAGCACGCCGGAGCGCGCCATCTGGTGGTACTGGTCGACGTTGAGACGGTGGCGCGACACGCGTACGCGGGCGGGCAACTCGTCGATCACACCCATCGGAGCCTCATTGTTCGGCAGGCGCGGGGAGTATAGCCAGCGGCTGCTCGAGGGCAGCGGCTTGGCGGGCTGTCACCGTTCATGGCGATGATCGTTGCGACAGGGCGGTGGCCGCCTGCAACACGTTGCCCGGCGCGCAACGTAGGTGGGTCACAAAGGCGTGGGCGGACGGGGCGTGCTCGATTGGGGCGCCCGAGCACGCCAATGAAGGGGTCGCCCTCGGCCTCGCGGCACGCCCAGTCGCCTTCGCGCGAGCTCAAGGTGCGATGCGGGCTTCGGCGCTCCTGCGCCCGGACTTCCTGACACTGACTTTCACGTCGATGCGGGAACCGAGGCGATTGATGATCGTCATCAGCCGGTCGACGGTGAAGCGTCCGAGATCGGCGTTGCGGATGCGGGAGAAGTCGGCAGCGGCAATGCCGGTCTCCGCATGGGCTTTGCGCACGGTCATACCCAGCCTGTCGAGCGACCTGATGATCTCTGCCGCAAGAATGGCCTTGAGTTGCTTCACATCGGCGTCCGGATCGCCGAAGTCCCGGTAAACGTTGCCGCTGCCGCGGATGATTTCGGGTTCCTTGGCTTTCATCTCAGCTGCTCCACCGCGCTGCGCCCGACCGACGACGCATGAAACGGCTTGTGTCGTTCCCGCGCAAGCGGGAACCCAGTGTCGTTGCCTCGCAAGGCACTGGATCCCCAGTTTCGCGCTCACGCCCGGCTCGGCTCCGCCAGGCGCACGCCGTCGGGCTGCTCGGCAAGGCAGAGGCGAACGTCGTCGGTCCACGCCGGCAGGTGCACCGGCGGCTTCGCGATCAAGGCCTGGCCCTCAACGCTTTAGTCGCTGATCACTTCGTAGAAGGCCCTCATCCGACGCCGCTGTGTGGCGCTGCTCAGCGCATCAGGCCTTCTCTCGCGCCCGCGGCAAGCGCGTTGTCTCGCGCGCCGACCTTTTGGCCAGCCACTTGCCGAACGACGCGTGGCTTTCGCTCGATGGCTTGCCCGCCAGCAGGCCCGCGACGCTGATGTCCTCGTCAAGATCTTCCCAGTGGATACCCCTGCCCCGCCCGATGAGGCGCCAGCGCTTTCGCTCGGCAGGCGTTGCGTGGGACAGACGCGGATACCAGGCGAGCGGAACGGAAATGCTGCGCCCGTCGCTCAGGTCGACGGACAGCGTGTCGTCGGTCACGGTGACGTTCTCCGCCAGCGGAACCGGCAGATCAATCGATGAAGTACTCATTCCTCGTCCATGGTCCGTGCGCACTTTATAGGCACGATCGAGTGCGGCGTCACGCCCGGCTCGGCTCCGCCAGACGCACGCCGTCGGGCTGCTCGGTAAGGCAGAGACGAACGTCGTCGGTCCAATCCGGCAGGTGCACCGACCAGGCACGCCGCAGGCGGTCGGTGCACAGGCGCGAATTGGCTGGGCGGCGGGCCGGGGTCGGGTACTGGGCGGTGGCGATCGGCCGCAGCGTTCGCAGCCGGCGGGCCGGGTCCACTGAGTGGTCGCGAATGAACTCGGCGAAGCCGAACCAGCTCGTTGCGCCGCCCGCCGCCAGGTGATAGGTGCCGCCGCGCTCGCGCAGCGCAGCCTGGATCCCGTCGCGCGAACGACCGGCACGGGCAAGGACCGTTGCCGTGGTCGAGGCGATCAACCGCGCCGAGGTCGGCGCGCCCACCTGGTCGCTCACGACCGACAGCTCCTCGCGCTCGCGCATCAGGCGCAGCATGGTTCTGAGAAAGTTGCGGCCACGCGCGGCGTACACCCAGCTCGTGCGCAAGATCAGGTGCGCGGCGCCCGACTGGCGCAGCGCTTCTTCGCCGGCCAGCTTGCTGCGGCCGTAGGCCGAGACCGGGCCGGTGGCGTCGGCTTCGTCGTAGGGTTCGGTCTTCGTGCCGTCGAACACGTAGTCGGTCGAGTAGTGGACGACGCCGGCACCGAGCGTGGCCGCCTCTTCGCCGAGGATGGCCGGCGCGGCGCCGTTGACCGCCATGGCGAGCTCGACTTCGGATTCAGCCCGGTCGACCGCCGTGTACGCGGCGCTATTGACGATGAGGTCAGGGGCGTGGTGGCGAACGACGCTGCGCAGGCGCTCGGGCGAAGCGAGATCGCACGCCGCGCGGTCGAGCGCGACCACGGCGCCGAGCGGCTGCAGCGCCCGCTGCAGTTCCCATCCCACCTGGCCGTCGCAGCCGGTGAGCAGGATCCGGATCAAGGAAAAACCTCCGCCGCACGCAGGCGCGGCGCGGCGCTGTCTTTCGGCGCGAGCACCGGTGCGGCGCCGGCGAGCGGCCAGTCGATGCCGAGGTCGGCGTCGTTCCAGGCGATGCTGCGGTCGTACTGCGACATCCAGTACTCGGTGGTCTTGTAGAGGAAGTCGGCGAGTTCGCTGACCACGAGGAAGGCGTGGCCGAAGCCCGGCGGCACCCAGAGCTGGCGCTTGTTCTCGGCGCTCAGTTCGACGCCGATCCAGCGGCCGAAGTCGGGCGAGGACTTGCGCAGATCGACCGCCACGTCGAACACCGCGCCGCTGACCACGCGCACGAGCTTGCCCTGCGGCTTGACCACCTGGTAGTGGATGCCGCGCAGCACGTTCTTCGCCGAGCGCGAGTGGTTGTCCTGCACGAAGGTGACGTCGAGGCCGGTGGCTTCGCGGAAGGTGCGCGCGTTCCAGCTCTCCATGAAAAAGCCGCGCTCGTCGCCGAAGACTTTCGGCTCGAGGATCAGTACTTCGGGCAGGGCGGTGGGAGTAACCTTCATCGAAACGGCGCTGGACTCTCGCATCCGAGCGAACACGGATCGCGTCGAAGACTACGCCCGCAGCGCGATCTCGCGGCGCTCTCCTGCCAACTCGAGGATCAGTTTGCCCTGATCTTCCGCCAACTGCTCGTTGGCGTTCAGGAGCTCGATGCCGAAGACGGTCCCGTCCGCGCCAAAGTCGACGTTCATCTCGTCGCTGATCTTGATGGTCGTCACCTGCGCCGTCTTCTCCTGGAGCCGGACGTAGGCGACGTTGCACTCGGGATCGTAGGTCAGTCTCATTGGGCGAGCCTCAGGTCAGAAGTCCCTCAGGCCGTCGGCGGCACGATTCTCTCTTTGAGCATGCGCTTCAGGTACTGGCCGTACTCGTTCTTGGCGAGCGGCGTGGCGAGGCGCTCAACCTGCTCGGCGTCGATCCAGCCGAGGCGGTAGGCGATCTCCTCGGGGCAGGCGATCTTCAGTCCCTGGCGCTTTTCGATCGTCTCGATGAAGTGCGACGCTTCGAGCAGCGACTCGTGCGTTCCCGTGTCGAGCCAGGCGGTGCCGCGGCCCATCACTTCCACCGTCAAGGCGTCGGCCTCCAAGTACAGGCGGTTGACGTCGGTGATTTCGAGCTCGCCGCGCGCCGAGGGCCGGATTGAGGCGGCGATGTCGAGCACGCGGTTGTCGTAGAAGTACAGGCCGGTGACGGCGTAGCTGGAGCGCGGCTGGCTGGGCTTCTCCTCGATGCTGACGGCGCGCCCGCCGCCGTCGAACTCGACCACGCCGTAGCGCTGCGGATCGTTGACGTGGTAGGCGAAGACGGTGGCGCCGCGCGCGCGTGCACTCGCGCGCTGCAGCGCCTGCGCGAGATCGTGGCCGTAGAAAATGTTGTCGCCGAGGATCAGTGCCGCCGGATCGGCGCCGACGAACTCGCGGCCGAGGATGAAGGCCTGCGCCAGGCCGTCGGGCGAGGGCTGCACCCGGTAGCGGATGTCCATGCCCCACTGGCGGCCGTCGCGCAGCAGTTCTTCGAAGCGCGGCGTGTCGTTGGGCGTGGAGATGACGAGCACGTCGCGGATGCCGGCGAGCATCAGCGTGGCGAGCGGGTAGTAGACCATCGGCTTGTCGTACACCGGCAGCAACTGCTTGGAGACCGCCTGCGTGACCGGGTACAGCCGCGTGCCGGAGCCGCCGGCGAGGACGATGCCTTTACGGTTCATTGCGATGCTTTCGCAGTAGTGCGCATAGGAGCCGAATGCGTCGGTTCAGCCGCGTTCCATGCCGAGGTCGCGACCGGATGGCCGGACGCTTCAGGCAAGGTGAAGCCTCCGGCCCTTGGGTTCCGGAACCGGGTCGCCAAACTCCCGGGCGGTATCGATCCAGAGACGGATGGCTTCCTGGGCGTTGGCCAGCGCAGTCTCATAGGAGTCGCCGTGAGCCATGCAGCCTGGAAGTTCTGGCACTTCGGCGACAAAGGCGTAGTCGTCCTGGCTCCAGTAGATGATCACCTCGTACCTATACATCGCTAACCTCTCCCAACCGATAACGCAGGATGACTGCGCGGACTTGACGGCCTCAGCACGCAGGCGCTCCTTGATGCGGGCGAGCTTCTTGCGCAGCAGTGTCCGTTCCAACGCGAAGAGACTTGCGGAATCGTGAAAGTCGCGGAAGGCAAAGGCGCGGACCTCGCAGTACAGGTCGGGGCCGCCGTACAGCAGCACCGCGTCGCGCAGGATCTCGTACCTGAACAGCGGATCGGCCGGCTCCAGCCGCACCAGATCGAGCTCGACGCCGCCCGGGATCGTCCTCTGCAGCGCACCGACGAGATCCCAGAAGCGGTCCGGCGGGCAGCCGGCCACGGCGATGTCGCAGTCGCTATCGGGACGTGCCTGGCCGCGCGCGACGGAGCCGAACAGCAGCACCAGACGTAGACCGAACTGCGCCGCCACCTCGGTCAGCCGCTGGCGGTCGATTGGAATCTGGCCGTCGTTCCTCATGCCAGGTCGAGGCGTGGGCGCCACGCTGTGGACCGCCGGATGCAGGCCGGCGGGTTGGAACCGAGATCGAACGGGGCGCAACCGCTGACGAGCGAGTCGGTTCGGGTCGAAGAAGCGAAGCTGGAATAATCCGCGGCTGAATTCTAGCGGCGAGCGAGAGCTTTCCAGGTTGACCGAAGTCGCCAAGCGCCGGGGCCTGATCAGCGGCTTGAGGCTCGACAGCGACGAGCGCGTCATCGCCGGCCGAAGGTAGAACGCATCGGCGACGCCCTGGAATTCAGTCCCCCGCACTCCCACCCTCTCTGTCGAGCAGAAAAAGATGATCGAATGGCGCGACCTCGAGGAGGCTTTCCACGGCCCCACGCTCGAACGCGGGCGCCAGTACGCGAAGGACGATCGCGTCGAGCAGATCGAGGTCGAAGATGACGACGAGGTGACTCAGATCTCGGCGCGTGTCTACGGATCCGAAGCGCTGCCCTAAGAAACGAGCGTTCAGCTCCTGCGCCGCAAGCGCGGGGTGGAGATCGAAGGCCACTGTAGCTGCCCGGTCGGCTACAACTGCAAGCACGCCGCCGCCGTGCTGATCCGCCACTATGGGCTCGCCGCGCGACCTGCTCAGCAGACTGCCGCGCCGACACCTGCCGCAGCGGCCGCGGTGGCCACCGCGCCGGCCGGCACGCGCGCCGCGGCGCAGGCGGCCGCACTGGCGATCGCGGCGGGCGCAGGGGTCTACGTGCACAACCTCTGGATCGACCGCCTGCGCGCACTGAACGCGCCCAAGCGCGCGGTCCAGCAGGCCAAGCAGTTGCTGTACGTCTTCGATGCCTCGAGCCCGCAGCGCGGCGCGCATCCGGTGCTGACGCTGATGACCACGCTCTTGCGCAAGGACGGTTCGCGCGGCGCGATGCAGTCGGCCAACAGCGATCTCGCCGCGCTGCTGAATGTGCCACCGTCGTACGTCGCCGACGAGAACTTGCCGCTGCTGCGCGAGCTGGCCATTGCCGGACCGCGCGGCGGCGTTGGCACCGGCCACGAGATGCAGCGCAACGCCGCGCTGCTGCGCCGACTGGTCGAGACCGGGCGCGCGGCCGAGCGCTCGCAGCCGCAACAGGTGCTGCGCTGGGGCGCGACGCGCAAGGGCGAGCCTCGCTGGCAACTCGACGCCGACGGCCGGCAGCGCTTCGGCATCGAGTGCGAGCCCGCGGCGGCGGTGTTCGTCCTCGAGTCGTTCGTCTACATCGACGCCGCGCGCGCCGAGGCCGGGGCGGTCGACTGCGACCTCGATCCGGCGGTGGCCGCGATCCTGATGCAGGCGCCGCCGATCGCTGCGGCCGAAGTAGCTCGGGTGACGCAGGCGCTGGGCGAGGTCGCACCGAGCCTGCCCGGCGCCGCGCCACCGCTGCCTGCGGCGATCAAGGTCGAGTCGGTGCGGACCAAGGGCGTCGTGCATCTGCATCTCGAGAACGCACGCTTCACCTCGCACTACAGCTACCAGCCGATGCGAGGCGCGGTGGCGCGCGTGGCGGTCGACTACGGCGGACTGCGTGCCGCACTCGACGACACCGGCGGCACGCGCCTGCGCAACGGTGCGCTCGTCGCCTTGACGGTCGACCAGGCACTGCACCGCAAGACCCTCAATCGCCTGCAGTCGGCCGGTTTCCTGGCGATCGATGTGCAGGGCGAGCAGCGCGAGCACGAGAGCACACTGTTCGCCGACGAGCAGTTGATGCTCGACGTGGTCGAGAACAAGCTGCCGCAATGGCGCAAGCAGGGTTGGAAGATCACGCTCGCCGAGGACTTCTCGTGGCAGCCGGTCGAGGTCGAGGCGTACTACTTCGACGCCGAGCCGCAGGAAGACAACCAGTGGTTCTCGCTCGAGCTCGGCGTCGAGGTCGGCGGCAAGCGCCTGTCGCTGTATCCGGTCATCGCCTCGCTGCTCGACGATCGCCAGTTGCGCCCGCTGCTGGTCGAAGACACGCCGCTTGCGCCCGAGGCGACGATTCCGGTGCGCGCGACAAGCACGGCCGGCTGCGGCTGCCGCGACTCGACGCGGCGCGGCTGGTCGATCTGGCCGAGCAGGACCTCCAGTGGCGCGGCGCACAGGCGCTGCGCGAACTCGGCCAGCGGCTGCGCGACTTCGCCGGGCTGGAGGAAGTGCCGCCGGCGGCGGCGCTCGCCGGCACGCTGCGGCCGTACCAGCAGGCGGGACTGAACTGGATGCAGTTCCTGCGCGCGCACGGGCTGGCCGGCATCCTGGCCGACGACATGGGGCTCGGCAAGACGGTGCAGACGATCGCGCATCTGGCGACCGAGAAGGAGGCGGGCCGCCTGCAGCAGCCGGCGCTGGTGGTGGCACCGACCTCGCTCGTGCACAACTGGATCGCCGAATGCGCGCGCTTCGCGCCGTCGCTTGCGGTGCTCAAGCTGCACGGCCACAAGCGCGCCGCCGAGTTCGAGCGCATCGGCGCGCACGACGTGGTGGTCACGACCTACCCGCTGCTGCCGCGCGATGCCGAGCAACTGCTCAAGCACGAGTTCCATCTGGCCGTGTTCGACGAGGCGCAGAACCTGAAGAATGCCAAGTCGCGCGCGGCCGAGACGGCGCTGCAGTTGCGCGCGCGCCATCGCCTGGCGCTGACCGGCACGCCGCTGGAGAACAACCTGGGCGAGCTGTGGTCGCAGTTCAACATCCTGCTGCCCGGCCTGCTCGGCGATGCGCGCCGCTTCGCGCGGCTGTATCGGACGCCGATCGAGAAGCACGGCGACAACGAGCGGCGCGCGCATCTGGCGCGGCGCGTCAAGCCGTTCATCCTGCGCCGGACCAAGGAGCAGGTGGCGCGCGAACTGCCGCCGAAGACCGAGATCGAGCGCGCGGTCGATCTCGCCGGGGCGCAGCGCGACCTGTACGAGACGATCCGCAGCGCGATGGACCGGCGCGTGCGCGAGGCGTTGGCCGCGCAGGGGCTGGCGCGCAGCCACATCGTCGTGCTCGACGCGCTGCTGAAGCTGCGCCAGGTGTGCTGCGATCCGCGGCTGGTGAAGACGCCGGCGGCGGCGAAAGTCAAGGAGTCGGCCAAGCTCGAGCTGCTGACTTCGCTCCTGCCGGAGCTGATCGCCGAAGGGCGGCGCGTGCTGCTGTTTTCGCAGTTCACCTCGATGCTGGCGCTGATCGAGGCGGAACTGAGCGCGCGCCGGATCGACTACGTCAAGCTCACCGGCGAGACGCGCGATCGCAAGACGCCGGTCGAGCGCTTTCAGCGCGGCGCGGTGCCGCTGTTCCTGATCAGCCTGAAGGCCGGCGGCACCGGCCTGAACCTGACCGCCGCCGACACCGTGATCCACTACGACCCCTGGTGGAACCCCGCGGTCGAGCAGCAGGCCACCGACCGCGCGCACCGGATCGGCCAGGACAAGCCGGTGTTCGTCTATCGGCTGCTGGCGGCCGGCACGGTCGAGGAACGGATGCGCGCGCTACAGAAGCGCAAGGCCGATCTGGCGCGCGGCGTGCTCGACGAAGACGCCGCGCTCGCCAAGGTGCTGACCGCCGAGGACTTGCAAGTGCTGTTCGAGCCGCTGGCGGGGTAGGAGGAAGCGCGACAGGGGTGCTTCAGCCGCTCTTGGAGCTCTGCCTTCCCCTGCGGATTGACTTCGACGGCGTGCGCAACCGCGGCGCGCTGCCGTGGCAAGTCAGGTTGAGCGAAGGTCAGCCATCGGCTACCGCGCGCTGTAGAGCTTCCGTGGCCCACTGGTTCAGGCTCTTGCCTTTGGCCTGAGCGGCAACGATGGCGCGGCTGTGCACTTCGGGTGGGACGCGCAGCAGCAACTTGCCCGATGCGGGCTTCTCAGGCTCCACACCTTGTTCTTCGCAGTCGTGCAAGTAGTCTTTGACTGCAGCCGCAAACTCACGTCGCAGTTGCGCAACCGTTGCGCCGTGGAAGCTGATGATGCTGCGCAGGCCGAGGATACGACCGACAAAAAGACTGTCTCGCTCGTCGAACTCAATCCGAGCCGTGTAACCACCGTGGTGCATCGTATTCATGGCTTCACTCCAGCGCGCTCGAGAAGCTCTCGCGCTTCTTCGACCTGGTACCGCTTCGCTTCTTTCCCTGGATGGGGTCGATGGCAGCGCCACTGATGGCCTGCAAGCTCAATCTTGACGCGAGAGCCCTCGCGCTCGACGACCGTGCCGCCAAGGGCCTTGATCAGGGCCTCAATGTCTGCAAAGGTGATGGACGCGAGAGTGGGTCTAGCGAAGATCGCGGCGAGCGTTTTGCGGTGCCGGGCGTTCACCACAGAATGATAGCGAAGAGTGATAGCGTGAAGCGCTTGGCGCGACGCCGGGCGCACTCTGATGGCTAGCGCCCAATGTGCGAGGCGCCCCGTGTACCACCCTACCCAGTCGATAGAGGACCGCCCTCAATCGATCGGACACCGGTGTGCACACCGCGCGGTCTTCTGCGCCATCGCGCATAGCGGCGCAAGAGTCGGCGACTTCGGGTTGGCTTGTTGCCGTTGCTGAGCGTTCTCGCTCATATGGCGAACCCTTGACCGCCGGCGCTGCGGTCCGCGCCGGCCTGGCGGGCGCGCGTCGCCGCCACAGCGCGGCGTCATAATGCGCGCAGCACCTGCCTTTGCGCGAGGCGCCGCTATGTCCCGTGCCCATGCCCTGCAGCCGCTGACCGAGGAAGACTACCTGCGCGTCGAGGAGGCTGCCGCCGTCAAGCACGAGTTCGTCGCCGGCCGCGCGCACGCGATGGCAGGGGCTAGCGAACGGCACAACCGGATCGCCGGTAACGTGTTCTTCCATCTGCGCGCCGCCACCCGCGGGCGTGCCTGCCGCGCGTTCATGGCCGACATGAAGCTGCGCCTGGACGAGGGGCCGGTGTTCTACTACCCGGACGCGATGCTGGTGTGCGATCCGGCCGACGATCACCCGACCTACAAACGCGCGCCGTGCCTGATCGCCGAGGTGCTGTCGCCGGCGACCGGCGCCATTGATCAGCGCGAGAAGTGGTCCGCCTACCGCAAGCTGCCGAGTCTGCGCTACTACCTGCTCGTGGACTCCGAGCGGCTGTGGGCGCGCGCCTTCTTCCGCGACGCGCAGGGCAACTGGCTCGAGCAGGCGCTCGAGCGCGACGATGCGCTGGAGGTCGCCTGCGACGGCACCCGCCTCAGGCTGACCCTGGACGATCTGTACGAAGACGCCGGCCTGCTGCCGCCGCTGTAGGTGCGCGGCCCGCCGGCGCGCCCGGTGCAGTGCCGAGCCGCCGCTGCGCGCCGCCCGCCTGTAACCGCCTTGCGGCCGCTACGCGTACTGGCGCTCGACCCACTCGCGATAGCGCCCGTCGCGCACGCGATCGGCCCAGGGGCGATGGCCCAGGTACCAGTGCACGGTCTTGCGCAGGCCGCTGGCGAAGGTCTCGGTCGGCCGCCAGCCCAGTTCGGCTTCGATCTTGCGCGCATCGATCGCGTAGCGGCGATCGTGGCCGGGGCGGTCCTTGACGAAGGCGATCTGCTGCGCGTACGAGCCGCTCGCCTTCGGCTGCAACTCGTCGAGGAGGGCACAGATCGAGCGCACGACCTCGAGGTTGCGCAGCTCGCTCCTGCCGCCGATGTTGTAGACCTCGCCCGTGCGCCCGCGCTCGAGCACGGCGCGGATGCCGGCGCAGTGGTCGCCGACGTACAGCCAGTCGCGCACGTTGGCGCCGTCGCCGTAGACGGGCAGCTCCTTGCCGTCGAGCGCGTTGAGGATCACGAGCGGGATCAGCTTCTCCGGAAACTGGTACGGGCCGTAGTTGTTGCTGCAGTTGGTGGTGAGCACCGGCAGGCCGTAGGTGTGGTGATAGGCGCGCGCCAGGTGATCGGAGGCGGCCTTGGTCGCCGCGTACGGGCTGTTCGGTGCGTACGGCGTGGTCTCGCAGAAGGCGGGATCCTGCGCGCCGAGCGAGCCGTAGACCTCGTCGGTCGACACGTGCAGGAAGCGGAAGGTGTCGCGTTCGGCGCCGGCCAGTTCGCTCCAATACGCGCGCGCTGCTTCGAGCAGCGCGAAGCTGCCGTTGACGTTGGTGCGCACGAACTCGGCCGGGCCGAGGATCGAGCGGTCGACGTGGCTTTCGGCGGCGAAGTGCAGCAGCGCCCGCGGGCGGTGCCGGCGCAGCAGGGCAAGCACGGCGTCGCCGTCGCAGATGTCGAGCCGCTCGAAGCTGACCTGCGGGCGGTCGAGAACGGAACTCAGGTTCTCCAGGTTGCCGGCGTAGGTGAGCTTGTCGATGACGAGCACCGGCTCGGCGCTTTGCGCGACCCAGTCGAGCACGAAATTCGAGCCGATGAAGCCCGCGCCACCGGTGATGAAAATCATTGCCGCTTTCCCAAAGTTGGCGCGGATTCTACTGAGCGTTGCCGACGGCGACCGGTTGAACGCTTGCGCGTCGCCGCGGTCGCACGAGACCGAGTCGATCGCGGTCGATGCCCTGACGGGTCGACCGGTGGGAGTGCCGCCATGAAGCGCTGTTGCACCTTGCTGCTGATCGCCGTGATCGCCGCGCCGGCGCAAGCGGCGCCGCTTGCCTGGAGCGGCACGACCGAGATTGCCGCGGCACGCGCCGAGCGCGGTCCGTGGCGAATGAACGAATCGCGCTGGGACTACGTCGACGATCCGTCGGTCGCGCTCGACGCCCGAGGCGAAGCGGCGGTGGTCTGGGTCGACCAGGCGCGCAAGGACGTGTTCTTCCAGCGCATCCCTGCGGCAGGTGCGGCGCCGGCGAGGCCGGTCAACGTCTCGCGCACGCCGGCGGTGTTCTCGTGGTTGCCGCGGGTGGCGCTCGCGCCGGACGAGCCGCGGCGGGTGTTCGTGCTCTGGCAGGAGATCGTCTTCTCCGGCGGCTCGCATGGCGGCGAGATCTTCTTTGCGCGCTCCGAAGACGGCGGTGCGAGCTTCTCCGCGCCGCTGAACCTGTCTCGCTCCGAGGCCGGCGACGGCAAGGGGCGAATCGATCTGCATCGCTGGCACAACGGCAGCCTCGACCTCGCCGCCGGCGCCGGCGGCTCGGTTTACGCCGCCTGGACCGAGTACGAAGGCGTGCTCTGGTTGGCGCGCTCGGTCGACGGCGGCGCGAGCTTCTCGGCGCCGCGGCAGATCGCCGGCGGCGCCACGGACAAACCCGCGCGCGCGCCCGCGCTGGCGCTGGGCGCAAACGGCGCCGTGTATCTCGCCTGGACCGTCGGCGAGGACCGCCGCGCGGACATCCGCGTCGCACGTTCCGCCGACGGCGGCGCGAGCTTCGCGCCGGCGCGCATCGTCGCGCCGAGCCCCGGTTACTCCGACGCACCCAAGCTCGCGGTCGACGCCAAGGGCGTCGTGCACCTCGTCTACGCGGAAAGCGCCGGCGGGCCCTTCGCTGCGAGCCACGTTCGCTACACGCGCTCGACCGACAGCGGCGCGAGCTTTGCGCCGCCACGCGAGATCTCACCGCTCGGCGCGGGCTTTCCCTCGCTGAGCGTCGACGCGCAGGGCCATCTGTACGTGCTGTGGGAGCTTTTCACCGATCCGCGCGGATGGGCGCGCGGTCTTGCGCTCGCCGTGTCGCGCGACGGCGGCGCGAGCTTCGCGCCGGCCGCCACGGTGCCGGGCAGCATCGATCCCGCCGGCGGCTGGAACGGCAGCAGCCAGGGAATGCTGATGCGCAAGCTCGCGGTCAACGACGCCGGCGCGGTGGCGATCGTCAACAGCAGCTTCAAGCCCGACGAACGCAGCCGCGTGTGGATGATCCGCGGCGCGCGTTAGAAGCGCTCGCGCTGCCGCTGCGCGCTCGACGGCCGCGCCGTCGCGGTCACGCGCCATGCCTGTCCGGCGACCGGCCGCGGATCATAATTGCGGCCGTTCCCGCGCCCGTGCGAGGCCCGCCATGACTCATGCTCAGGCAGTGCAGCCGCTGACCGAGGACGACTACCTGCGCGTCGAGGAGGCCGCCGCCGTCAAGCACGAGTTCGTCGCCGGCCGCGTGCACGCGATGGCGGGGGCGAGCGAACGGCACAACCGGATCGCGCTCAACATCGCCTTCCATCTGCGCGCCGCCACCCGCGGGCGTGCCTGCCGCGCGTTCATGGCCGACATGAAGCTGCGCCTGGACGAGGGGCCGGTGTTCTACTACCCGGACGCGATGCTGGTGTGCGATCCGGCCGACGATCACCCGACCTACAAACGCGCGCCGTGCCTGATCGCCGAGGTGCTGTCGCCGGCGACCGGCGCCATTGATCAGCGCGAGAAGTGGTCCGCCTACCGCAAGCTGCCGAGTCTGCGCTACTACCTGCTCGTGGACTCCGAGCGGCTGTGGGCGCGCGCCTTCTTCCGCGACGCGCAGGGCAACTGGCTCGAGCAGGCGCTCGAGCGCGACGATGCGCTGGAAGTCGCCTGCGACGGCACCCGCCTCAGGCTGACCCTGGACGACCTGTACGAAGACACCGGCCTGCTGCCGCCGCTGTAGCCGCGCGCACACGCGCCGCCGTCTTGCGTGCGCGGCGCGATCGGCCGCGCCGGCCGGCGTCGGGCGCGACGCGCCTGTCGCCTGCGGCGCGTGCATCGGCGTCGGATAACGGCAGGATAATCGCGCCTTTCGTGCCCTGGACCATCCCGTGCCCGCTTCCCCCGTGACTGCCGCCGGCCGACTGCTCGTGGCCGGCGACGTGATGCTCGACCGCTATCTGTTCGGCGACGCCGAACGCATCTCGCCCGAAGCGCCGGTGCCGGTGGTGCGGGTCAAGCGCACCGACGAACGACTCGGCGGTGCGGCCAACGTAGCGCGCAACGTCGCCGCGGTGGGCGGCGCAGTTAGCCTGCTGAGCGTGGTCGGCGACGACGAGCCGGGCCGCCTGCTGCGCGCGCTGCTGCAGGGCGCCGGCGTCAGCCCGCACCTGCACGTCGATGCGGCGATGAGCACGACGGTCAAGCTGCGCGTGATCGCGCGCCAGCAGCAGATGCTGCGCGTGGACTTCGAGACCGCGCCCGACGGCGAGGTGCTGGCGGCCAAGCTCGACCAGTTCGAGGCGCTGCTGCCTTCGCACGACCTGGTGATCCTGTCGGACTACGGCAAGGGCGGGCTGGCGCACATCGTGCGCATGATCGAACTGGCGCGCGCCGCCGCCAAGCCGATCCTGGTCGATCCCAAGGGCGACGACTACGCGCGCTATGCCGGCGCCACGATCATCACCCCCAACCGCGCCGAACTGCGCGAGGTCGTGGGCCGCTGGAAGTCCGAAGCCGATCTGGAAGCACGCGCGCAGAAACTGCGGCGGGAGCTGCGCACCGAGGCGCTGCTGCTCACGCGCAGCGAGGAAGGGATGACGCTGTTCGACGACGACGGTGCCTGGTCGGTGCCGGCGCAGGCGCGCGAGGTCTACGACGTCTCCGGCGCCGGCGACACGGTGATCGCGGTGCTGGGCGCGATGCTCGCCGCCGGCCGGCCGCTGCGCGAGGCGGTGCGGCTGGCCAACAAGGCCGGAGGGATCGTCGTCGGCAAGCTCGGCACGGCCACCGTTTCGCACGAGGAACTTTTCGGAACCGCGGCATGAAGATCATCGTCACCGGCGCCGCCGGCTTCATCGGCGCCAACAACGTCAAGGCGCTCAACGAGCGCGGCGAGACCGAGATCCTCGCGGTCGACAACCTGACGCGCGCCGACAAGTTCCGCAACCTCGTCGACTGCGAGATCGCCGACTACCTCGACAAGGCCACGTTCCTCGACCTCGTGCGCCGGCGCGCGCTGCCGCAGCCCGAGGTCGTGTTCCATCAGGGCGCCTGCTCCGACACGATGGAAACCGACGGCCGCTACATGCTGGAGAACAACTACCGCTGCACGCTCGAGCTGTTCGAGTGGTGCCAGCAGGCGCGCGTGCCGTTCATCTATGCCTCGTCGGCCGCGACCTACGGCCTGACGCAGACCTTCAGCGAGGAGCGCGCCAACGAGCGGCCGCTCAACGTCTACGGCTACTCGAAGTTCCTGTTCGACCAGATCCTGCGCCGGCGCATGCGCTCGCTCACCGCGCCGGCGATCGGCCTGCGCTACTTCAACGTCTACGGCCCGCGCGAGGCGCACAAGGGGCGGATGGCGTCGGTCGCCTTCCACCACTACCACCAGTTCCGCGCCGAAGGGCGCGTCAAGTTGTTCGAAGGCAGCCACGGCTATGCCAACGGCGAGCAGCGGCGCGACTTCATCCACGTCGACGACGCAGTCGCGGTCAACCTGCACTTCTGGGACAAGCCGGTGGCCGGCATCTACAACCTCGGCACCGGCCGCGCGCAAAGCTTCAACGATGTCGCCCTCACCGTGGTCAACACTCTGCGCACGGCGCAGGGCCAGCCGGCGCTGCCGTTGGCCGACGCGGTGGCGCAGGGGCTGATCGAGTACATCGCCTTCCCCGAGGCGCTGCGCGGCAAGTACCAGGCGTACACGCAGGCCGACCTCAGCCGCCTGCGCGCCGCCGGCTACACGGCGCCGATGCTGACGGTCGAGGAAGGCACGGCGAAGTACGTGCGCTGGCTGCTGGCGCAGGCGGGCTGAGATTTGCCGATGCCTCGGGCCGCCGCCTTCCTCGACCGCGACGGCGTGATCAACGTCGATCACGGCTACACCTGGCGGCGCGAGGACTTCGCCTTCGTCGCCGGCACGCTGCCGGCGGCGGCGCGCCTGCATGCGCTCGGTTTCGCGCTGGTCGTGGTCACCAACCAGTCGGGCATCGGCCGCGGCCTGTACACCGAGGCGGACTTCCACGCCCTGACCGACTGGATGAAGCAGGCGTTTGCCGGCGCCGGTGCGCCGCTCGCGGGTGTGTACTGGTGCCCGCACCATCCGACCGACGCCGCCGGCGCCTACCGCCGCCAGTGCGGCTGCCGCAAGCCGGCGCCGGGCATGCTGCTGGACGCGATTCGCGAGCTCGATCTCGATCCGGCCCGGTCGCTGATGTTCGGCGACAAGCGCGCCGATCTCGAGGCCGCCGCTGCGGCCGGCGTCGGGCAACGCATCCTGCTCGGCCACAACGGTGTGACCGCGCCCGATGCGGCCGACGCGCGCGGGCTGGCGACGGCGGTCTTCGCCTGCCTGGCGGCAGCGGTTGACGCACTCGCGCCGCGGCTGTCGCAACTCGCCGCGCCACAGGTCCGCGCATGAGCTTGCCGCCATCGCCCGCTGCGAATCCCGGTCTGCCGCCGGCGTTCGAGAGCAAGATCGTCGCCCGCGCCGAGCTCGCCGCGCGCGTGGCGCGACTGCCGCGCCCGGTCGTGCTGACCAACGGCGTCTTCGACCTCCTGCACCGCGGCCACGTGACCTACCTGGCGCGCGCGCGTGCGCTCGGCGCGAGCCTGGTGGTGGCAGTCAACTCCGATGCCTCGGTGCGCCGGCTCGGCAAGGGTGCGGACCGGCCGATCAACGGCGAGGCCGACCGCGCCGCGGTGCTGGCCGCGCTCGAGAGCGTGACCCTGGTGACGATCTTCGACGAAGCGGTGCCGCTGTCGGTGGTCGAGCTCGTGCGCCCCGAGGTCTACGTCAAGGGCGGCGACTACGACCTGGCGCGGATTCCGGAGGCGCAACTGGCGCGCACCTGGGGCGCGCGCACGGTCGCGATCCCGTTCGAGCACGAACGCTCGACCAGCGCGCTGCTGGCCAAGGTGCGCGGGTCGGCATAATCGCGGCACCTGCCGCCGGCGCACCGTCCGTCTTGACCGAATCCATCGCCCATCTGTCGACCGACGCGCTGCACGCGCACCTGCGCGCGGCGCCGCGCCGCTGGCTCGTCACCGGCGCGGCCGGGTTCATCGGCTCGCACCTGCTCGAAGCGCTGCTCGCGCTCGAGCAGCAGGTGGTCGGCCTCGACAACTTCTCTACCGGCCACCGCAGCAACCTGGACGAAGTGCGCGCCTGCGTCGGCGAGGCCGCCTGGTCGCGGCTGCGCTTCATCGATGGCGACATCGTCGATCCGGCGACCTGCCGCGCCGCCTGCACCGGCATCGACGTCGTGCTGCACCAGGCGGCGCTCGGCTCGGTGCCGCGCTCGTTGGCCGACCCGTTGGCAACGCACGCAGCCAACGCCACCGGCTTTCTCAACCTGCTGCTGGCGTCGCGCGAAGCGGGCGTGGCGCGCTTCGTCTACGCGGCTTCGAGCTCGACCTACGGCGACCACCCGGCGCTGCCCAAGGTCGAGGAGACGATCGGCCGGCCGCTGTCGCCGTATGCGGTCACCAAGCTGCTCAACGAGCTGTACGCCGAGGTGTTCGCGCGCTGCTACGGGTTTGAGTCGATCGGCCTGCGCTACTTCAACGTCTTCGGCGAACGCCAGGATCCCGAAGGCCCGTACGCGGCGGTGATCCCGGTGTGGGTGCGGGCGATGCTGGGCGGCGAGCGCTGCGCGATCAACGGCGACGGCGAGACCTCGCGCGACTTCTGCTACGTCGCCAACGCGGTGCAGGCCAACCTGCGCGCGGCGCTGGTGACGGACACGGCGGCGGTCGATCAGGTCTACAACGTCGCCGTGGGCGGCCGCACGACGCTCAACGAGCTGCACGCGAACATCGCCGCAGCGCTGGCGACGGCGGCGCCGAACCTCGCGCCGGCACCGCCCGTTTACCGCGACTTTCGCGCCGGCGACGTGCGCCACTCGCAGGCCGACATCGGCAAGGCGCGCCGGCTGCTCGGTTACGCGCCGAGCCACGACGTCGCCGCCGGCCTGGCGCGCAGCATCGGCTGGTACCTGCGCCGCCTGGGCTGAAGCCGCGGCTCGCGCGAGGCGGCCGGCATAATCGCCGCCGGTTTGCCCTGCCCCTGGAGCGCTCTTGACCTTCGTCGTCCAGCCCCTGGTCGCCACGCTGCTGGCAATGCTGCTGATCGTCTGGCTGCGCCGGCCGGCGCTGCGCATCGGGCTGGTCGACCATCCGGGCGGACGCAAGCGGCACGGCGACAGCGTGCCGCTGACCGGCGGGCTGGCGATCGCGATCGCGGCCGCGATCACGCTGGCTGCCTCGGCGCACCGGATGGGCGACTACCAGGTGCTGTTCGTGGCGATCCTCGTGCTCGGCACGATCGGCGTGCTCGACGACATCGGCGAAGTGTCGCCGCGCGCCAAGCTCGGCGCGCAGGTGGTGGCGGCGGTGCTGATGACCTCCTGGGGCAATCACTTCCTGACCGGGCTCGGCGACATCCTGGCGCGCGGCCCGTTCGAGCTCGCCAACTGGGCGATCCCGCTCACCGTCTTCGCCACCGTGGCGGTGATCAACGGCATCAACATGTTCGACGGCCTCGACGGGCTGGCCGGCGGGCTGGTGCTCGGCATCCTTGCGTTCTTCGCCTACTTCGCCTGGCTGCTGGTCGACATCAATGCCTACAAGCTGCTGCTGGTGCTGGTTGGCGCCATCGTGGGCTTCCTGCTGTTCAACGCCCCGCATCCGTGGCGCGGCCGGCACCGCGTGTTCATGGGCGACACCGGCGCGCTGGTGCTCGGCTTCGCGATCGTCTGGTTTGCGATCGAACTGACCCAGCCCGGCTCGGCGACGCAGGCGACGGTGGCGCCGGTGGTGATGCTGTGGGTGGTCGGCGTGGTGCTGTTCGACGTGTTCACGGTCACCGTGCGGCGCGTGCTGCGCCGGCGCGATCCGGTGGCGGCGGACCGCGGCCACCTACACCACTTGCTGCAGCGGCGCGGCTTCGGTCCGGCGCAAACCATGGTGCTGATCGTCGGCGCCAACGTCGCGCTCGGACTCATCGGCACGATCGGCTGGCGGCTCGGCGTGCCCGAGTACCTGCTGTTCGCCGGCTTCATTGCCGTCGGCGCGCTCTACCTGGCGCTGTTCCTGTATCCGGCGCGTTTCATCCGCCTGTGGCGGCGGCGCGCGCGCAATGGCGGCTGAGCGACACCGGCCGGCGCGCGGCGGCGGGCGCGATGGTCGCTGAAGCGGCCCGGCCGCAGATCGAGGGCGAGCCGCCGGCGGCGCTGTGGGCGATCGGCGACCTGCAAGGCTGCCTCGACCCGCTGCAGCGGCTGCTGGCGCGCATCCCGCAGCGCGAACGGCTGCTGTTCGTCGGCGACATCGTCAACCGCGGGCCGCAGTCGCTGGCGTCGCTGCGCTTTGTGCGCGATCTCGTCGAGTCGGGCCGGGCGCTGGCGCTGCTCGGCAATCACGACCTGCACCTGCTCGCCGCCGCGCACGGCATCCGGCCGCTGCACGCCGACGACACGCTGCACGAGATCCTCGCCGCGCCCGACCGCGCGGTGCTGCTCGACTGGCTGCGGCGCCGGCCGCTCGCGCACCGCGAAGCCGGCGCGCTGTTCGTGCACGCCGGCGTGCTGCCGCCGTGGAGCGCGGCGCAGACGCTGGCGCTGGCGCACGAGGTCGAGCAGCGGTTGCGCGGCGACAACGTGGGCGCGTTCCTCTCGACCATGTACGGCAATCAGCCGGCGCGCTGGGACGAGCGGCTCGCGGGTCCGGATCGCTGGCGCTGCGTGATCAACGCGCTCACCCGGCTGCGCTTCGTGCGCGCAGACGGCGCGATGGATCTGAGACTCAAGGAAGGCATCGCGGCGCGGCCGCCGGGTGCCTGCGCCTGGTTCGACCATCCGGCACGGGCAACGAGAGGCGACGTGGTGATCTTCGGCCATTGGTCCACGCTCGGCTTCCTCGATCGGCCGGACGTGATCTGCCTGGACTCGGGCTGCGTCTGGGGCGGATCGTTGAGCGCGCTCGCCTGGCCGCAGCGCACGCTGGTGCAGGAGCGCTGCCCGCAGGCGCAGGTGCCCGGCTGATCGCCTCGTCGGCGAGACGGCCGGCGCGGGCAACGGCAAGTCGGCGGGCTCAGGCGTGCGTCGCCGGCTCTTTGTCGGTGCGCGGCCGATCGCCGCCCGCGGGTCGATGCGCGGGCGCCTCGGCCTGCAGGCCCAGATGCTGCGCGATCGCCGCGTGCGCCGCCTGCGCCACGCGATGGCGCGTCGGCTGCGGCTGCTCATCGGTCGCGACCGGCGGCAGGAAGGCGATTTCGATCGCCAGCCCGCGCGCGCCGACGATGCGCCAGATCGACTCGACGAGCGTGGTCTGGCCGATGAACGCGGGCACGCGCGTTGGCCGCCCGTGCTGCGTGTAGCGCAGCGCCACCGGCCAGACCTCGCAGCGCACCTCGAGCGCGGGCGCGACGAGGTTCGAGTGAAACGGCAGCAGCGTGCCACCGTCGCTGGTCGTGCCCTCGGGGAACACGGCGACCGACTCGCCGGCGACGAGCCGCTCGCTCACCTTCTGGTTGATCGCGTGTACCGCGTGCCGGCGGCCGCGCTCGATATACAGCGTGCCGGCCAGCGTCACCAGCGTGCCCATCACCGGCCAGCGTCCGATCTCGGCTTTGGCGACGAAGCGGATCGGCAGCGCGGCGTTGAGCGCGAAGATGTCGATCCACGAGACGTGGTTGGCGAGCAGCAGCCGCCCGGCGCGGCCGGCGAGGATGCCGGTGCGCGCCAGTTCGTCCGGCAGCCGGCCGACGACGTCGACACGCAGGCCGCACACGGCCACGAGCGCGCGCGACCAGACACCGATCACGCGGTTGCGGGTCGGCTGCGCCAGCCAGGGAAAGATCAGCGCCGCGATCAGCAGGCCCGCGGCCAGCAGCGCCAGCATCGCTAACAGCCGCGGCGGCCCGACGAAGAGCGCCATTGCGCGCTCAGGCCAACGATGCGAGCCGGTCGAAACGCACATCGCCGCCGACGATCGTGCAGCGGATGCGGCCCTCGAGCTCGTAGCCGGCAAACGGCGTGTTCTTGCCGCTGCTGGCCAGCGCCTCCGGCGCGACGATCCACGGCGCCAGCGGATCGAAGATCGCCAGATCGGCCTTGGCGCCGACGGCGATGCGGCCGGTGTCTTCGCCGAGGATGCGCGCCGGCTCGCTGGTCACGCGCGCCAGCGCGCGCGCCAGCGGCATGCCGGCCGCGCGCGCCCACTTGAGCACCAGCGGCAGCAGCGTCTCGAGCGCGGTGGCGCCGGGCTCGGCTTCGCTGAACGGCAGCAGCTTGTCGTCGGCGGCCACCGGTGCGTGGTCGGAGCAGATCGCGTCGAGCGTGCCGTCGGCGAGCGCGGCGACGATCGCCTCGCGGTCGCGCTGCGTGCGCAGCGGCGGGTCGAGCCGGAAGTTGGCGTCGAAGTAGCCGATGTCGACGTCGATCAGGTGCACGTGGTGGATGCCGACGTCGGCGCTCACCGGCAGCCCCTCGCGCTTGGCCTGGCGCACGAGCTCGACGCCGGCCGCGCTCGACAGCCGGCACAGGTGCACGCGCACACCGGTGGCGCGCTGCATCTCGAAGATCGTGTGTAGCGCCACGGTCTCGGCCAGCACTGGCACCGACGGCAGGCCATAGCGGCCGGCGAGCGCGCCGGCGCCGGCGACACCGCCGCCGGCGAGCGAAGCGTCGACCGGCCGCAGCCACACCGGCAGGTCGAAGGTCTGGGCGTAGCGCAGCGCTTGGTACAGGACGCTCGTGTCGCGCGGCAACGCGCCGGTCTGCATGAAGGCGACACAGCCGGTCTCGTGCAGGGTCTCGATCTCGGCCAGCGCCTCGCCGGCAAGCTGCGCCGTGAGTGCGCCGAGCGGATAGATGCGCGCGCCGGCCGCCTCGCGCGAGCGCTGGCGCAGCATGCGCACCAGGCTCGGCTCGTCCAGCGGCGGGTCGGTGTCGGGCGGCGTGACCACGCCGGTGACGCCGCCGGCGAGCGCCGCCTTCATCTCGACCTTGAGCGCGCCCTCGGAGCCGGGTTCGCGCATGCGCGCGCACAGGTCGATCAGGCCCGGCGCCACGACCAGTCCGGCAGCGTCGATCGTGCGCTCGGCGTCGAACCCGGCCGGCGCCTCGCCGATGGCGACAATGCGGCTGCCGTCGATGTAGACGCCGGCCACGGCATCGTGCCCCGAGGCGGGGTCGATCAGGCGGCCGTTCTGAATGCTTAAACGCATGATGGATGACAGATGATGCGGCCTGCGGCCGCAATGAGGCGCCGCGCGCCCGTGCCTGCGACTGGCCGCCTAGCGGCCTGCTCATAGGCGGCGCAGCCGCCGTCATCCATCATCTTCATCGCCGTCACTTCATGGTCTTCGACGAAGCGCAGATCGCCATCACCGCCATGCGCACGGCGATGCCGAAGGTGACCTGCGGCAGGATCACGCTGTGCGCGCCGTCGGCCACGCGCGAGTCGATCTCGACGCCGCGGTTCAGCGGCCCCGGGTGCATGACGATCGCATCGGGCTTGGCCAGCGCCAGCTTTTCCGGCGTCAGCCCGTAGTTGCGGAAGTACTCCTGCCCCGAGGGCAGAAGCGCGCCGCGCATGCGCTCGCTTTGCAGCCGCAGCATGATGATCACGTCGGCGTCGCGCAGGCCTTCCTCCAGCCGCGTGCACACGCGCACGCCCATCTCGGCCAGGCCGGCGGGCAGCAGCGTCAAGGGACCGACCGCGCGCACCTCGGGCACGCCGAGCGTGGTCAGGGCGTGGATGTCGGAGCGCGCCACGCGCGAATGCAGGATGTCGCCGACGATCGCCACCGTGAGGTTGGTGAAGTCGCGCTTGTAGTGGCGGATCGTCACCATGTCGAGCAGGCCCTGGGTCGGGTGCGCATGGCGGCCGTCGCCGGCATTGATCACGTGCACGTGCGGGGCGACGTGGCGCGCGATCAGGTAGGGCGCGCCGCTGGCGGCGTGGCGCACGACGAACATGTCGGCCTGCATCGCCGTCAGGTTGTCGATCGTGTCGAGCAGGCTTTCGCCTTTGGCGGCGCTGGAGCGACCGATGTCGAGGTTGAACACGTCGGCCGACAGGCGCCGAGCGGCGATCTCGAAGGTGGTGCGGGTGCGCGTGCTGTTCTCGAAGAACAGGTTGAACACCGAGCGGCCGCGCAACAGCGGCACGCTGCGCACTTCGCGCTCGGCGACGTTGATGAAGCTGGCGGCGGTGCTGATGATCCGCTCCAGGACCGCCTGCGGCAGGCCGTCGATCGACAGCAGATGGTGCAGCTCGCCGTTGGCGTTCAGTTGCGGGTGGCGGCCGAAGCCGCGCGCGTCGGTCGGGCTCACGCGCGCGCGTCCTCGTCGCGCTGCTCGAGGCTCAGTCGCAGCCGGCCCTCGGCGTCGCGCGCCAGCACCACGGCGACGCTGGCCGGCAGCTCGAGCGTGCGCCCGGTGACCGTGGGCGCGATCGGCAGTTCGCGGCCGCCGCGGTCGACCAGCACCGCCAGGTCGATGCGCGCCGGCCGGCCGTGGTCGAACAGTTCGTTCATCGCCGCGCGCGTCGTGCGGCCGGTGTAGAGCACGTCGTCGACCAGCAGCAGGTTGCGGCCGGCGACCTCGAACGGGATCTGCGACGGCCGCACCGTGGCCGACAGGCCGCTGCGGTCGAAGTCGTCGCGGTAGAAGCTCACGTCGAGCGCGCCCACCGGCTGCGCAATGCCGAGGTCGGCCTTCAGGCGCTCGGCAATCCAGACGCCGCCGGTGCGGATGCCGACCAGGCACACGTCACGGCCGGCGACGAGCTCGCGCGTGCGCGACAGCAGCGTGCGGTAGATGCTCTCGGCGTCGAGGTCAAGCATCGCGCGCGGCGGTCTCGTGCAACCACTGCTGCAGGATCACGGCGGCGGCCTCGTCGTCGCGGCCAGCTTCGACCACCGCCGAGCTATAGCGCTCGTCGACGCGCGCCACCGGCAGCCGCAGGCGCCCTTCGAGTTGGCGCGCGAACTTCTCGCAGCGCGCGGTCATCTCGTGCGCGCTGCCGTCAGGATGGCGCGGGATGCCGACCACGAGCCGCGCCGGCTGCCAGGCATCGACCAGGGCGGCGAGGCGCTGCCAGCGCGCTTCGCCGGCGGCGGCGACGATCGCCAGCGGTCGCGCCTCGCGCGTGAGCGTGTTGCCGATCGCCACGCCGATGCGGCGCGCACCGAAGTCGAAGCCGAGCACGACTTCCTCGCTCATCGCCGGCGCGAGCGCGCAGGCGCCGCCAAGCGAAGCGAGGCCACGCGCTTCACGCATGGCCGGCCAGCCCCGACAACTGCTCGGCCTCGATGCCGAGCAGCCGCAGCGCCGCGGCGAAGCGCGCCTGCACCGGGGTGTCGAAGATCACGTCGGCGCGCGCCGCCACCGTCAGCCAGGCGTTCTGGCCGATCTCGTGCTCGAGCTGGCCGACACCCCAGCCAGAGTAGCCGAGGGTGACCAGCAGCCGTCCCGGCCCGCCGCCGGCGGCGACCGCTTCGAGCACGTCCTTGCTTGTGGTCAGGGCGATGTCGTCGGACACCTCGAGGCTCGAGCTGTAGCTGCCGGCGGGCTGGTGCAGGACGAAGCCGCGCTCGGTCTGCACCGGTCCGCCGAAGTAGACCGGCTCGCTCGCCCGCGGCGCAATCTCGAGCTTGAGGTCGATCTTGTCGAACAGGGCGCCGAGCGTGAGATCGGTCGGCCGGTTGATCACGACGCCAAGCGCACCCTTGTCGCCGTGCTCGCACACATAGACGACGGCGCCGGCGAAGTGCGGGTCGGCCATCGCCGGCATGGCGATCAGGAACTGGTGCGTGAGGTCCACGGCGCCGATTGTAGAAGGATGCGGGCGCGCCCAGCGGCAGCCGGGCGGCGGCCGCTAGCATGCACGCGCGCTCGGGTGCGGCGCCGCTGCCGACCCGGCGGCGACCCGGCCCGAACCCGCGACCCGCATTGCCGACTGCGCCACGATGGACGCCGCCCTCGTCTGGTTTCGCCGCGACCTGCGGCTCGACGATCACGCCGCCCTGCATCACGCGCTCGCCAGCGCGCGCCGCGTGCATTGCGCGTTCGTGTTCGACCGCGCGATCCTCGATCCGCTGCTCGCCGACGGCGGCCGTGCCGACCGCCGCCTGGCGTTCATCCGCGTCGCGTTGCTGGAAGTCGACGCCGGTCTGCGCCGCCATGGCAGCGGCCTGATCGTGCGCCACGGCGACGGCGCCGATGAGCTCGTGCGGCTGGCCGACGAACTCGGCGTCGATGCGGTGTTCGCGGCCGAGGACTACGAGCCCTACGCGCGCCGGCGCGATGCGCGCGTGGCGGCGGCGCTGCGCGCCAGCGGGCGCGCGCTGCACCTGCTCAAGGACCAGGTGATCTTCGCCCGCGACGAGGTGCTGACCGCCGCCGGCGGCGCCTTCTCGGTGTACACGCCGTACCGCAAGGCGTGGCTGGCGCGGCTCGAGCCCTGGCATCTGCGTGCGCTCGCGGTCGATCTCGGCGCCGGCCGGCTTGCGCCGCGCGCGCCGGCGCCGTTGCCGGCGCTCGAGGAGCTGGGCTTTGCGCCGATCGATCCCGGCGAGTTGCCGCTTGCGCCCGGCGCCGCCGGCGCGCAGGCGCTGCTGGCCGACTTCACGGCGCGCCTCGACGCCTACGCCGCCACGCGCGACTTTCCGGCGCGGCGCGGGCCGTCGTACCTGTCGGTCCACCTGCGCTTCGGCACGGTGTCGATCCGCCGCCTGGCAGCGATTGCCTGGGAACGCGCGCGCGCGGGATCGGCCGGCGCCGAGACCTGGCTTGCCGAACTCGTCTGGCGCGAGTTCTATCAGCAGTTGCTCTGGCACCACCCGCACGTGGCGAGCAGCGCCTTCAAGCCCGCCTATGACCGCATCGTCTGGGACGAGGCGCCGGAACTGTTCGCCGCCTGGTGCGAGGGCCGCACCGGCTATCCGCTGGTGGACGCGGCGATGACGCAGTTGAACCGCAGCGGCTACATGCACAACCGCCTGCGCATGGTCGCGGCGAGCTTCCTGATCAAGGACCTGGGCATCGACTGGCGCCGCGGCGAGCGCTACTTCGCGCGCCAGTTGAACGACTTCGACCTCGCTTCGAACAACGGCGGCTGGCAGTGGGCGGCGAGCAGCGGCTGCGACGCGCAGCCGTACTTCCGCATCTTCAATCCCGTGACCCAAAGCCAGAAGTTCGATGGCGACGGCCAGTTCATCAAGCGCTACCTGCCGCAACTGGCCGGGTTCACGGCGAAGGAGATCCATGCGCCGTGGCGGGTACCGGCGCTGCGGCAGCGCGCGGCCGGCTGCGTCGTCGGCAGCGACTACCCGGCGCCGGTCGTCGACCACGCGCAGGCGCGCGCGCGCACGCTGGCGCGCTACGCGGTGGTCAGGCGCTGACGCACCCTGGAACGCAAACGGCCCGCCGAAGCGGGCCGTTTGCGAGACAGCGCCTGACGCGCCGCGCTGAACGCAGTGCCGCAAGCGCTTGCGCGAGGCAAGTCGCTGCGGCACGCGCGCGGCGTGCCGCAGGCGACTTACATGTCCATGCCGCCCATGCCACCCATGCCGCCCATGCCGCCCATGCCGCCGCCCGCCTTGTCCGACTTCTCTTCGACGAGTTCGGCGACCATGGCGTCGGTGGTGAGCATCAGGCCGGCGACCGACGAGGCATTCTGCAGCGCCGTGCGCGTGACCTTGGTCGGGTCGAGCACGCCCATCGCCACCAGATCGCCGTATTCGCCGGTCTGGGCGTTGAAGCCGAAGTTGCCCTTGCCCTCGGCGACCTTGTTGACGACCACGCTCGGCTCCTCGCCGGCGTTGGCGACGATCATGCGCAGCGGCTCTTCCATCGCCCGCAGCACGATCTTGATGCCGGCTTCCTGGTCGGGGTTGTCGCCCTTGACCTTGGCGATCGCCTGCTTGGCGCGCACCAGGGCCACGCCGCCGCCGGCGACGATGCCCTCCTCGACCGCGGCGCGCGTGGCGTGCAGCGCGTCCTCGACGCGCGCCTTCTTCTCCTTCATCTCGACTTCGGTGGCGGCACCGACCTTGATCACCGCCACGCCGCCGGCCAGCTTGGCCACGCGCTCCTGCAGCTTCTCGCGGTCGTAGTCGCTGGTGGCTTCCTCGATCTGGGCGCGGATCGCCTTGACCCGGCCCTCGATCGCCTTGGCCTCGCCGGCGCCGTCGATGATCGTCGTGTTCTCCTTGGCGATCTCGATGCGCTTGGCCTGGCCGAGGTCGGCCAGGGTGGCCTTCTCCAGCGTCATGCCAGTTTCCTCGGCGATCACGTTGCCGCCGGTCAGGATGGCGATGTCTTCGAGCATTGCCTTGCGCCGGTCACCGAAGCCCGGGGCCTTGACGGCGCAGGTCTTGAGGATGCCGCGGATGTTGTTGACCACCAGTGTGGCCAGCGCCTCGCCCTCGACTTCCTCGGCGACGATCAGCAGCGGCCGGCCGGCCTTGGCCACCTGCTCGAGAATCGGCAGCAGCTCGCGGATGTTGCTCACCTTCTTGTCGTGCAGCAGCACGTAGGGGCTGTCGAGGATCGCGATCTGCTTCTCGGCGTTGTTGATGAAGTACGGCGACAGGTAGCCGCGGTCGAACTGCATGCCCTCGACGATGTCGAGCTCGTTCTCCAGCGACTTGCCGTCCTCGACCGTGATCACGCCCTCCTTGCCGACCTTGTCCATCGCCTTGGCGATGATGTCGCCGATGTTCTGATCGGCGTTGGCCGAGATCGCGCCCACTTGCGCGATCTCCTTGTTGGTGGTGCAGGGCTTGCTGATCTTCTTCAGTTCCTCGACCGCGGCCAGCACCGCCTTGTCGATGCCGCGCTTCAGGTCCATCGGGTTCATACCGGCGGCCACGTACTTCATGCCCTCGCTGACGATCGACTGCGCCAGCACGGTGGCGGTCGTGGTGCCGTCGCCGGCGGCGTCCGAGGTCTTGGAGGCGACCTCCTTGACCATCTGCGCGCCCATGTTCTCGAACTTGTCCTTGAGCTCGATTTCCTTGGCGACCGAGACGCCGTCCTTGGTCACGGTCGGCGCGCCGAAGCTGCGCTCGAGCACGACGTTGCGGCCCTTCGGGCCGAGGGTGATGCGAACCGCATTGGCGAGGATGTTGACGCCGCGGACCATGCGATGACGCGCGTCATCGCTGAAGAAGACTTGCTTGGCAGGCATGGATTGGCTCCGGAGGATTCAATTGGTGGGACCGGTCGCGACCGGCGACCGACTCGGGTTGGCGTGCGCGGCGCTCAGACGATGACGCCCATCAGGTCTTCCTCGCGCATCACGAGGAGTTCCTCGCCCTCGACCTTGACCGTCTGGCCGGAATACTTGCCGAACAGCACGCGGTCGCCGACCTTGACGTCGATCGGGATCAACTTGCCGTTGTCGTCGCGCTTGCCGGGACCGACGGCGACGATCTCCCCCTGGTCGGGCTTCTCGGCGGCGCTGTCGGGGATGACGATGCCCGAAGCGGTCTTGCGCTCGTTGTCCAGGCGCTTGACGATCACCCGATCGTGCAGCGGACGGATCTTCATACGTTCTCCTTCGATGATTGGATCTCGCGGGGCGAGACGACGGAAATGGAAGGGGCCGGGCCCCGGTCACGGCCGGCACTGAGTCGCCGCCGGCGGCCTGCATCGGCAGGACCCCTGTTAGCACTCAACGCAAGCGAGTGCTAATTGTATGGACTGACGGCGCCGCCTTCAAGTCGGGGCCGGTGCGGGTGCGGCCGCCCGACCGCCGTCGGGTCCAGGCGAGGCCAAGGTGCCGACACGCCTCGTTCGAACTGGATAGCGAGAGTAGGTCGATTTGGTGCACTGCCCGGCCACGGCTGCGAGCACACTGAGGCCCACCCCCCGGAGCGCCCGCCAACGTGTCGACCCGCAACGAACCTGCGCCGCCTGCCGGCCAGTTCATCCACTCGGTGCTGAGCTTCACCCGGCTCGACATCCCGCAACTCGACCTGTACGAGGCGGCCGTGACCTTCGCCGCCGACACCGACCCGGTGACCGCGCACGAACGTCTGGCGCAGGTCTTCGGCGGCAAGGCTGGAGATGGGCAGTTCCTGTTTCGACTCGACAGCGCCGTGCCCGGCCGCTACTGGGTGCGGTCAGTGGAGCCGTGGCCGCGCCGGCCGCAGGGCGCGCTGGGCGCGCTCGAACCGAAGCGCGAAATGATCCAACTGGCCGAAGGCCTGATGTACCGGTTCACGTTGCCGGTGTGCGTCGGCCAGGAGCACATCGAGGGCGGCGAAAAGCGCGTCGTTCCCTTTGACTCGCCCGGCATGGTGCACGAGTGGCTCAAGGGCAACGCGGCCGCCTTCGGCGTGCGGCCGCTGATGACCGACATCGCCATTGCCACCCTGCGCTTTGCCCATCGCGGCGCCAACTTCAGGATCCAGCACGCGGTGATCGAGGGCGCACTCGAGGTCGCCAACGCCGAGGCGTTGCGCAAGCGGTTGCTGAAGGGCTTCGGCTCGCACCGGCGCGCCGGACTGGGGATGCTGCTGTTGAGCGCCTGAGCGCGACGCAGACGACCGGCGCGAGCGACGCCGCAAAGCCGACGCGGAACACCGAATAAAAGACGGCGCACCGCGGTGCGCCGTTGCAGTACCGGTGCTCAGTTCAGGCCGGATTCAGGAAGCCGAGATCGAGGGTGCTCCAGTTGGCGGCGCGCGGCACGACGTCGTTCATGCTCGCATCGGAGACGCCGAACCACTTGGCCAGCGTGGCCGCATACTGCTCAACCGAGGTGGTCGGCAGCAGACTGCCGCGACCGACGTCGTTCGGCCCGCGCAGTACGGTGTCGGGCCAGATGCCGTAGGTCTCGTTGCCGCGCACGGCGCCGCCCATGATCAGGTGATGCGCGCCCCAGGAGTGGTCGGATCCCTGGCCGTTGGAGTCGAGCGTGCGGCCGAAGTCGGACGCGGTAAACGTGGTGACGTTGTTGTGCACGCCCAGCGTCTCGAGCGCCGTGTAAAAGGCCGTCATGGCGTTGTTGATCTGCAGCCAAAGCGGACCGTGGCCGGCGGCAAGCCCGCTGTGCTGGTCGAAGCCGCCGATGCTGGCGAAGAACACCTGGCGCCGGGCGCCGAGCGCGCTGCGCGCGGCGATGATGCGCGAGATGCTGCGCAACTGGTTGCCGAGGCCGGTGTTCGGCAGCCCCGCAAACGGCGCCACGTTGGCGGGAAAGCCGGTCAGCGCCGTGTTGAGCGCGGTGGCGGCATCGGCGGCGCGCCGGTTGATCGTGTTGTAGTCCTTCTCGAAGGTATTGCCGCGGTCGGCGGTCATGATCCCGCGCAACATGGTGCCGACGTTCTGGCCGCCGAACAGCGTCTGGTTGTTGAAGGCGCCGATCTGCACGCCGCCGTTGTTGCCGATCTGCATCTGCGCCGTGCTGCGGCCCGACAGGAACACCGAGGTGCCGCCGGCCGACATGCAGGTGAAGTTCTGGTACTGGTTGCTGCCGGCGAACATGTCGCCGAGCAGTCCGCCGTAGCCGATGCGCGCACCTTCGCGCGCGCCAGCCATCCAGGTCGACTGCTGGTCGTTGTGCGAGAACAAGCCTTGAGGCAGCGGCACCGAGCGCGCCCGGTACTGCGCCATCGAGGTCGGAACGATCATCGGCCCGACGTTAGCGAGCACCGCCAACCGGCCCTGGTCATAGAGCGCGCGCAGTCCGGACATCTCGGCGCGCATCGCCAGCGCGCGGCCCGACAGCGACGGGTTGGCGGTCGGCGTGGTTGCGTTCAGCGGCAGCAGCGTGTTGCGCGCCACCGCCAAGCTGGTGCCGGCCTGGCCGGCCTGGCGGCGCCCCATCTCGAACAGGTCGTAGCTCGGCTGGTCGAAGGGAACGATCGTGTTCGAGTGGTCGTTGCCGCCGAACAGGAAGATGCACACCAGCGCCTTGTAGTCGGCGGGCGCGGTCTGCGCCGCGGCAGCACCGATGCCGGCCAGGTTCAGGGCCCAGGGAGTGGCCGAGCCGGCCACGGTACCGACGGCCGAAGCGATCCGCAGAAACTCGCGGCGGGAAGCGTTGTGGGTCATGTCAGCAGCTCCAGAGCGGTCACTTCTGCACCAGGAACTCGGGCGCCATCATCGTCATGAAGACGCCGAGGTGGACGCGGTTGGCCGCGGCATTGGTGGCGGACGCGGGCACCGAGGCGATCGCGTCGCGGATCGTGTTGCGGGTGGCGGGGTCGAGCGAGTTGGCGGTGAGCATCAGGTTCAGGTGGTCGGCGAGCCGGTTCGGATCGGACGCCAGCGAGCGCGCGGTCGTGAATTGCGCGCGCACGTCGCGACCCGTCAGACCGCTGTTGGCCGGCACATTGAAGTTCGGTCCGTTGGCGATCCAGTCCTGCATCGTGTTGGCGTAGGTCGCCACTGACACCTCGTGCGCGAGCTGGAACTCGGGCGCGACCAGCCCGGGCCGGCTGGCGATGTTGGTGTTCGGCGGCACGTAGCCGGGGCGGAAGAAGTTGAACACCGTCGGCGCCTTCATCGGCGTCTGGAACAGGGACGCGTCGGTATCGCCGATGCGCCAGTTGCCGGTCTGCGAGGTCGCCTCGAAGGCGCGTAGCATCGCCGCCACGCGCAGGATCGGCTCGCGCAGCTTGCCGGCGTCGGGCGAGTTCGGCGCTGTGCGCGCCTCCGGGTGCAGCAGCGTGGCGGCGATCACCGCCCGCAGGTCGCCGCGCTGGCCGCCGCCGAAGCTGCGGTTGGTGCCGGCGGCAACGAAGCGGCCATTGGCGAAGGCTTCGGCCACCGCGCGCACGTAGGCCGGGCTCGGGTTGCTGGTGACCATGCGCTGGATGAACTGGTTGGCGATGAACGGCGGCACATTCGGATGCGCGAACAGCGTATCGAGCGCGGTGCGCAGTGCCTGCTGGCCGTTGGTGCCGGCCGGGATCGTCACCGACAGGAAGGTCTTGGCGTCGGGCGAGTGGAACTGCGGGTAGAACTGCATCGGAATCACGCGCCGCATCGGGTCCGGATTGCCGCCGAAGAAGCGCGTGTTGCTCGGATCGGGCGTGCCCTGATTGCCCCAGCTCCAGCCGGTGAACACCTTGGCCAGGTTGCGGATGTCCTCCATGTCGTAGGTTTCGATCGGCTGGCCGTTGGCGATCTTCTGCGTGCCGTCCATGTTCAGCTCGAACAGGCCGATCGTGAAAAGCTGCATCACCTCGCGCGCGTAGTTTTCGTCCGGCGTGCGGCCGCCGTCGCCGCGGTTGCTGAGCGAGGTCAGGTACACGCCCATCGTCGGATGGGTCGACACCGACTGCAGGATGTCGCGGTAGTTGCCGAAGGCGTGCTCGGACAGGATGTCGAGATACGCGGCCAGTCCGTGCGCATCGTCGGCGTCGTTCGACAACTGCGCCTCGGCCGCCGACGCCACCAGGATCTGCGACAGCGTGAAGGCGGCGCGCTGGCGCAACTGGTCGGGGGCGGCGATCGCCTGGCGCCAGAACGAGAAGTACAGCGGCGCGCTCGAGACCTGCGTGTTGGCTGGGATCGGCAGCGGCACCTGAGTGCTCAGGAACTCGAGGTGGCTGGCGCGCGGCGCCGTGAGCTGCTCGGCAATCCAGTTCTCGTAGCCGATTTCCCTGACGCGGGCGATGTCGGCCGCGGTGGCGCCGAAGGTCGCCTGCTGCAGGAAGCGCACCGCCTCGGCGTCGTTGGCAGGAACGCTGGCAGCGCCCATCGGCACGGCAGCGTCGGAGCGGCTGTCGCCGCCGCCGCAGGCGGCGAGCGCGGCGATCGCGCAGGTCGCCAGTAAGCTTCGCATCGTCGATTGCGCTGTCATGTGGTTCATCCTCGCTCCGGTCATTTCGCTCGTCGCGCAGCCTGTGTGCGCTGCTCGTGCGGGCCGCACACCGGCGTTTGGCCGGAGGCTGCCTGCGATGGGCCGAAGCCTAGGCAGGGGCCCGCGCGGCAGCCATCGAACGGACGACTTAGCTTCGGCGGCCGAGGCACTCATCCGAAGGGATGCGTGCGATCGGCAAACGCGCCGGCTCCGGTGTCCGGTTCGCTGGCTGGCGAACCTAGCGTTGCTTGTGCTGGCGGCGATCGGCTGCGCCACCGCGGTTGCCCGGGACGCGGCGGCGCTGCCCGAAGGCTTCACTGCCGCCCTGCTCGCGGCTCGGGTGCCGCTCGGCGCGGTCGCCGTGGTGGTCGAACCGGTCGGCGGCGGCTCGCTTGCGCCGTTGCGCGTCAACGCGTCGCTGCCGATGAATCCGGCCTCGACCATGAAGCTGCTCACCACCTTCGCCGCGCTCGAACTGCTCGGTCCGGCTTACACCTGGAGGACCGAAGCCTTCGCCGCGGGCCCGATGCGCGGCGAGACGCTGGCAGGCGATCTGGCGCTGCGCGGCAGCGGCGACCCGCGCTTCGTCGTCGAGCACCTGTGGCTGCTGGTGCAGCGGCTGCGCGGCCTTGGCCTGCGCCGCATCGACGGCGACCTGCTGCTCGACCGCTCGGCCTTCGCCGTCGGCGCCAGCGACCCCTTCGCCTTCGACGGCGAGGGGCTGCGCCCGTACAACACCGGCCCGGACGCGCTGCTGCTGAACTTCAAGGCGGTGTCGCTGAGCTTCGTGCCCGATGCCGCCACGCGCAGCGTGCGCGTGCTGGCGCTGCCGCCGCTGGCCGGCCTGCGCCTGCCACAGTCGCTGCGCGCGGTCGACGGCGCCTGCGGCGACTGGCGTGCGCGCCTGCAGGCGGACTTCTCGCAGCCGCTGGCGCCGCAGTTTCGCGGCGTCTATCCGCTGGCCTGCGGCGAGCGAACCTGGCATCTGAGCAAGCTCGAACCGGTGCCGTACTTCGACGCCGTGTTCCGCGCCCTGTGGCAGAGCGCCGGCGGCACCTGGAGCGGCCACGCGCGCGAGGCGCCGCTGCCGGCCGACGCGCGGCTGCTGGCAAGCCACGAATCCGAGCCGCTGGCAAGCGTGATCCGCGACATCAACAAGTTCAGCAACAACGTGATGGCGCGCCAGCTTTACCTGACGCTCGGGGCGCAGGCCGCGGACGAAGCGGGCAGCCCGGCGGCGGCCGAGCGCGCGCTGCGCGCCTGGCTTGCCGGACGCGCTTTGGAGATGCCGGAACTGGTGCTGGAAAACGGCGCCGGCTTGTCGCGCATCGAGCGACTGAGTGCGGCCAGCCTGGCGCGGCTGCTGCATCTGGCCTTCGCCAGCCCGCTGATGCCGGAGTTCGTCAGCTCGCTGCCGCTGGCCGGCGTCGACGGCACGATGCGCCGGCGCGAGACCGCCGTCGGCCACGCGCACATCAAAACCGGGCTGCTGGCCGACGTGCGCGCGATCGCCGGCTACGTGCACGCGCGCAGCGGCCAGCGCTACGTCGTGGTGTCGATCGTCAACCATCCGAACGCACGCGAGGCGCAACCGGCGCACGATGCGCTGCTCGACTGGGTGCAGCGCCATGGCTGAGCGAAGCGCGCAACGCAGGAGATCGAACCGATGAGAGTCGACGGCGTGCCGACGCGTTCGATCTGGGCCGACGCCGGCACGGTCGGCTTCATCGACCAGACGCGCCTGCCGCAGGCCGTGGTGCGCGTCACCGCCCGCGGCCACGCCGACCTGGTCGATGCGATCCGGCAGATGCGCGTGCGCGGCGCGCCGCTCATTGGCGTGGCCGGCGCCTACGGTCTGGCGCTGGCGCTGCGCGAGGACGCCGGCGACGACGCGCTCGAGCGCGCCTGCCGCGCACTCGACCAGGCGCGGCCGACCGCGGTCAACTTGCGCTGGGCGCTCGAGCGCGTGCGCGCGCGTGTGGCGCCGCTTGCGCCGCACGAGCGCGCGCCGGCGGCCTGGGACGAGGCCGGCCGCATTGCCGACGAGGACGTGGCGCTGAACCGCGCGCTCGGCGCGCACGGCGCAGCACTGATCGCCGGCCTGCACCGGCGCCTGGGCCGAACGCTCAACGTTCTCACCCACTGCAACGCCGGTTGGCTCGCCACCGTCGATTACGGCACGGCGCTCGCCGCGATCTACCAGGCGCACGATGCCGGCATGCCGCTGCACGTGTGGGTCAGCGAGACGCGGCCGCGCAACCAGGGGCTGCTCACCGCCTGGGAGCTGGCCGCGCACGGGGTGCCGCACACGCTCGTGGTCGACAACGCCTGCGGCCACCTGATGCAGCGCCGCCTCGTGGACCTGGCGATCGTCGGCGCCGACCGCGTGAGCGCCCGTGGCGACGTGTGCAACAAGGTCGGCACCTACCTGAAGGCGCTGGCCGCGCACGCCAACGGCGTGCCGTTCTACGCCGCGGTGCCGTCGCCGACGATCGACTGGCGCTGCGCCGATGGCGCGGCGATCCCGATCGAAGATCGCGACGGCGACGAAGTGCGCGTCGTACACGGCAGCGACGCCGCCGGCGACGCCGCACGCGTGCGCATCGCCGCGGCGACGACCGCGGTGGCCAATCCCGCCTTCGACGTCACCCCGGCGCGGCTCATCACCGCGATCGTCACCGAGCTCGGCGTGGTGGCGCCGGCCGATCTTGCGCAACTGTTCCCGGAGCGCAACCGATGAGCCCCGAACCGGTTGCTCCCGCCGAGGACACGCCGGCGCTGCGCGCGCAGTTGATCGCCACTGCCGCCGCGCTGAACGCCACCGGCATCAACGTCAACAAGGCCGGCAACGTCTCGGCGCGCTGCCGGCGCGGTCGCACGGAGGGCTTGCTGGTGACGCCGACCGGGATCGCCTACGAGGCCCTTGCGCCCGAGTCGCTGGTGTTCGTTCGCCTTTCCGACGGCACTGCCCGCGGCCGCCTGGCGCCGTCTTCGGAGTGGCGCTTCCACCGCGACATCCTCGCGGCGCGGCCCGAGTTCGACGCCGTCGTCCACAGCCACTCGCCGGCCGCCACCGCGCTCGCCTGCCACGGCGTCGGACTGACAGCGTTCCACTACATGGTGGCCGCAGCCGGCGGCATCGACATCCGCTGCGCTCCCTACGCGACCTTCGGCAGCCAGGAGCTGTCGGACCGGGCGCTGGCCGCGCTCGCCGGCCGGCGCGCCTGCCTGCTCGCGCACCACGGCGTGATCGCCTGCGGCGCTTCGCTGGCGCAGGCGCTGGCGCTGGCGATCGAGGTCGAGCACCTGGCGCGCATTTATCTGCATGCGCGCGCGCTGGGCGAGCCGCCCTGCCTGCCGGAGGCTGAAATGCGGCGGGTCCTGGAGCGCTTCGAGCACTACGGGCAGCCGCGCCGCTGAGCCGGTCGCGGCGAGTCGGCTGCCCGGAGTCGGTCGCGCCGCCCGACCTCACTCGGCGCGCGCTTCCCGCGGCTGCCGCGGTTGCCCGCAGTTGCCCGCAGTTGCCTTGTCGCCGCCGCGGACCCGGTGCACCATTGGCGGCGTGGGGCGCGGCGGCAAGCGCGCGCCCCCCACGCGAGCATGCCGCTGCGACCGCCCGCCGATCCGCCCGACACCCTGCCGACCGAGATCGCGACGCTCGGAGAGTCGCGGGTACGCGCGGTCATCTGGCCGACGCGAGCGCTCGCCACGCGCGAGCGCTGGTTCGACGAGTTGTACGTCTGGACCGAGGGCCAGCAGCCGGGAACGATGCAGCGCGCCCGGATCCAGATCGAGGCGCTCGGCAAGGGCTTCGCGATGCTGGAAGAGGAGTGCGCGCAGCGGGTCGCAGCGACGCTGTCGTTCGGCACAATCGAGCGCAGCCTCGACCTCGTGACCGAGGTCTTCGACCGGCACCGGCTGGTCTGCCACCGGATGTCGATCCTGGTGCGCGGCACGGTGGAGCGGATCCGCTCGCCGTATCGGGTGCAGAGCTTTTTCGACTGGCTGCGCACCCAGCGCGTGCCGCTCGGCTACCGCTTGAGCGCGGCGCGCGTCGGCATGGAGATGAAGGCGATCGACTTCGTGCGGCCCGACTTCGCCAAGCTGCTGGCGCCGCAGTCGCGCCGGCCGGACGCCTGGCAGGATGCGCTGCTCGAAGCACGCGCGGCCGGACTGAACCCGCAGTGGCTGATCGTCGCCGGCATCGAGACCGACGGCCAGCGCGACCTGGCCACGTTCGCCGGCTACCGCTTCGCCCAGGGCACGGCGATCAAGCCCTGCCACGCGCCGCCGCGCACGCGCGGCGCCAACCGGCTCTGGCCCGAGAGCCAGCAGTCGGGCGAGGCGGCGGCCGGCGACTGAGCCGCCGCCTCGGCGGCAACTCGCGCTACGCGTACTTGGCCAGCGTGCGCGTGATCCGCAGCAAGCGCTCGCCCGGCCGTTCGCCGGCGCGGTCCGGCGCCGGCGGTGCGGCGGCAAAGCGCGGATGCGCGATCGCGCATGCGGCCAGTTCGAAGTAGGTCTTGTCGAGTGCCTTGCGCGCAGCCGACATCTGCTGCGCGATCGCTTCGCAGTCGGCGTCGGCCTCGATCATCGACTGGATGCCGCGCAACTGGCCCTCGATGCGCTTCAGGCGCAGCACCAGCGCGCGGCGTGCCGAAGCCGTCGCCTCGGCCTCGCCGGCGCGGTCGGCCTTGCGACGTTCAGGAGCAGGCAACGCGGCTCTCCGGCACGCCCAGCTTCTTCAGGATCCAGCCGAGCGGGCAGACGTTGGTGAAGCCGTACTGCAGCAGGTTGGCGCCGACGAAGGCGGTGAAGGCGAGCGCCCACGGCGAGACGAAGATCGGGCTCGCCTCGAGCCCGAGGGCGAGCGACAGCAGGATGAAGCTGCCGGCGAAGACATGGATCAGGCGGTCGATGGTCATTGCAGTGATTCCTTCGAGGTGGAGTGATTGGTTACGCGTCTAGCTTCTAGCGTCCGGGGTCTAGCGTGGGGCAGGGGCGTGATCGTGTGCTCCAGGTTCGACGCTGGACGCTGGACGCTCGAACTTCTTCCAGTTGGCGGCGTAGTAGAGGACCGGGATCACCACCAGCGTGAGCACGGTGGAGACGAAGATGCCGAACACCAGGCTCACCGCCAGGCCGTTGAAGATCGGGTCGGGGAGGATGAACAGCGCGCCCGCCATCGCCGCCAACGCGGTGAGCACGATCGGCTTGGCGCGCACGGCGGCGGCGTCGATCGTCGCCTGCTCGAAGCTCGCGCCCTCGCGCAGCCGCTGGTGCGCGAAGTCCACGAGCAGGATCGAGTTGCGCACGATGATGCCGGCCAGAGCAATCATGCCGATCATCGAAGTGGCGGTGAACTGCGCGCCCAGCAGCGCGTGCCCGGGCAGCACGCCGATCACGGTCAGCGGGATCGGCGCCATGATCACGAGCGGCGTCAGGTACGAGCGGAACTGCGCCACCACCAGCAGGTAGATCAGGATCAGACCGACCGCATAGGCGATGCCCATGTCGCGGAAGGTCTCGTAGGTGATCTGCCACTCGCCGTCCCACTTCAAACCGAAGGCGGTGAAGCGGTCGGCCGGCGCCTCGATCCAGTACTCCTCGAGCGGCAGCCCGCCCGGGGTGGCGATCGCGGCGATGCCCGGGCGCAGATCGAACATCCCGTACAACGGCGAGCCGATCCTGCCCGGGCCGCCGGCCACGTCGCCGACGACGTAGACCACCGGCTGCAGGTTCTTGCGGTAGATCACCGGCTCCACCGGCTTGGTCACCGCGGTCACCAGTTCGGCCAGTGCCACCTCGAGCGGCTGGCCGCGCGCGTCCTGCCCGCGCAGGCGCAGCTTCAGCATCTCGTCGAGACGGCCCTTCTGCTCGGAGGCCAGGCCGATGCGCACCGGCACCGTGTACTTGCTGCGGCCATCGTGCAGCGGCGTGATGTCCTCGCCGGCGAGCGCCAGCCGCGCCGCGCGCGCCACCTCGGCGGCGGCGATCCCGTACAGGGCGGCCTTGGCGGTGTCGACCCGCAGCAGCACGCGCTGCGCCTGGTCCTGGGTCGAGTCGTCGATGGCGACGATCTCGGGCGTGGCCTCGAACACCGCACGCACCTGGCGGGCGAGCTGCTTGGTGGCCGCGTAGTCAGGGCCGTAGATCTCGGCCACGATCGGCGACAGCACCGGCGGTCCGGGCGGCACCTCTACCACCTTCAGATCGGCGCCGTGGCGGTCGGCGATCGCCTGCAGCGCCGGCAGCGCGCCCTGCGCGATGTCGTGGCTCTTGCGGTCGCGATCGGCCTTGTCGCGCAGGAGCACCTGCAGGTCGCCGACCTCGCCGCCGCTGCGCAGGTGGTACTGGCGCACCAGGCCGTTGAAGTTGATCGGCGAGGCGAGCCCGGCGTAGGCCTGCACGCTCGTGACTTCCGGCACGCGCGCCACCTCGGCGGCCAGTTCGCGCAGCACGGCGGCGGTGGTCTCGACCGCGGTTCCGGTGGGCATGTCGACCACCACCTGGAACTCGTTCTTGTTGTCGAAGGGCAGCATCTTCAGGATCACCGCCTGCAGCGGCACCAGCGCCACGCTGGCGGCGATCGCGCCGAAGATCGCCAGCCACAGCAGCCGCCGCGGGCGGCGACCTTCGCGCCCGTGCAGGAACGGCGAGATCGCGCGCGTGAACACGGTGTTCAGTCGCACCGTCAGCCGGTCGGCGCTGGCCGGCGCCTGCGCGCCGTGATGGCGTGCCAGCAGCCGCAGCGCCAGCCAGGGCGTGACGACGAAGGCGATCGCCAGCGACAGCAGCATCCCCATCGACGAATTGATCGGGATCGGCGCCATGTACGGCCCCATCAGGCCGGTGACGAAGGCCATCGGCAGCAGGGCGGCGATCACCGTCAGGGTGGCGAGGATGGTCGGGCCGCCGACTTCGTCGACCGCGCGCGGAATCATTGCCGTTGCCGGCCCATGGTCGAACTGCGATCGGCGATGGATGTTCTCCACCACCACGATCGCGTCGTCGACCAGAATGCCGATCGAGAAGATCAGCGCGAACAGCGACACCCGGTTCAGCGTGAAGCCGATCGCCCACGACGCGAACAGTGTCGTCGCCAGCGTCAGCACGACGGCCACCGCGACCACCACCGCTTCGCGCCGGCCAAGCGACGCCCACACCAGCGCCACCACCGACAGCGTGGCGAAGATCAGTTTCTGCAGCAGCGAGTTCGCCTTCTCGCGCGCGGTCTCGCCGTAGTTGCGCGTGACCTCGACCTGCATCGCCTCCGGGATGATCGCCCCGCGCAGCTCATCGACCCGGGCCAGCAGCTCGTCGGCCACGGTGGCGGCGTTGGTGCCGGCTTTCTTCGACACCGAGATCGTTACCGCCGGGAACTCCTGGTAGTGGCGCTGGCCGTCGCGCTCGCTCACCTGGCCGTGCCAGACATAGGTCTGCGGCGTGTCGGCGCCGAGCCTGACCTGCGCCAGATCGGACAGGAACACCGGCCGGCGCGTGCCGTCGGCGCCGGTGCGCACCGCGACCACGAGCCGCGCCACGTCGTCGGCCGACTGGAAGAACTCGCCGGCGCGCACGTCGATCACGCGGTTGCCGGCGACCATCTGGCCGGCCGGCGCCGAGGCGTTGGCCGCCAGCAGCGCGCGCTCGATGTCGGTCACCGTGACCCGATGCGCGGCCATGCGCGCGGGATCGAGGATCACGCGCAGCACTTGGTCGGGGCCGCCGAGAGTGACCACCTCGCGCGTGCCCTCGACGCGCTTGAGTTCGATCTCCAGCGCGTGCGCGACCTTCTGCAGATCGGCCGGCGTCGCCTGCGCCGGTCCGCCGTGCAGGGTCAGGGTGACGATCGGCACGTCGTCGATGCCGCGCGGCTTGACCAGCGGCGGCCGCACGCCCAGGTGCACCGGCAGCCAGTCGGCATTGGCGGCGAGCGTGTCGTGCAGCCGCACCAGGGCGGCGATCCGGTCTTCGCCGACCTTGAACTGGACGGTGATGATCGCCAGTCCCGGCCGCGTCACCGAGTACACATGCTCGATGCCGGTGATCTGCGCCAGCACCTGCTCGGCCGGGACTGTGACCAGATTGTGCGTGTCGTCGCTGGACGCGCCCGGAAACGCAATCAGCACGTTGGCCATCGTGACGTTGATCTGCGGCTCTTCCTCCTTCGGCGTGACGATCAGCGCAAACAGGCCGAGCAACAGACCGATCAGCGCCAGCAGCGGCGTGATCTGCGTCGTCAGGAAGGCGCGCGCGATGCGGCCGGAGATGCCGAGCGGGGCCGCGGCTTCGCCGGCCGCGCGCGCGCCCTCGTCCGGTGCAGCGCCGGTGCCGTCGTGCGAACTCATCGCAGCCTCCCGGCGGCCGCCAGCGGATCGAGCGCAACGCGCTCGCCCTCGACCAGACCCGCCAGCACCTCGACCAGCGCTTCGGCCGCGGCCTCGGCGGCGGTCACGCGCTCGCCGACCCGGATCTGACGCAACTGAGGCCGGCCGTCGGCGCCGATCACGTACACCGCGGTCAGTTCACCGCGCACCAGCACCGCCGCCTGCGGCAGCACCAGCTTGCGCGCGGTGCCGACCGGCAGCCACACCTTGGCCGCCGTCCCCGGCACCACGCCGGCCGGAAGGTCGGCGCCGAGATCGGCGCGCACCAGCGTCGACAGCAGTCGCGCATCGGCCGCCGGCAGCACGGTCACGCGCGTCGCCGCGACGGTACGCGCCAGGGTCGGCAATTCGACCTGCGCCGTGCGCGCACCGATCACGCGCGGCAGCACGAACTGCGGCACCGCGCCCACCGCGCGCAGTTGTGCCGGATCGTGCACCAGCAGCAAGGGCTGGCCGGGGCCGGCGAGTTCGCCGCGCTCGATCATCCGCTGCGACACCACGCCGTCGATCGGCGCGCGCAGTTCGGCGAAGCTGCGCGCGGTCTGCGCCTGCGCGGCGCCGGCGCGCGCGACCTCGAGCGCGGCGCGCGCCGTCTTCAGTTCTGCTTCGACGCGGTCAGCCGCGGCGCGGCTGACGAAGCCCTGTCGCACCAGCTCCTGCGTGCGGTCGTACTCGAGCTGCGCCTGGCCGAGGCCGGCCTCGGCCTGAGCGATCGCCGCGCGTCCGGCGCTGACCCGGGCGTCGGTGTCGCGCGTGTCGATGCGCGCCAGCAACTGGCCGCGGCGCACGCGGTCGCCGGCGTCGACGTAGATCTCGGTGACCGTGCCGCCGATCTGCGCTGAGACCGCCGCCTGGCGCACCGCCTCGATCAGCGCGTCGGCCGGGTAGGTCTCGAGAACCTGGCGCAGCGCGACCACGGCGGTGGCCAGTTCGGCCGGCGCGCCGGCCGCGGCCGGCGCCGGCTTGGCGCCCTGGGCCAACAGGCCGGTGGTTGTCAGCAAGGCGCCGGCCAGCACGGTGCCGACGGCGATGGCGATCGATTTGCGTTGCATGGGAAGCGCTGCTCGCTGCAGTCCGGATCAAGGCTCGGACGATAGCTGAGATACTCCGTGGGGTATCTTGAGCGCGGTCACGGCGACGGTCGCGCGTGATCACGATCACCGCGGCGCGCCGCCGGCCGGCGGCGCCTGATCGGGCACCGCTGTGCGGTATCTAAACGGGCAAGGCGGTGCGCGGCAAGCGCGCAGCGTTCGATCAGACGCGGCGCCTTAGAGCGCCGCCATCACCTTCTGCAGCCGTTCGCGCACCTCGGCGGCGATCGCATGCACCTCGGGACGGTCGACCAGCTTGACCATCATCGCCGGGTCCATGAACTCGACCTGGACGCCGGCGGCGTCCTGGCGCACGACGACGTTGCACGGAAGCAGCAGGCCGATCGTCGGCTCGAGTTCGAGGGCGCGGTGCGCGAACTGCGGGTTGCAGGCGCCGAGGATCTTGTACGGCGCCACGTCGCGGTCGAGCTTCTTCTTCAGCGTCGCCTGGACGTCGATTTCGGTCAGCACGCCGAAGCCCTGCTTGGCCAGCTCCTCGGTCACGCGCGCCACCGCGGTGGCGAAGTCACAGGCGACGGTGCGGCCGAAGCCGTAGCTGTTTTGCATCTGCGGGCTCCTCGAGCGGGGGTCGATCGCGGCGCTGGCGCGCGATCGGCTGCCGGCGATCGCCGGCGGGTCGCAATCGCCGCCATCTTAGCGAGGCCGGCGGCGGTCGCCGGCAGGCTCCGAAGATACATGCGGGAGTATGTGACGGCGCTCACGAACGGCGCCGGCGCGCCGGACTGAGGCACGGGTCAACCCCAGGGCGCGCGCGTTTCGAACAGCTGCGCCAGCGCCACTTCGGCCTGCTTCAGTCCGGCCGCCTCGCGCGCCGCCAGTCCTTCGGCGATCGCCGCGCGCAACGCCTCGCCTGCACCCAGATCATCGAGCGCGGCGCGCGCCACCGCGACATCGTTGAGCTCGCCCAGCAGGTCCTGCAAGTGCGCCAGCCGCTCCAGGTACTCGGCGGTCGGCTGCGCCGGCAGCGCCACGGCGAACAGGTCGAGCGCATAGCGCAGCCGCTTGGCACGGATGCGCACCTCGTGCCGCCGCTCGGGTGTGAGCGCGGCGAAAAAGCGCGCCGCCGCGCGCAGCCGCGCCAGCAGTCGCGCGAGCTGCCGCGGCGCGAGCTTGCGCAGCGACGCCGCGCGCGACTTCGGCTGCCCGTGCGCCCAGGCAAGAAGGTCGAGCGCCAAGCGCGCAAAGCGGCCACTCGCCAGCGCGGCGCGGGCGCTGACACGCGCCTGCGCCTGCCGCTGCCGCGCCAGATCCGCCAGCGCCTGCAGCGCCGGCTGCTGCGCCGGCGGCACTGCGGCGGCCAAGTGCGGCAGGGTCTCGGTCACGAGCACGTCGGCGTCGCGCAGCGCGCCCAGTTCCTGCCCGATCCACTTCAGTTCGTCCTGCAGCGGCTGCGGCAGGCGCGCTTCGCGCCGCCACAGGCGCACTGCCGAGCGCATCCGGCGCAGCGCCACGCGCGCCTGGTGGACGAACTCCGGGTCATCGTGCTCGGCCAGCCCGCGCGCGTTGGCGAGCAGCACCTCGGTGCCGTGGCCGATCACCTGGCGCAGCGCCTGGTCGGCGCCATGTTGCGCGCGCAGCGGCGCGGCGAAGCCTTTGGCGCCGGCCTTGACCGGCGCCGGCGGTTGCGGGTCGAGCAGTCGGTAGCCGCGCGCCGCCTTGGTCTGTGCCAGCGGCAGCAACGCCAGCGGCTCGACGCCGTCGCCGCCGAGCAGCCGGCGCGCGAGCTTGAAGATTGCGCTCGGCCGGCCCGACTTCAGCTCGAGTTCGAGTTCGAGCAACGGCAGACGGCGCGCGCAGCGCGCTCGGCCGGCGACCACGTGGCCGCGGTCGAGCGCCACCTCGACCAGCGACTTGCCGAGCGGCACCGTGCGCGCGCTGCGCACGAAGCGGGTCTCGAACAGCGGCACGAGCGCGGGCTTGCCGTGCGCGGCCAGCAGCGCCGGCAGCGGAGTCGCGCGCAGCCGGCCGAGCTGCAGGCGGCCGCCGGGGGCGACGGTCTCCCACTCGCCGCGCGTGCCGAAGGCGCTGGCCGCCGCGCCCGCCTTCAGCGTCTGCACCCAGCCGTCGTCGCCTTTGCGCAGGCGCAGCACCATGCCGTGGCCGGCGAGCAGCCGCTCGGCGGTGTCGAAGTAGGTGGTCGTGAGCCTGTCGCGCCGCGCTGCGCCCAGGCGGGCCAGACGCGCGCGCAGTCGCGGCAGATCGCCGGCACTCACCGCGAGTTTCAGTTCGGTCTCGGTCGGCGGCGGGGGCGCGGTGGCGGCGGCCGCAGGTGCGGTCGTTGTCGGGGCTTTCATCGGCTTGTGCTCTTGGGATCGAAGACGGCGCACGCATGCGGCGAGCCTCGTCGATGCCGCTCATTGTGGCTGCACACGGTCAACCGGCAGCCGGTGTCTACGGTCAGCCGATAACCTTGCGCCGATCCTGGGCAAGCGCCAAGCCCGCGACTACCCGAGCAAGCCCGCGATCTGGAATTGCGCCAACACAAGCCCGGCTGACTTGCCGCCCGACACTTGCGCCGTGTTCGGATACAGTGCGCACCGTCGTCTGTCGTAATGCCTCGCGGCTTGCAGCGGATTGCCCAGATCCTGAGTCCGCCAGGCCAGCCTGCGCGGTTTGCGCCCACCGAGCACCACCTTGTCGACCGCCCGCTCCCGCCGCCGCTTGCGCATCACGCTGATGACGCTCGCCTGCCTGCTGCTGGCGCAGTGGTCGCTGTTCGCGCATGCCTGTCCGGTGATCAAGCGCGCCGGCGAGTCGATCGCGCACGCGCAACTGGTGGCCGAGCTCGCGGCGCAGACAGCGCAGGACTGCCACGGCGTCGACCTCGCGCTCGACCCGCCGGCCGAGCCGACGGTATGCGTAAAGCACTGCGCCGACGAAGGCAGCGCCAGCAACGCCGGCCCGATGCCGATGACGGCACCGCCGCCACTGGTCTTGCGCGCGATGCTGCCGGCGGCGAGCGGACCGCTGCACTGGCAACGGGCGCCGGCCTGCTTCGACGCCACCGCACCGCCGCTGTCGATCCTGTACTGCGTCTCCCTGACCTGAGCGCGCGATGCCGCCGCACGGCGGCCGTCGTCCTTCGCGTTCGTCATGCACCGCCGGCATCTGCGCCGGCCTCAGGAGAGATGCCATGCCCCACCCCCGATCCGCCCGCCGCGACCTGCTGCTGGCACTGGCCGCGATACCGCTCTCGCTCGCCCTGAGCACGGGCGCGGCGCAGAAGCTGCCCACGGTCGAAGTCTTCAAGACCCCCGCCTGCGGCTGCTGCGACGACTGGGTCAAGCACCTGCAGGCCAACGGCTTCCAGGTCACCCCGATCAACGTCCCCGACCTGGCGCCGGTGCGCGCGCGGCTCGGCATGCCGGCCCAGTACGGCTCCTGCCACACCGCGCGCGTCGGCGGCTATCTGGTCGAGGGCCACGTTCCGGCGCGTGAGGTCCGGCGCCTGCTGCGCGAGCGGCCGCAGGCGATCGGCATCGCCGTGCCCGGCATGCCGATCGGTTCGCCCGGGATGGACGGGCCGATCTACAAGGGCCTGCAGCAGCCCTACGACGTGCTGCTCGTGCAGCGCGACGGCTCGGCGCGCGTCTTCGCCTCCTATCACAAGCGCTGACTTACCGGCCCGCTGCACCTCGCCGCGCCCGAAGTGCGCACGGTGCCGCGGGCGCAACCGCTGGAGATCGCGATGACCGCATTGCCGGCCGGCGCCGAAGCGCCGGCACCCAGACCCTGCTCGACGCCGGCGGCGCCGATCGCCGCCGCGATCAGCGCCGCCCTGGCGGCGCTGCTGCTGGCCCTGTCCGCCCCGGCGGCGCGCGCCGCCGACGGCGCCGCGGTCGGCGCGCCGCTCGAG
>JBBIST010000008.1:0-59899 GCA_037441125.1 Burkholderiales bacterium
AACGGGCCGAGAACGAACGCCGGAGAGCCGAGCGCCGGGCGCAGCGCGAGCAGTCGCTTGAGCAACGCAGCCGCCGGTCGCCCGGGAACGCGGCCGCGGCGGCGAGCGCTGATCGGCCGCGCGCGGCGGCGGCGCAGGCGGGCGAGGGTCGGCCGGGACCGGCGGCACGGTAGGGCCGCCGGCGCGCCGTCAATCGCGCGGACGACCGGCCTCGGGCCCGTTGAACCACATGGTGGTCGAAGGCTGGCGCTTGGGCGAATCGGCCGCCTCCAACTTGACGATCGCCAGCGACAGGTTGTCGCCGTGGCTCTCGGCGCGCTCGCGCGCCAGACGCACCAGGTGTTCGGACGCCTCGCGCGGCGGCAGGCCGTGCAGCAGTGAGCCGAGCTCGGAGTCGGTGAAGTAGGTCCACAGCCCATCGCTGCACAGCAGGAAGGCGTCGCCGACCTGCAGGTCGGCAGCCTCGTCGATCGCCAGTTGCGGCTCGCGCGCGATGCCGAGCGCGCTCACCAGGATGTTCTTGTACTTCTCCTGCGCCGCCTGCGCCTCGGCGTGCTTGCCTTCATTGCGCAGATGATGGGCGAAGGTGTGGTCGGCCGTGCGCCGCACGAGGCGCCCGCCGCGGAACAGGTACAGGCGGCTGTCGCCGGCATGGGCCCAGATCGCGTAGTTGCGGCGCACGATCAGCGCCACGATCGTGCTGTGCGGTTCCTTCTCGCTCGATAGCGCGGTCAGGCGGATCACGGTGTGCGCTTCGGCGGCGATCTGCTGCAGCAGCGCGCGCAGGTCATCGTCTTGCGCCGCGTTCTCCTGAAACAGACTGTCGGCAGTCGACACCACCTGGTCGGAGGCCATGCGGCCTCCGGTGCGCCCTCCCATGCCGTCGGCGACGATCGCCAGCAGGGTGCCCGGGTTACGCTTGCTGGTGAGCAGGGCCACCCGGTCCTGCTGTTCGGACCGGTCGCCGATGTGCTCGGCGAGGCAGGCGGAGAGCTTGAATCGGGCCGTCACGGCAGGAGGCGGGGCGGGGTCGAGGCACGTGTGCCGAGCGATGCCGGAGCAGTCTATCAAGCGGGCTCGCGCGGGATCGCCAGAAATGCCGGTCGAAGGCGTTGCCGTCGTGCAGCCGAGCCGCGCTGCTAGCATGAACGGCTGCTGCCGACGGCGGCGGCGCGGGAACGGATCATGGACATCGACGAGATCAAGCGGCGGCTGATCGAGCTTCGGATCGAGCATCGCGATCTCGACGAGGCGATCGAGCGCATGGCGCTGCAGGCCGGAGTCGACGAACTCAAGCTGCGTCGGCTGAAGAAGCGCAAGCTGCAGATCCGCGACGAGATCGTCCAGCTCGAGATGCTGCTCGTGCCCGACATCCCGGCGTGACGACTTTGGAGGCGGTGCGGCCGCGCGCAGGCGCAGGCATCGGCCCGGAAGACAGCACTCTGCGCGCCGCGCGTGCACGCGTGGCCGCTGCCTTCGCTGCCGGCGGCGAACTGGCAGCCGCCGTCGCCGGCTTCTCCGCGCGCGACTCGCAGCGCGAACTGGCGCTGGCCGTGTTCGAGGCGATCGTCACGCGCGGCACCCTGGTGGCCGAGGCCGGCACCGGCACCGGCAAGACCTTCGCCTATCTGGTGCCGGCGCTGGTGGCCGGCGGCAAGGTGCTGATCTCCACCGGCACCAAGGCGCTGCAAGACCAGGTGTTCGCGCGCGACCTGGACGCGGTGCGCTCGGCGCTCGGCATCGACTGCGCGGTGGCGCTGCTCAAGGGCCGCCAGAACTACGTCTGCCGCCAGCGGCTTGAGCGCACCGAGGCCGAGGGCACGCTCGCCTCGCGCGACGACGCACGCCACCTGCGCGCGATCGTGCAGTTCGCCCAGGCAAGCGACAGCGGCGACCGCGCCGGCCTGCCGACGGTGCCGGAGACGGCGCCGATCTGGCCGCTGGTCACGAGCACGCGCGAGAACTGCCTCGGCCAGGAGTGTCCGCGGCTGGCCGACTGTTTCGTAATGAAGGCGCGGCGCGAGGCGGCCGCCGCCGACGTCGTGGTCGTCAACCATCACCTGTTCCTGGCCGACCTGGCGCTGCGCGACGATGCGGTGCGCGACTTCCTGCCGTCGGCCGACACCGTGGTCCTGGACGAGGCGCATCAACTGCCGAAGATCGCCGCTGAGTTCTTCAGCCACGGCTGGTCGCTGGCGCAACTGGCCGATCTCGTGCGCGACGTGCGCGCGATCTGCCTGGCGCGCGCGGCCGGCGGCGCGCCGTGGGTGGCGCTGACGCAAGCGATCGAGGCCGCGGCGCGCGAGTTGCGCCTGGCGCTGGCCGAGGCCGGCGTGCGACCCGGCCAGCGTCTGGCGCTCGATCGCCTAAACGGTGGCGCACACGCCGCGCAGCGCCTGGACGCGCTGGCGGCGAGCCTGGCGGCGCTGCACCCGGCGCTCGAAGCCAACCGCGGGCGCGACCCGGAACTCGATGCGCTGGCGCCGCGCAGCGACGGTCTGCGCCAGCAGATCGCCGACTGGGCCGATGCGCTGCGCGCCGCGGCCACGCCGCAGCCTGAAGGCGAAGGGGCGAGCGATGGCGGCGCCACCGCCGACGCCGTGCGCTGGATCGCGCTGACGCTGCACGGGGCGCAGTTCCAGACCACGCCGCTAGCGCCCGGTGCCGCGTTTGCGCGCGCGCGCGAGCAGCAGTCGCAGGCCTGGATCCTCGCTTCGGCGACGCTGACCGTGGCCGGACGTTTCGATGCCTTCCTGGCCGAGGTCGGCCTGCCCGAGGCCACCACCCGGCGCTGGGACAGCCCGTTCGACTTCGGCCGTCAGGGTCTGTTGTACCTGCCGCAGCCGATGCCCTCGCCGCTGGCGCAGGACTTTCCCGAGCAGGTGGCGGGCGCGGCCTGGCCGCTGATCGCAGCCGCGCACGGCCGCGCCTTCGTTTTGTGCTCTACGCTGCGCGCGGTCGAGCGCGTGGCGCAGGCGCTGCGGCAGGAGATCGAGCGCGCCGGCCTCGACCTGCCGCTGCTGGTGCAGGGCGCGAGCACGCGCAGCGCGCTGCTCGATTCGTTTCGTCGCGCCGGCAACGCCGTGCTGGTCGGCAGCGTGAGCTTCTGGGAAGGGATCGACGTTCGCGGCGAAGCGCTGTCGCTGGTGGTGATCGACAAGCTGCCGTTCGCGCCCCCCGACGATCCGGTGGTGCAGGCGCGCCTGCGCCGGTTGCAGGGGCTCGGCCGCAACGGCTTTGTCGAGTACCAGTTGCCGCAGGCGGTGACCTTGCTCAAGCAGGGTGCCGGGCGCCTGATCCGCGACGAGCGCGACCGCGGTGTGCTGATGCTGTGCGACGCGCGCCTGCTCGCCAAGTCCTACGGTCGCGTCGTGCTGGCGAGCCTGCCGCCGTTCGCGCGTACGCGCTCGCTGCAACAGGCCTGCGAGTTCCTGCGCGCCGCCTGACCGGCGCTGCGCCGCGCGAGTCAGGGCCGCGCGGGCTGTGCCGCCGGGAAGTTGCGCTCGAGCACGCGCTGGGCGTCGTCGCGCAACTGCGGCAGTTCGAGCGCGTCGTAGGCGCGCACGAGGATCGACAGTGCCTCGGCCGCCGCCGGCGCCGCCTGGAAGTCGCGCAACGCGCCCTGCGCGCGCTGGACCGCCGCGACGTAGGCGCCGCGCTGCAAATAGAAGCGGGCGACGTTGACCTCGCTTTGCGCCATGGCGTTGATCAGGAAGTTCATGCGCAAGCGCGCGTCGGGCGCGTACGTGCTGTCGGGAAAGCGGGTCACCAGTTCGCGGAAGGCGTCGAAAGCCTCGCGCATCGCCTTCGGGTCGCGCGTGCTCGGGTCCTGGCCGAGCAGCCGGCCGAACAGGCCGAGATCGTCGCTGAAGCTCGCCAGCCCCTTCAGGTAGTGCACGTAGTCGGCGTTCGGGTGGCGCGGGTTCAGGCGCAGGAAGCGCTCGGCCTCGGCAATGGCCTGCGCCGTCTCGCCTTCCTTGAAATAGGTGTAGGCAATCTTGATCTGCGCCTGCTGCGCGTGGCGAGTGAACGGAAAGCGCGACTCGATCTTCTGCAAGTGTTCGCGCGCCGCCTTCCAGTTGCCCAGTTCGAGCTCGGTGCGCGCCTCCTGGTACAGGCGCTCGGCGTCCCACTTGGCGCTAGGATCGCGCTCGAGCGTGCCGCATCCGGAAAGCGCGGCCGTCGCCGCCACCAGCACGACCAGTGCGGCACGACCCAGCTTCGACCTCCACCACTGCATCTTCGCTCCCGTGCCGGCGCCTCGCGCTGCGCGCGACCACCAGCGCAAACCGACCTTGCCCAAGACCGCAAAGTATATCGACGCACCCGATCCCGACTTGCCACCCGTGCCGCCTGCGCCGGAGGACGAAGACGGCGACGAACCTGCCGCGGCACCGGCGCAGCGCCTGCGCATCGGCGCCGCACAGAGCGGTCTGCGGCTCGATCGCGCGCTCGCCGAGCTGCTGCCGGCGATCTCGCGCAGCCGGCTACAGCACTGGATTGCCGCCGGCGCCGTGCGCCGCGTCTCGCCGCCGGCGCCGCCGCCGCGCGCGCGCGACGCGGTCGCCGCAGGCGAAGAGTTCGACCTGACGCCGATCGCCGCTGCGGATGTTGCGGCCTACCTGCCACAGCCGATGGCGCTTTCGATCGTGCACGAGGACGAAGCGCTGCTGGTGCTCGACAAGCCGGCCGGACTCGTGGTTCATCCGGCCGCCGGCCACTGGCAGGGAACGCTGCTCAACGGGCTGCTGGCGCACGATCCGGCGCTGGCGCAGGTGCCTCGTGCCGGCATCGTGCATCGGCTCGACGCCGGCACCTCGGGGCTGATGGCGGTGGCGCGAACGCTCGCCGCGCAGGCCGACCTGGTGCGCCAGTTGCAGCAGCGCAGCGTGCTGCGCGAATACTGGGCGGTGGTGCACGGCGAAGCGCCTGCGACGGGCACGATCGATGCGGCGATCGGCCGCGACCGGCGCAACCCGCTGCGCTTCGTCGTCAGCCGTTCGCCGGGCGCGCGCCCCGCGCGCACCCACTTCCGGCGCATCGCCACGGTGGCTTGCAACGGTCGCGACTTCTCCTGGCTCGCCTGCCGGCTCGACACCGGGCGCACGCACCAGATCCGCGTCCACCTCGAGCATCTCGGCCACCCGCTGGTCGGCGATCCGCTCTATCGCCGCGGCCGCCCGTCGCCGGCCGGCGACGCGCTGACCTCGTCGTGGGCAGGCTACTCGCGCCAGGCCTTGCACGCCTGCCGGCTCGGGCTGCTGCATCCGGCCAGCGGCGTGCCGATGAAGTGGTTTCGCGCGCCGCCACCAGACCTGCGCGCGCTGATCAAGGCGCTCGGTTTCGGTCGCAGCGACCGCCCGCGCGCGGCCTTCGAATGAAACCGGTGCGGTGCGTCCGCCTGCAGCGATGACTTCACCCGTCGAATCCGTCTGGCCGCACGGCTGGATCGCGCCCGACTGGCCGGCACCGCCCGGCGTTCGAGCGTTGATGACCACGCGCGCCGGCGGCGTCTCGGCGCCGCCGTGGGGCGCGGCGCCCGATGTCGGCGGCGGCATGAACCTGGCGCTGCACACCGGCGACGACCCGAACCACGTGGCCGCCAACCGCGCGCGCTTGCGCCGCCTGCTTCCGGGCGAACCGGTCTGGCTCGAGCAGGTGCATGGCGCCGAGGTCGTCGACGCCGAGCGGGCGGCGCCGACGCCGGCCGCGGACGCCAGCGTCGCCCTTGCGCCCGGCGTCGTCTGCGCGGTGCTGGTGGCCGACTGCCTGCCGGTATTCGTGGCCGAGGCCGGCGGCCGCGCCGTGGCCGCCGCGCACGCCGGCTGGCGCGGGCTCGCCGCCGGCGTGCTGCCGGCGACCGTGGCGCGAATGCGCGCGCGGCTGTCGGTGCAGGCCGGCATTGAAGACGCGCAACTGCTGGCGTGGCTCGGTCCGGCGATCGGCGCCCGTCGCTTCGAGGTCGGCGCCGACGTGCTGGCCGTCATGCGCGCCGCGCTGCCGGAAGCCGAGCGTGCCTTCGTGTCGTGCGGTGGCGACAAGTACCTGGCCGACCTTTACGCGCTCGCGCGCCTCGCGCTCGCTCGCGCCGGCGTCGTGCGGGTGTACGGAGGCGGGCTGTGCACGGTTTCGGATCCGGGCCGCTTCTACTCGTTCCGTCGCGACCGGCGCACCGGACGGCACGCGGCGCTGATCTGGCGCGAGCCGCAGCCGTCAGCCGTGGCGCCAGACGCCGGCAGCGCAGGCTGAGGCAAGGCCCTTGGCCGGGCGGCGTGGCCGTGACTGCCGTCAACGCCGTCGCACGCCGACGACCGGGCGCGGGTGATTCTCGTTTGACAGTGCTGCAAGCGCCTCGCCACAATGGGCTTGACAGAGGCGAGCGCGGGCACGGAGCGGCCGTACTAGGATGCAGCGGTGATGGGTGCGGTGCGCACCAAGCCGCCTGTCAGGCACCCGCAGCCGACGAGGAGACTTCCGCATGGCAAACCGCCGCAAGGCTGCGACCGGATCGAATCGGACCGGTGCAACCGGCGCGTCGACGCGCAGCGCGCAGGCACGTCCGGTCGCCGGGGTCGCGGTTGCCGCGCGTCGCGCCGTTGCACGCGGCCGGCGTGTGGCAGCCGCGCCGCCGCCCGCTGCTGCCGGAGCAAACGGCGCAACGCGCACCGCCCCGGGCAAAGTCGAGGCCGCCGTGACGAAGTCTGCGCGCGCGGCGACGGCGCCTGGCGCACGCGGCGGCCAGGCGCGGTCGGCGAGGGCACGCGCAGCGACCGCCGTTCGAGCCGATGCCAGTGGCGCCGCGCCGGTCGAGGATGCACGCCGTACCGCAGCGCCGGCCTGGATGCAGTTCTGGCAGTCCCTGGCGAAAGATCTGGCGCAGATGTCGAAGCCGCCGGCGATGCCGGCGATCTCGGTGCCGGCCGACCGGATGCTCGATCTGCAGCGCGACTACATGCAGCGGCTGGCGCAACTGTGGGGTGACTTCCTCGAGCATCCGGAGAAGATGAGCGCGCCGATCCGCGACAGCCGCTTCGCCGATCCGAGCTGGCAGGAGAACTCGCTCGCCTCGTTTTTCGCCCGCTCGTACCTGCTGAACGCCGAGTTCCTGAACCGGATGGCCGACAGCGTGCAGGCCGACCGCAAGACCCGCGGCCGGGTCAAGTTCGCGGTGTCGCAGTTCGTCGATGCCGCGGCGCCGTCGAACTTCCTGGCCCTGAATCCGAAGGCGCAGAAGACGCTGCTGGAGTCCAGCGGCGAGAGCCTGAAGGCGGGTCTGCACAACCTGCTCGGCGATCTCGGCCGCGGCCGCATCACGCAGACCGACGAGGCCGCCTTCGAGGTCGGCCGCAACGTCGCCACCACCGAGGGCGCGGTGGTGTACGAAAACGGGCTGATCCAGTTGCTGCAGTACAAGCCGCTGACGGCCAAAGTGCATGCCCGCCCGCTGCTGTTCGTCCCGCCGTGCATCAACAAGTTTTACATCCTCGATCTGCAGCCGGAGAACTCGATGATCCGGTTCGCGGTCGAGCAGGGTCACACGGTGTTCGTCGTGTCGTGGAAGAACCCGCACGAGCCGGAGTCGACCCTGACCTGGGACGACTATCTGGAACGCGGCCCGATCGCGGCCCTGCAGGTGGTGCGCGAGATCAGCGGCAGCGCCCGGGCAAACGCGCTCGGCTTCTGCGTCGGCGGCACGCTGCTTGCCTGCGCGCTCGCGGTCATGCACGCGCGCGGCGAGCAGCCGGTGGCGAGCCTGACCCTGATGACGGCGCTGATCGACTTCGAGGACAGCGGCGTGCTCGACATCTTCATCGACGAGCAGCACGTGCGCATGCGCGAGAAGTCGATCGGCCAGGGCGGCCTGATGCCGGGCCGCGACCTCGCCAACACGTTTTCCAGCCTGCGCGCCAACGACCTGGTCTGGAACTACGTGGTCAGCAACTACCTCGAGGGCAAGCAGCCGCCGGCCTTCGACCTGCTGTACTGGAACGGCGACTCGACCAATCTGCCGGGTCCGATGTATGCGTGGTACCTGCGTAACACGTATCTGGAGAACAACCTGCGTCTGCCGAACAAGCTCGTGTGCTGCGGCCAGCCGGTCGACCTCGGCCGCGTGCGCGTGCCGACCTACGTGTTCGCCGCGCGGGAGGATCACATCGTGCCTTGGAAAGCGGCCTACGCGTCGGCGCGGGCGATGCCCGGCACCGACGGCGCCGGCGGCGACCTGCGCTTCGTGCTCGGCGCCAGCGGACACATTGCCGGCAGCATCAACCCCGCCTCCAAGAACCGGCGCAGCTACTGGACGCACGGAGCGATCGGCCGCGAAGGCGGGCTGCCCGCCGACAGCGAGACCTGGCTGGCGGCCGCCGGCGAACTGACAGGAAGCTGGTGGAACGACTGGGCGCGCTGGCTGGCGCCGCACGGCGGACCGATGCAGCCGGCGCCGCGCGGCTACGGCAATGCCAAGCACAAGGTGATCGAGCCCGCGCCCGGTCGCTATGTAAAGGAGAAGGCGTGAAAGGTGAAATGTGAAACGTGAAAGGTGAAGGCCGGACTCTCGACGGGCGTTCCACGTTTCACGTTTCACATTTCACGTTTCACGCTCTCTCCGTCAGCAACCAATTCACGAAGGAGGCGAAATGCAACAGGCAGTCATCGTCAGCGCAGTGCGCACCGCGATCGGCAAGTTCGGCGGAGCGCTGGCCAAGATCCCGGCGCCGGAACTGGGCGCGATCGTGATCAAGGAGGCGATCGCGCGCGCCAAGCTCGCGCCCGAGCAGGTCGAGGGCGTGATCATGGGCCAGGTGCTGACCGCGGGCGGCGGCCAGAACCCGGCGCGGCAGGCGACGATCAAGGCCGGACTACCGGTTGCCACGCCGGCGATGACGATCAACGTCGTCTGCGGCTCGGGTCTGAAGTCGGTGATGCTGGCGGCGCAGGCGATCGCCACCGGCGAGGCCGAGGTGATCGTCGCCGGCGGCCAGGAGAACATGAGCGCCTCGCCTCACGTCCTGCTCGGCTCGCGCGACGGCTTTCGGATGGGCGACGCCAAAATGGTCGACTCGATGATCGTCGACGGTCTCTGGGACGTCTACAACAAGTACCACATGGGGGTCACCGCCGAGAACGTCGCCCGCCAGTGGGCGATCGATCGCGCGCAGCAGGATGCCTTCGCGCTCGCCAGCCAGCAGAAGGCGGCGGCGGCGCAGGACGCCGGGCGCTTCCGCGACGAGATCGTGGCCGTGCCGATCGCGCAGAAGAAGGGCGACCCGATCCCCTTCGACAGCGACGAGTACTTGAATCGCAAGACGAGCACCGAAGCGCTCGCCGGCCTGAAGCCGGCCTTCGACAAAGAGGGCACGGTGACCGCCGGCAACGCCTCGGGCATCAATGACGGAGCCGCGGCCCTGGTGGTGATGAGCGAGGCGCGCGCGCAGGCGCTCGGGCTCGCCGTCCTGGCGCGCATAAAGTCCTACGCCACCACCGCGCTCGACCCGAAAGTGATGGGGATGGGGCCGGTGTCGGCCTCGAAGAAGGCGCTCGAGCGCGCCGGCTGGAACGCGGCCGAACTCGACCTGCTGGAAGTCAACGAAGCGTTCGCAGCGCAGGCCTGCGCGGTCAACAAGGAGATGGGCTGGGACACGAGCCGGATCAACGTCAACGGCGGCGCGATCGCGCTCGGCCACCCGATCGGCGCCAGCGGCGCGCGCATCCTGGTGACCCTGCTGCACGAGATGCGCCGACGCGGCAGCCGCAAGGGTCTGGCGGCGCTGTGCATCGGCGGCGGCATGGGGGTCGCGCTCACGGTGGAAAGATAGGTCGAGCGTCGAGGGTCAAGCGTCGAGCGTCGAGCGTCGAGCGTGACGCAGGCCCCCCGGGGCAGATCACGCCTCTCCCGCTAGACGCTAGACGCAAGACGCTAGACCCAAGACGCCAGACGCAAAACATCGATAACCCATTCTCGGAGGCAAGTCATGACCAAGGTCGCATACGTGACAGGCGGCATGGGCGGCATCGGCACCGCGATCTGCCAGCGGCTGCACAAGGACGGCTTCAAGGTGATCGCCGGCTGCGGTCCGACCCGTGACTACAACAAGTGGCTGGCGGAGCAAAAGGCGCTCGGATTCAGCTTCCACGCCTCGGTCGGCAACGTCGCCGACTGGGACGACACGGTGGCCGCGTTCGCCAAGGCCACCGCCGAACACGGCGCGATCGACGTACTGGTCAACAACGCCGGCATCACGCGCGACCGCCTGTTCGTCAAGATGTCGCGCGAGGACTGGGATGCGGTGATCGACACCAACCTGAACAGCATGTTCAACGTCACCAAGCAGGTGGTGCCGGGCATGCTGGAAAAGGGCTGGGGAAGAGTCATCCAGATCAGCTCGGTCAACGGCGAAAAGGGCCAGGCCGGCCAGACCAACTACTCGGCCGCCAAGGCCGGCATGCACGGCTTCACGATGGCGCTTGCACAGGAACTGGCCGGCAAGGGCGTCACGGTCAACACCGTCAGCCCGGGCTACATTGGCACCGAGATGGTCCGTGCGATCAAGCCCGAGATCCTGGAGAAGATCGTCGCCCAGATCCCGGTCAAGCGGCTCGGCACTCCCGAAGAGGTTGCTTCGATCGTCGCCTGGCTTGCCGGTCCCGATTCTGGCTACACGACCGGCGCCAACTTCTCCTGCAACGGCGGCCAGCACATGGGCTGAAGCGCCGGACTGCGCGTACTGCATCCTGGGGACAACCCGAATGCGGTGCGCGGCGCCGGGGTGGGCGGCTCGTTGCGCGCGCCGAAGCGACACGATTCTTGCTATCGCGACGCGGCTTCGCGGCGATGCAAGGGCTAGAATCGCCAAGCAAGCTGTCCGCCGCACACGACTCTGCTCGGGCGGTCGAACCCTGCCCGAGGATCCGCCGATGACGAGCGCCACGCGCCTGATCAAGAAGTATCCGAACCGCCGTCTGTACGACACGCAGACCAGCACCTACATCACGTTGGCGGACGTGAAGCAGTTGGTGATCGAACAGACCGAGTTCCAGGTGATCGACGCCAAGAGCGGCGACGACCTGACGCGCCAGATCCTGCTGCAGATCATCCTCGAGGCCGAGCAGGAAGGTCAGCCGATGTTCACGCCGCCGGTGCTGACCCAGATCATCCGCAGCTACGGCAATGCGATGCAGGGGATGATGGGTTCGTACCTGGAGAAGAACGTCCAGGCGTTCATTGACATCCAGAAGAAGCTGCAGGAGCAGAGCCAGGCGTTCTACAGCAGCAACAAGATCGGCCCCGAGATGTGGGCGCAGTACGTCAACATGCAGGCGCCGATGATCCAGTCGATGATGACCAATTACATCGAGCAGTCGAAGAACCTGTTCGTGCAGATGCAGGAGAACATGCAGAACCAGGCGCGCTCGATGTTCACCCAGTTCCCGTTCCAGCAGGGCGGGGAGAAGAAGTGATGCGCGCCTGAGGCGCGCGGTGGCGATCTCCGTTCTGCGCCGCCGGAGCGCAGCAAACCGCTGATCGTCTGCAGTTGGCGGAGAGAGAGTCCGCCGCGCCGACGTTTCAGGCAGTCTCAGACCGGTTCAAGGACACCCCGAAAGTCCTTATCCCACAAGGCTTTGCGTTGACTGACGGCTAACGACAGATCTTGCAGTCTCAAGCCGCTGCGGGTAAAAATGCGGGTAACGATTCCTGGAGTTACCCGCATGGCCGAGAAGAAGCTGAAGGTCCGGCGCTGCGACACCGCGAGGCCGAAGGCCAAGCCGTACCGGCTGACCGATGGCGGCGGCCTGAGCCTGCGCGTGATGCCTGGTGGCTCGAAGTACTGGCAGTACCGCTATCGGCACGGCGGCCGCGAGACGATCCTGCAACTTGGCAGCTACCCGGCGCTCAGTCTCGAACAGGCGCGCGTCGAGCATGCACGCCAGCGCGAAGTCTTGCGGCATGGCCGCGATCCGGTGACCGCACGCCGCGTCGAGCGTGCGCAGGTGCGCAAGGCCGCCGGCGAGACCTTCGGCGCCGTGGCCGATGAGTGGCTCTCCTACCACCGGCCGGCGTGGACCGCCGTGCACCACGAGCGCAACGCCGGTCTGCTGCGGCGGGTGCTGTATCCGGTCCTCGGTCAACTGCCGCTGCGCGAGATCGACGCCACTGCGCTGCTGTCCGCGCTGAAGGCGGCCGAGAACGACGGCATTCTGGAATCGGCGCGACGCGCGCGTGCGATCGCCAAGCAGGTGTTCGACTACGCCCTGAGCACCGGCCGCGCGAGCACGAATCCGGCGCGTGATCTCGGAAAGGCGCTGCGCAAGCCGGAAGTCGAGCACTTCAAGGCACTGCAAGCCGAGCAGGTCGGCCCGTTCCTGACGGCGCTCGATGCAAGCGGCCTGGCGGCGGTCACGAAGGCCGCGCTGCGCCTGATGCTCTACACCGGCCTGCGCGATGCCTCGCTGCGCGGCGCGCAGTGGTGCGAGATCGACTTCGAGGCGGCGAAGTGGACGGTCCCGGCCGGCCGCATGAAGCGGCGCGAGGAACACGCGGTCCCGCTGCCGAAGCAGGCTCTCGCGGCCCTGCGCGAACTGGCGCCGCTCACCGACCGCGGTCCCGAGTCGTTCGTGTTCGCCAGCAGCGGAAGCGCCGGCTACTTGGCCGAGAACACGCTGCGCTCGGCACTGCACCGGCTCGGCTTCGACGTGACCGCGCACGGCTTCCGTTCGCTGCTGACCGATGAGCTGTACAAGGCCGGCTTCCGCTCCGAGTGGGTGGAACGGCAACTACACCACCGCGACAAGAATGCGGTGCGTGCCGCCTACCTGCGCACGGACTTCTACGAGCAGCGCGTGTCGATGATGCAGTGGTGGGCCGATGCCTGCGACGCGCGTCGACGCGGCGAGCGGCTGCCGCCGTTGCCGGCGGTGCCCGAGTTCAAGGCGCCGCTGGTGCTGGCGGCGTGATGCCTGACCCAAGCAAAAGCCCCGGCGCAGAGTCGGGCGAGAAAGTCGCGGGCGCGCTGTCTCTTCTGGAAGTGCTGCGCGGTTCCTTCCACCTCAAGGAGAGCGAGGCGCGCGACTTGCTCCGCCGGCGCCTGGAGTCGGACGAGCAACTGTACGAGCAATGCAAGCGGCGCCTGCTGGAGCGCGCGCTGGTCGACACCCAACTCGGGCGGCGGCTGTTCGACCGAGGCAAGGAGCGTCTGGAATCCTCGGCCGGCAAGCTCGACGGCCAGGGCGCGCAGCGGCTGTACGACCAACTCAACGAGTACCTGCAAGGCAAGTCCAGCGAGTGGCCGGAAAGCAAGTCCGAAGTGATCAACGAAGCGATCACGCTACTGCTCCAGCCATACTTGCCGTGGTGCCGGATGATCGACGCCACAGACAAGAGCGCCCCCGAGCGCACGCGACACCGGATGAAAGTCGCGCGGGACGCCGATGCCGCATCGCGCCCTTCGGACGAGGACAGAAAGTACGACGAGCTGGCCGATCGGTACTTTGCCCTGCTGGCGTCGCATCGAATAGTCGAGCGCGAACTCGACGCCCAGCACAAGCGCGTCACGACCGGTCGCGCCGGCAACGCGGCGGTAAGCCGGAACGAGTCGATCTTCGCGGCCGTCACCGCCCTGCAAGAGAGCGGGCAAGCCGATCCCTACGGCACGGTCGCCAGAGAGCACAAGCTCGATACGAGAACCGTCCGCAACATCGTCGCGGCCGAGCGGCGCAGGTTGAAGCTCTCGCGTCCGAAGGTAAGGAAGAAGTAGACCCCGCAAGTCAGTCGGCGCGGGCCGGATATCACGCATATCACGGGCACCCGCCAAAATTGGCGGGTCGCGCGACGCTCATAGACGATGCACGCCGTCACAAGACGGAGTGCATCGATGCCAGCCACGACCCCCCGCCTGCTGCGCCTCCACGAGGTGCTGGTGCGCGTACCACTGACGCGGGCGACGATCTACCGCGCGATCCGCGCGGGCAAGTTCCCCAAGCCGTGCAAGCCGCTCGACGGCCGCGCGTCGGCGTGGTCCGAGGCCGAGATCGACGCCTGGATCGCCGAGCGCCTGGCGTCGCGCGCCGGAGGCGGCCGATGATGCCGCGCGCTGAACTGCCGCAGCGGGCACCGGCGGACTTGGCACCTGCGCATGAGGTTTCGGTGGCGCTCGACATGCTGCGCGACATCGCACGGTCGCACCGCGCGCGAATCGTGCCTGGATCGATCGCGGTGGTGAGTCGCGCCGACCTGCCGAGCGCGCCGCCCGACGGATACGCGATCCATCTGCGCGCGCGAGTCGTCATGCCGGACGGCACCGGCGGCGATCTCTACGTGGCCGCGTGCCCGACCGAGGTGGCGTCATGACGGCCATCATGCGCGCTGTGGTGCCTGATGCGATCGAGGCCTTTCGCGCCGCGCTGGCCGCACGTGGTCTCGTGCCACCGGACGAGCTGATCGCCGACGGCCGCATTCATCGGTGCGACGTGGCCGCCGGCAAGCGCGGCAATGGCGACGGCGCCTACCTGCTGCACACCGACGGCGTGCCGGCCGGCGGCTACCAGAATCACCGCGACGGACTCGGCTGGCAGAACTGGCGCGCACCACTGCGCCGCATGCTGACCGCGCCCGAGATGGCTGCACACCGTGCACGCATGGAGGCGGCCGAGCGTGCGCGCGCCAAGGACGAGGCACGGCGCCGAGCCGAGGCGGCCGAGCGTGCGGCATCACTCTGGCGCACGTCGGAGCCGGCACCGGCGGATCACGCGTACCTGCGCGACAAGGGAGTGCGGTCGCACGGGCTGCGCGCAATAAAGGGTCGACTCATGGTGCCGCTGCGCATCGGCGAGGAACTGGTCTCGCTTCAGTCGATCACCGCCGACGGCGAGAAACGCTTCTTGAGCGGTGGCCGCACGCGCGGCGCCTGGCACCTGATCGGCACGCCGGGCGAGACGATCTGCATCGCCGAGGGCTACGCGACCGGCGCCTCGGTGCATGAGGCCACTGGGCTCGCGGTCGCGGTGGCTTTCTACTGCGCCAACCTCGAGCCGGTGGCGCAGGCACTGCGACAACGGCACCCGCAGGCGAGGATCATCGTCTGCGCGGACGATGACTACCGCACGGCCGGCAACCCGGGCCTGGCGCATGCGACCGCAGCGGCACGCGCCGTCGGTGGAGTGGTCGCGGTGCCGGACTTCGGTGCGCAGCGACCGGACGGCTGCACCGACCTCAACGACCTGGCGCGACTGCGTGGCGCCGAGGCCGTGCGCGCCTGCATCGAGGCGGCGAGTGCGCCGAGTGAGGCGCAGGCGGCCGAGACTGCGCCCGGGCCAGACGCCGCGGCCGTCGAGCTGGTCCGCGGCGATGCCATGCGCATCGAGCCGGTGCGGTGGCTCTGGGACGGCTGGCTCGCCCTCGGCAAGCTGCACATCCTGGCCGGCGCACCTGGCACAGGCAAGACGACGATCGCACTCGCCATCGCGGCGACGGTCACGATCGGCGGACGCTGGCCGGACGGCACGCGCGCCGAGCCGGCCGATGTGGTGATGTGGTCCGGCGAGGATGACCCGGCCGACACCCTGGCGCCGCGCCTGCTGGCGACGGGCGCGGACCTGCGGCGCGTGCAGTTCGTCACCGCGGCGCGCGACGAGCACGGCCGGCGCGCATTCGATCCCGCGCGAGACATGCCGGCGTTGGCCGATGCGCTGCTGCGGTCGAGGCCGCGGCTGCTGGTGCTGGACCCGATCGTCAACGCGGTCGGCAGCGACTCGCATAAGAACGGCGAGGTGCGCCGCGCGCTGGCGCCGGTGGTCGAACTGGCCGCCGAGATCGGCTGCGCCGTGCTCGGGATCTCGCACTTCAGCAAAGGCACCGCCGGGCGCGATCCGGTTGAGCGCGTCACGGGCAGCCTGGCGTTCAGTGCCCTGGCTCGAGTGGTGCTGGTGGCGGCGAAGCAGCCCGAGGATCAGGGCGGCGGCCGGCTGCTTGCGCGAGCGAAGTCGAACCTCGGGCCGGACGGCGGCGGGTTCGCGTACACGCTGCAAGTCTCGGCCGTGCCCGGTCGCCCCGAGATCGAGGCGACGCGCGTGCTGTGGGGCGCAGCCCTCGAGGGCACGGCGCGCGAACTGCTGGGGAAGGCGGAGGCCGAGCCGGAGGCCGGCGGCGAGGGACGTGATGCGGGAGAGTGGCTGCGTGAGGCGCTGGCGGATGGCGAGGTAGACGCTCGGACGCTGCGCCGACTGACCGAGGATGCCGGGTACGCGTGGCGATCGATGCAGCGGGTCGCGCACCGCATCGGCGCGACCGCCGTGCGCACCGGCTTCGGCGCCGGCGCCAAGTACGTCTGGCGGCTGCCCATGCGCGCCACGAACCCACCATGCGCGCCATGCGCGCCGAACTCAGAGTGTGGCGTACATGGCGAGCATGGCGTAGATGGCGCGACTGAGCCGGCTCCGGCCGCCGACCGCGAGGTGATCTGATGGGCGCCCCCGACCCCCGCCACTTGCTCGCCGAGGCCGAGCGCGCCGGCCTGACCCTGACCCCGGACGGCGACCGGCTGGTGATCGAGCCGAAGTCGCGGTTGACCGACGAGTTGCGCGCCCGGCTGCGCGCGGTCAAGCCCGAGTTGCTGGCGCTGCTGCAAGCCGACGCCACCCGGTCCGACCGCCGCACCCCGTCCGAGACGCATGCGCGCTGGCGAGTGCACCTGCCCGCCGGCGAGACCGAGGTGACCTGTGCGCCGCCGGCCTGCCGTGCCGAGGTGCTGCGGGATTACCCCGGCGCGATCGACGCCGCACCGGCGGCGACTGCGCTGGCCCACCGGCGACCGGCGCGCGCCGAGGCCGAGCGCCTGGTCGACCGAGCGCGCCGCGAGCTTGGCTGGGGTGACGCCGACGTGGCGGACTTCCTCGACGTGAGCTTCCGCGAGCAGCCGCACTGGGCGCTGGTCGCGCTGACCGAAGTGCTCGATCTGATGCAGCGCGAACGGCAACGCGCACGGAAGGCCGGCCATGGCGCTTGATGAGGCCGCCGAAGGTGGCAGTCGCCCCCCGAAGATGGCGCCACCTTCGGTGCCATCTTCGGTGCCATCTTCGGACACCGAGTCCCTGCGCGAAGCCTTCGAAGAGCGCGCCGCGATCATGGAGTACGACGGCGGCCTGTCGCGCGAAAACGCCGAAGCGCGGGCCTGGGCGATCGTCTACGGCGAACCGGGCGATCCGGCTCGTGAACTCGCAGGCACTCAACCGCAGGAGGCGTGACTCATGGCACTCGACGTACTCGCCCAAGGCAAGCTGGTGAAGACGCCCGAGCGGCGCACCACCAAGGACGGCCGCCCCTACGCGCTGGCGCAAGTCAGCGTGCCCACCGACGGCGACGAGTCGATGTTGGCGAGCTGTATCTGCTTCCGCGCCGAGGCTGTCGCCGCACTGCTGGCACTCGACCGCGGCGACGCGGTGGCGCTGGCCGGCCGCGCGAAGCTGTCGAGTTGGACGGGAGCCGACGGCACGCTGAAGCACGGGCTGAACGTGACGGTCGAGGCCGTGCTGTCCGTCTACCACGTTCGCCGCAAGCGCGAGGCCATGGCAGGCGCTACAGGCGACGATCGCGCGCCGGACGTACCTTCGCCCGCACGGCGCCGCAATCGTGCGCCAGCGGCCCGCCCTGCAAGCCGGCGGCCCGTTGCGGACGCTGGCGACGGCATCGACGGATTGATCGGCGATCGGCCGGACTGGCTGAGCGCCTGACCGCCGGCGAGAGGCCGCGTCCGCCTTGCTGACCTGCATCCGCGGCCACCCGTTCGCGCGTGTGACGAGGCCGATGCCGCAGCGCTCGAAGACCTGCGAGGGCGTTTGATTTCTTTGATTTCGGAGTTTGATTTCTCTGACTTTTCAGAGACGCGACTTTGATTTCAGAGACGAGATTTCGGAATCGAACTATCAGGTGCCTCATGAGCTACGTCCGCACACCCGAGCACCGCCGCCGGCGCGCCGAACTCATCCGCCGCTGGAAGCCGTGGGAGAAGTCGACCGGTCCGCGCACGCCGCAAGGCAAGGCGAGTTCGTCGATGAACGCCTGGAAGGGCGGACCAAGAGCCGGGTACGAGATCCTGCGAGCCTTGCGCAGACGCGAGCCCAACTCGCTCATCGTCGAAGTCTTGGACGCGTTCGAGCGCGCGCGAGCCCAGCTTGGCAGGCCGTCTCGAATGCGCCCAGTGCGGCGGATGACGCCTTGAGCGCACACGACCGAGGAGGGCGCGTCGCCCGCAGATTGCGGAAGCAGAGGCCCTTGGAAGCCCTGGTTGTGGACACCGCGCTCACTTCAGTTTCCACACGCATACGTTCGGGTTGCAGCGAGGTTGCGCGTGCTACTGAAGAAATTCAGCACGTTGACGAACATCGAGATTGTGGTTCGATCAAGCTGGAAGGCGTTCGTCGTGAAGTACCCATAGAAGAGATTGTCGGACCCAACAATGATCGGTCCTGTCGTACTGAACTGATTCCATGGACTTGAGGACGAGAATGGGCTTCCATAAGTTCCGAATTGATTCCAAATACTACTGCTTGAGAACTCGCTTCCGTACGTGCCAAAACGGTTGCACACGGAGTCGGCCTGAAACTGATTGCACGTAAGGCAACCAAGGTAAATAGCGTTTCCAGGGCCTCCGAACAGGAAGAAGTTCGTAATTGGGGGAGGCGGGGCGGCAGCAGAGATGGTTACCGTAGCTGGGCTGCTATTGACCTGCCCGTCATTGACGACGAGGCTCGCCACGTAGGTGCCCGCGAGGTCAGGTGTGAACGTTGGGGTGGCTGTTGTGGCGCCCGTCAGCGCGGCGGTGCTGCCGGCGGGCCTGCTGGTAAGGGTCCAGGAGTAGGTCAAGGGGTCGCCGTTCGCGTCAGAACTGGCGGTGCCGTTCAACGTGACGACGGCACCGACCAAGACGTTCTGGTCCGCGCCCGATCGAGCTATTGGTGCGGTGTTCGTAGCTGGTGCCGAAGTCCCCTCTCCGCCACCGCCGCACGCCGTCAGGACTACCAATGCGGCAACGCAAACCGCAATGCTCTTCAGCATGACTTCCTCCCCGCGTTGTGATTAGTGTCTTGTGCGAACTGTACGTGTACAGCGGCGCCGAAGTGCTCCTGGGGTAATCCCTGACAGGATCTGACCCCCACGAGTACGCTGGGGGCGCTCAAGGCTTCAACGGCCAGAAGGGCGGAGGAAGTGGAACCCCGCGGCGCCTACCTCTCACAAAGCCGCGCGTACGCGTACAGTCCGACTCGTCCAGCGCCGCAATGGCCGGTGCCGCCGACGACGGACGGCCTGACACGCTACCGGAGTGATGCAGCCGACGCGTCTGAGGGTAAGAATGCGGGTAACTTTAGCTGGAGCCGAAGACGATAGCCTTGAAAATCAATGACTTGCGACTGTTTGTTGGCGGAGAGAGAGGGATTCGAACCCTCGATAGGCGATTAACCTATACACGCGTTCCAGGCGTGCGCCTTCAACCGCTCGGCCATCTCTCCGGTCGCGCTTGCGCGAGCGGCGCGGATTATAGGCTGCGCCTGCCGAGCGACCGCGAAATGGAGGGCCGCGCAGCACTGCGGCCGGAGATCACGTCGGCGGTGTCGCTGGTCGTCGCGCGCCTGCCCCAGGGGAAAACTCATGCCATATGTGTTCGCCGCGCCGGCGCAGCCGGTGGTGCCGATCTACGGCAGCGTCGATCTATTCCCGGTGCACCGCATTTACTGCGTCGGCCGCAACTACGTCGAGCACGCGCAGGAGATGGGCTTCTCCGGGTGCGAGCCGCCGTTCTTTTTCGCCAAGCCGGCCGATGCGCTGCTGGTCGCACCAGAAGGCAAGACGGCCGACCTGCCGTACCCGCCGCAGACCAGTGACCTGCAACATGAGATCGAACTGGTGGTGGCAATCGGCCGCGGCGGCCGCAACATCGACGCCGGTGATGCGCGTGGACACATCTGGGGCTATGCCGTCGGTCTCGACATGACGCGGCGCGACTTGCAGGCCGAGGCGAAGAGGCTCGGCCGACCGTGGGACACGGGCAAGGGCTTTGACGGTTCGGCGCCGATCTCGCCGATTCGGCCACTGTCCACGTGCGGCGACCTCGCCCAGGCGCGCATCTGGCTATCGGTCAACGGTGTGCGCCGGCAGGACAGTGATCTCGGCCAGATGATCTGGAGCATCGACGAGACGATCGCGCACCTGTCTCGCTACTTTGAACTGCGGCCGGGAGACCTCGTCTACACCGGCACGCCGGCTGGAGTGGCGGCGGTCGTGCCCGGAGACTTCATGGAAGGCGTCGTCGAAGGCGTCGCTACGCTCGCGCTGCGTGTCGTTGGCTAGCTCGGCCACACGGCGAGGGCGATGTACGACTACGGCGGGCAGCCGGCAGCCCGGCTGACGGTGCCGATCGGGATCGCTACCGAAGTCACGAACCGACGACGCCCGGTAGCATCGCGCCGCGCAGCCTGCCCTCGACCGCTGCGGTCCCGATCGCGGCCGATCGCTGTCCACCTGGGAATCGAGATATGTCCGTATACCTGCGGCGCGCACTGGCGTTTGCGTTCGCGGCGGCGGCTGCGGCCGTCGCGCCGGCCCACGCGCAGGAAATCACGCTGCGCGTTGCCCACTTTCTGCCCGCCAGCTCGACCACGCATGCGCAGTTCATCGTGCCCTGGTGCGAGCGCATCCGCGCGCACAGCAGCGGCCGGCTGCGCTGCCAGATCTTTCCTGCGATGCAGTTGGGCGGCACGCCGCCGCAACTGTTCGACCAGGCGCGCGACGGCATCGCCGACATCGTCTGGACGCTGCCCGGCTACACCGCCGGCCGCTTCCCGATCACCGAGGTGTTCGAGCTGCCGTTCATGACGCCGAACGCCACCGCCGCTTCGCAGGCGCTGTGGACGTTCTACGAGCGCCACGCACGGCAGGAGTTCGACGCCGTGCGGCCGCTGGCGCTGCACGTGCACGACAACGGCCAGTTGCACCTGCGCGAGCGGCCGATCCGAGAGCTGGCCGACTTCCGCGGCTTGAAGATCCGCGCGCCGACGCGCCAGACCAACCGGTTGCTGGCGCGGCTCGGGGCCACGCCGGTGTCGATGCCGGTGCCGGCGCTCGCCGATGCGCTGTCGCGGGGCGTGATCGACGGCGCGGTCGTGCCGTGGGAAGTGGTGCCGTCGATCAAGGTGCACGAGATGGTCCGCTATCACTCCGAGACCGACCCGTCGATGCCGGCGCTGTACACGGCGATCTTCCTGTTGGCGATGAACAAGCGCAGCTACGAGAACCTGCCGCCCGAGCTGCGGCGCGTGATCGACGACAACAGCGGCCTGGCGCTGGCGCGCGAGCTGGGTCAGCTCTGGGACGGTTCGGCGCCGGCGGCGCGCCGGCAGGCGATCGAGCGCGGCAACGAGGTCAACGTCGTTCCCGCGGCCGAGGTCGCTCGCTGGGAACGGGCGGCGCGGCCGCTGCACGAGCAGTGGGTCGCCGAGATGAACGCGCGCGGGCTCGACGGCGCCGCATTGCTGGCCGAAGCGCGCGCGCTGATCGCGCACTACGCGAGCGCCGCGCCGCCGCCGGCGCGCGCCGCCGGCGCGGCGGCGAAGAAGTAGATGGCGCGCTGGCTCGAGCGCGCGAGCGAGCTGCTCGCGCTGGCCGGCGCGCTGGTGCTCGCGGCCGCGGCAACCGTGACCGGGGTCTCGATCCTCGGCCGCTGGCTGGCCGATGCGCCGATCGCCGGCGACATCGAGCTGATGCAGATCGCCTGCGCGGTGGCGATTGCTCTCGTGCTGCCGTACTGCCAGTGGCAGGCGGGACACGTGACCGTCGATCTGTTCACCCGGCGTGCGCCGGCCGGGGTGCGGCGCGCCCTGGATCGCGCCGGCCACGCGGCCGCGGCGCTGGTGCTGGCGCTGCTTGCCTGGCGCGCCGGCGTCGGCGTGGTCGAAATGAGGGCCGCGGGTGAGACGACGATGCTGCTCGCCGTGCCGACCTGGATCACCTATCTGGCGATGGTCCCGGGGTTGGTGCTGGCGGCGCTGGTGGCGCTGCACGCGCTGTTCGCGGCGGCCGACCGCGTGCAGGCGTCCGAACCCTGATGGACGCCAACCTCGCGCTGGCGCTGGCGCTGTTTGCGGCGATGCTGGCGCTGATGGCGCTGCGCGTGCCGATCTGGCTGGCGATGTTCTTGCCGGGCGCGGCCGGCTACGTGTGGCTGTCGTCGGCCGACGCCTGGCTCGCCTACTTGAAGGGATTGGCGTTCGCACGCTTCTCGCTGTACGACTTGTCGGTGGTGCCGCTGTTCATCCTCATGGGCCAACTGGCGACGCAGTCCGGGTTGTCGCAGGCGCTGTTTCGCGCCGCGGCGGCCTTCGTCGGCCACTGGCGCGGGGGCGTGGCGCAGGCGAGCGTGCTGACCTGTGCCGCCTTCGGCGCCGTGTGCGGCTCGTCGGTAGCCACGGCGGCGACCGTGGGCCAGGTGGCGCTGCCGCAGATGCAGCGCTACCGCTACCAGCCGGCGCTTGCCGCCGCCACGGTCGCCGCCGGAGGCACGCTCGGGATCCTGATTCCTCCGTCGGTGGTGCTGGTGCTCTACGCGATCGTCGCCGAGCAGAACATCGCCAAGCTCTTCGCCGCGGCACTGATCCCGGGATTGATCGCTGCCGCAGGCTACTGTTTGGCGATCGCCCTGTATTGCCGGAAGCGGCCCGACGCCGGTCCGGCCGAGCCGCGCCAGGGCGCGCGCGAGCGCCTGCGCACGCTCGCCGCCGTCTGGCCGGTGCTGGCGATCTTCGGCGGCGTCTTCGGCGGCATCTACGGCGGCGTGTTCACGGCGGTCGAAGGTGCTGCGGTCGGCGCGCTGCTGACCCTCGTCGTCGGGCTCACGCGCGAGCGCCTGGGCTGGGCCGGCGTGCGGCGCGCGGCGCTCGCCACCGCCACCACGACCGGCATGATCTTCATGATCTTCGTCGGCGCCGACATGCTCAACGCCGCCCTGGCACTGACCCAGATGCCGGCGCGGCTCGCCGACCTCGTCGCCCGCCTGGACGTGCCGGCGCTGGTCGTGGTCGCCGGCATCCTCGTGTTCTTCATCGTCCTCGGCGGCGTGATGGACGAACTGTCGATGCTGCTGCTTGCGCTGCCGGTGCTGTTGCCGACGGTGCTCGCGCTCGAGCTCTTCGGCCTGGCGCCGCAGGACAAGGCGATCTGGTTCGGCATCCTCGTGCTGTGCGTGGTCAACATCGGCCTGATCGCACCGCCGGTGGGACTGAACGTCTACGTCGTCCACGGCGTGGCGCGCGGGGCGTTGGCGGGTGTCTCGATGGCGGCCACCTACCGGCGCGTGCTGATCTTCCTCGCCGCCGACGGCCTGCGCCTGCTGCTGCTGCTGGCGTTTCCGGCGATTTCGCTGTGGCTCGTGCGTTTCGTCGGCTAGGCTTGGCCCACGCAGCCGTCGCCAGGAGCCTGCGATGAACCGGTTTAAGCTCTACAACGCGGCGCGATCGTCGGCGTCGTTTCGCGTTCGCATCGCGCTCAACCTCAAGGGCGTTGCGTTCGAGTACCTGCCGGTCAAACTCGTGGCCGGCGAGCAGTCGAGCGACGCCTTTCGCGCGCTCAACGCCGCCGAGCTGGTGCCGGTGCTGGTCGACGGCGATCTGCGGCTGACGCAATCGCTGGCGATCATCGAGTACCTGGACGAGCGTTTCCCGCAGCCGCCGCTGCTGCCCGACGATGCGGCAGCGCGCGCCTACGTGCGCGCGGCGGCGCTGGCGGTCGCCTGCGAGATCCATCCGCTCAACAACCTGCGCGTGTTGAACTACCTGGTGCGCGAGCTTGAACTTTCGCCGGAGCGCAAGAACGCCTGGTACCGGCACTGGGTCGAGCAGGGGCTGGCGCAGCTCGAGGCCTGGGTCGGCGCCGAGCGCCGCTGCGGTCGCTACCTGTTCGGCGATCAGGTGACGCTGGCCGACGTGCTGCTGGTACCGCAGATCTTCAACGCGCGCCGCTTCGACTGCCGCCTCGACCACGTGCCGACCCTGGTGCGCATCTGCGACGCCTGCATGCAGTTGCCGGCCTTCGAGCAGGCGCAGCCGCAGCGGCAGCCGGACTTCGCCTGAGCGCGCCGGACCGCCGCGAGGGCTCAATGCCTGCGCGCGCAGCGCGAAAGTCGTCCGGTGAGCGCCTAAGATTGCAGCCGCCGCAAGAGACTTCAGCGACGCCGGATGAGCAAGGCATTCGTCAGGGAACAGGACAGCAGCGACGACGACGAGGACGACCTCGCCGCACCGCCGATCCCGGCCGGCGCGCGCAACTACATGACGCCGCAGGGACACCGGCGGCTCAAGGACGAGCTGATCCGGCTGCTCGACGTCGAGCGGCCCGAGGTCGTGCGCACGGTCTCCTGGGCCGCCTCCAACGGCGACCGCTCGGAAAACGGCGACTACATCTACGGCAAGAAGCGGCTGCGCGAGATCGATCGCCGGATCCGTTTCCTGACCCGGCGCCTGGACCGCGCCGAAGTGGTCGACCCGGCCGCGCGCGCCGCGGCGGCGCAGAGCACCGATCAGGTCTACTTCGGCGCCACCGTGCGCTACCTGAACGGCGCCGGCGAGGAACAGGAACTGGCGATCGTCGGCATCGACGAGGTCGATCCGGCGCGCCGCCGGGTAAGCTGGGTGTCGCCGATCGCGCGCGCTCACGCGCGCGCGCGAGGGCGACCGCGTGCAACTGCGAACTCCGGCCGGAGTCGAGACCCTCGAGGTGCTGGACGTGCGCTACCTGGCGCTCGACTGAGCGCCCCGCTTCTACTCGTCGCCGCCGCGCTCGCGCAGGCGCACGCGAACCACCTTCGACACCTGCTTGATCCGGCGCAGCATGCGCATCACGCGCGCCAGGTGCGCGCGATCGCGTACCTGCAGCTTGAAGTGCAGCAGCGCCACGTCGGCGCCGCCGTCGTCGATGTGCAGGTTCAGGATGTTGCTCTCGGCCTCGGCGATCGCCGCCGCGATGCGCGCCAGCACGCCGCGCTGGTTGAGCGTGCTCACGTCGAGGTTGACGGCGAAGGTGCCGCTCGTTTCCTCGGCCCACTGCAGGTCGATCCAGCGCTCGGGGTCGGCGCGGCGCGCGCGCAGGGCGCTGGCGCAGTCGGCCTGATGCACGGCCAGCCCCTGGTCACGACGCATGTGGCCGATGATCTCGTCGCCCGGCACCGGGGCGCAGCAGTTCGCCAGCACCAGGGCCATGCCCTCGGTGCCGCGGATCACCACCGGCGCCGCCTGCGCCGGTGGCGGACGCGTCGCCTCGTCGCCGTCGTCGCCGGCCGACGGCAGCATCAACTGGCGCGCGACCACCGCCGCCAGGCGGCGGCCGAGGCCGATGTCGGCCAGGATCTCGTCGCGGTCGCGCGCGTGCGCCGCCTTGATCACCGCCTCCCAGCGCCCGGGGCGGATCTCGCCCAGGTCGAACTCGAGCTGGCGCGCCGCCTGCGCCAGCAGCCGCTCGCCGAACTCGATCGACTCTTCGCGCTTCATCGTGCGCAGGAAGTGGCGGATCTCGGCGCGCGCGCGCCCGGTGCGCACGAACGACAGCCAGCCCGGATTGGGCCGCGCCACCGGGCCGGTGACGATCTCGACCACGTCGCCGTTGCGCAATTCGGTGCGCAAGGGCTGCACTTCGGTGTTGACGCGCGCGGCGACGCACTTGTTGCCGATGTCGGTGTGGATCGCGTAGGCGAAGTCGACCGGTGTCGCGCCGCGCGGCAGCGACACGATCTTGCCGCGCGGCGTGAACACGTAGACCTTGTCCGGGAACAGGTCGACCTTGATGTTCTCCATCAGCTCGGCCGAGTCGCCGGTCTGGTTCTGGATCTCGAGCAGCGACTGCAGCCAGGCGTGCGTGCGCGACTGCAGCTCGGTGAGCGAGGTGGCGTCGTCCTTGTACATCCAGTGCGCGGCGACACCGCTTTCGGCGACGCGATTCATCTCCTGCGTGCGGATCTGGAACTCGACCGGCGTGCCGAAGGGGCCGATCAGCGTCGTGTGCAGCGACTGGTAGCCGTTGACCTTGGGAATGGCGATGTAGTCCTTGAAGCGCCCCGGCACCGGCTTGAACAGCGCGTGCAGCGCCCCCAGCGCCAGGTAGCAGTCGGCGCGCGTCGGCACGACGATGCGGAAACCGTAGACGTCGAGCACCTCGGAGAACGACAGGTGCTTGTCCTGCATCTTGCGGTAGATGCCGTACAGCGTCTTTTCGCGCCCGAACACCTCGCTCTTGATCTTGGCCTTGGCGAGCGCCTTGCGTACCGACTCCAGGATCTTCCCCAGCACCTCGCGCCGGTTGCCGCGCGCGGCGCGCACCGCCTTGTCGAGTGTTGCGTGGCGCAGCGGGTACAGGCGCGCGAAGGCCTGGTCCTGCATCTCGCGGTAGAGCGCGTTGAGGCCGAGCCGGTGCGCGATCGGCGCGTAAATCTCGAGCGTCTCGCGCGCGATCCGGCGCCGCTTGTCGGGCGCCATCGCGTCGAGCGTGCGCACGTTGTGCAGGCGGTCGGCGAGCTTGATCAGGATCACGCGCACGTCGCGCGCCATCGCCAGCAGCATCTTGCGGAAGCTCTCGGCCTGCTGCTCCTCCGAGGAGTCGAAGCGCAGCCGGTCGAGCTTGGAGACGCCGTCGACCAGGTCGGCGACCGTGACCCCGAACTTCTCGCTCAGCTCCTGCTTGCTGATGCCCGAGTCCTCGAGCACGTCGTGCAGCAGTGCCGCCTGGATCGCGGCGGCGTCGAGCTTCCACTGCGCCAGCAGCTCGGCCACCGCGATCGGGTGCGTGATGTACGGCTCGCCGCTCTTGCGGAACTGGCCGAGGTGGGCGGCATCGGAGACCTTGAACGCCTCCTTGACGCGCTGGATGTCGGATGAAGGCAGGTAAGCCTTCAGTTGCTCGGTGAGCTGGGCGAAGCTCACTACCGCCGGCGTCCGCGCTGCGGCCTGGTCACTGCGCCAGACGACGGCGCGGCGCAGCGCGTCGGCGGCGCGCCGCGCGAGCACCGTCGGCGAGTAGCTCGATGGGGGACTGGCGGCGGGTACGGGGCCGGCCGGCAGCTCAGGGGATCCGGGCGAGGTGGGCATGCGCATGCACGCTTTGCTCGAGCGCCGGATCCGATGCCTGCGTCAACGCCCCGACCGAAGCGCCGGCATGCCCGCGGCCGCTCAGGATGGGACCTTGCGCAGCATCTCGATGCCGACCTTGCCGGCGGCGATCTCGCGCAATGCCGCCACCGGCGCCTTGTCCTTGGTCTCGATTTTCGGCGAGTGCCCCTGGGCGAGCTGGCGCGCGCGATAGGCGGCGGCCAGCGCCAGTTGGAAACGGTTCGGGATCTGCTTCAGGCAGTCTTCGACGGTGATGCGGGCCATGGCAATACTCCTGTGCGGTGCTCGGATTCTACCCGTGCCTTTGCGCCGCCCGCGCGATCGTCAGTCGGGCAGCCGGCGCCGTGCCCGCACCACCGGCGCCAGCTCGTCACGCGCGCGCAGCAGCGCCGCGCGCGTGGTCTCCCAGTCGATGCAGCCGTCGGTGACCGAGATACCGTAGCGAAGCTGGGATAGGTCGGCCGGGATCGGCTGATTGCCGGCGTGCAGGTGGCTTTCCAGCATCATGCCGACGATCGCGCTCGAGCCCTCGCGCATCTGGTGCACGCAGTCCATCAGCACCAGCGGCTGCAGCGACGGGTCCTTGAGCGAGTTCGCGTGCGAGCAGTCGACGACGATGTTGGCGCGCAGCGCCGCCTTGGTCAGCGCCCGTTCGGCCAGCTTGACGCTGACCGTGTCGTAGTTGGGCCGGCCGCCGCCGCCGCGCAGCACCAGGTGGCCGTAGCGGTTGCCGCGCGTGCGCACGATCGCCGTGCGTCCGGAGGCGCTGATGCCGAGAAAACTGTGCGGCTGCGCCGCGCTGCGGATGGCGTTGATCGCGACGTCCAGGCCGCCGTCGGTGCCGTTCTTGAAGCCGACCGGTGTCGACAGGCCGCTGGCCATCTCGCGGTGCGTCTGCGACTCGGTCGTGCGGGCGCCGATCGCGTACCAGGAGATCAGGTCGGCAAGATACTGCGGCGACAGCGGATCGAGCGCCTCGGAGCCGGTCGGCAGCCCGAGCTCGGCCAGCGCGAGCAGCAGCCGGCGCGCGGCGCCGATGCCCTCCTCGATGTGGAACGAGTCGTCCATGCGCGGATCGTTGATGTAGCCCTTCCAGCCGGTCACCGTGCGCGGCTTTTCGAAGTACACGCGCATCACCAGCAGCAGCGTGTCGGCGACTTCGTCGGCGAGCGCCTTCAGGCGCTGCGCGTACTCCATCGCCGCCGCCGGGTCGTGGATCGAGCAGGGGCCGACGACGACGAAGGGCCTCGGGTCGCGCCGGTCGAGGATCGCGCGCAGCGCCGCGCGGCCGGCGGCGACGCTGGCCGCGGCGCGCGCCGTCATCGGCGCGGCGGCATGGACGTCGTCGGGCGTCGGCATCTCGTCGAAGCCGGCGACGTTGACGTTTTCCAGGTCGGCGGAGGCGGCCGGCGCCGTCACTCGGGTTTCATTCACTGGATGGCTTTCGGCAGGGCAGGGGACCGGGCAACGGCCCGGGCAGAGCCATTGGACCTCAGAGCCGCCGCAGCCGTTCGAGCCCGGCATGCAGGGTCTCGTCGCGCTTGGCGAAGCACAGGCGCAGCAGGCGCGCGTCGGCCGGCGGCGGGCAGCACTCGTAGAAGGCGCCGAGCGGGATCGTCGCCACGCCGGCTTCGCGGATCAGACGGTGCGCAAACTCGCGGTCGGATTCGTTGCCGATCAGGCCGTAGTCGGCGAGCACGAAGAAGGTGCCGGCGCAGGGCAGGGCGCGCAGGCGAGTCGCCGCCAGGCCGGTGACGAACAGGTCGCGCTTGGCCTGGTAGAAGGCCGGCAGCGTCTCGTAGGGCGCGCGGTCGGCCAGGTAGGCGGCGAGCGCGTGTTGCGCCGGCGTGTTGACGGCGAAGATCATGAACTGGTGCAGCTTGCGCAGCTCGGCGCTCAGCGGAGCGGGCGCCAGTGCGTAGCCGATCTTCCAGCCGGTGGTGTGGAAGGTCTTGCCGGTGCTCGAGATCACGACCGAGTGCGCGGCCAGCAGCGGCGAGGCGGCGAGCGAGCGGTGCGGCTGGCCGTCGAAGACGATGTGCTCGTAGACCTCGTCGGAGACGATCAGCACGCCGGTGGACTCGACGATGCGCTCGAGCGCGCGCAGATCGGCCTCGCCCAGGCAGCGGCCGGTCGGGTTGTGCGGGAAGTTCAGCATCAGCAGCCGCGTGCGCGGCGTGATCGCTGCGGCGATGCGCTCCCAGTCCGGCGCGAAGCCGCGCGCGGGGTCGAGCGGGATTGCGACCGGACGGCCGCCGGCGAGCGCAATCGACGGCAGGTAACTGTCGTAGACCGGCTCCAGGACGATCACTTCGTCGCCGGCGTGCACCAGGGCCAGGATCGTCGCCATGATCGCCTCGGTGGCGCCGGCGGTGATCGTGACTTCGCTGTCGGCGTCGTAGGCGTGGCCGCTCAGGCGTTGGTGCTTGGCCGCCAGCGCCTGGCGCAGGGCCGGCACACCGGCCATCGGCGCATACTGGTTGTGGCCGGCGGCCATCGCCTCCGACAGAAGGTGCTGCAGGCGCGGATCGCAGTCGAAATCCGGGAAGCCTTGGCCGAGATTGACCGCGCCGTGACGCGCGGCGAGCGCCGACATCACGGTGAAGATCGTCGTGCCGACCTGCGGCAGCTTGCTCGCCCCGAGACGCGGCGCGCGGCCTGCATTGGCTGCTGCACCCATGCGGCGGGTCTGCGCCGGGCGCGCTCAGGCCGCCAGCAGTTGCCGCAGCACGAACGGCAGGATGCCGCCGTGGCGGTAGTAGTCGACTTCGATCGGCGTGTCGATGCGCAGCCGCACCTTGACCCGCTGCACGCTGCCGTCCTCGGCCTTGATCACGAGCGTTGCGTCCTGTTGCGGCCGGATCTCGCCCTCGAGGCCTTCGAGGTCAAAGGTTTCGTCGCCTTCGATGCCGAGCGAAGCGGCGCTATCGCTGCCGAGAAACTGCAGCGGCAGCACGCCCATGCCGACCAGATTGCTGCGGTGAATGCGCTCGAAGCTGCGCGCCACCACGGCCTTCACGCCCAGCAGTTGCGTGCCTTTGGCCGCCCAGTCGCGTGACGAGCCGGTGCCGTACTCCTCGCCGCCGAAGATCACGGTCGGCACGCCGTCACGGAGGTAGCGCATCGCCGCGTCGTAGATCGACATCTGCTCGCCCGAGGGCTGGTGGATCGTGAAGCCGCCTTCGACGCGCGCGCCGTCGGCCTGCGGCGGGATCATCAGGTTCTTGATGCGCACGTTGGCGAAGGTGCCGCGCATCATCACTTCGTGGTTGCCGCGGCGCGCGCCGTAGGAGTTGAAGTCGGCCTTGATGACGCCGTTGTCGATCAGCCACCTGCCGGCGGGCGAGGTGTCCTTGATGCTGCCTGCGGGGCTGATGTGATCGGTGGTGATCGAGTCGCCGAAGATGCCGAGCGCGCGCGCGTTCTTCACTGGCGGCATGCTCTTGGGCGCCATCGCGAAGTCGGCGAAAAATGGCGGCTCGGCGATGTAGGTCGACTTCGGCCACGAGTACACCTGACCGGAGCGGCTCGGCACCTTCTTCCACAGCTCGCCCGGGTCGGCCTTGACCTTGCCGTAGTTGGCGGCGAAGGCCCTCGGGTCCATCGCGTGCTTGAGCAGCGCGTAGACCTCGTCCGAGGTCGGCCAGAGGTCGCCGATCCAGACGTCGCGGCCGTCCTTGCCCTTGCCCACCGGCTCGGTCATCAGGTCGCGCATCACCGTACCGGCGAGCGCATAGGCGACCACGAGCGGCGGCGAGGCGAGGAAGTTCGCCTTCAGGTTCGGGTGGATTCGCGCCTCGAAGTTGCGGTTGCCGGAGAGCACGGCCGCGCACACGAGGTCGTTCTTCGTGATGACGTCGTTGAGCTCGGGCGCGAGGTCGCCGGCGTTGCCGATGCAGGTCGTGCAGCCGTAGGCGGCGACACTGAAGCCGAGCTTCTCCAGGTACGGCAGTAGGCCGGTCTTGGTCAGGTACTCGGTGACGATCCGTGATCCCGGCGCAAGCGAGGTCTTGATGTGCTTGCGGACCGTGAGCCCACGCTCGACCGCCTTCTTGGCGAGCAGGCCGGCGGCGAGAAGCACGCCCGGATTCGAGGTATTGGTGCAGCTTGTGATCGCGGCGATCAGCACGTCGCCGTTCTTGACTTCGATGCCGTTGCTGGTGGTGAAGGTCTTGCCGAGCTTGTCGGCCGGCTGGCCGAAGCCGCTGTCGGCACCGGCGGCGCTCACCGGGTTGCTGAAGAGCTTCGTGAACGTCTTCTTGACGTTGCCGATCTCGATGCGGTCTTGCGGCCGCTTCGGACCGGCGAGCGACGGCGCCACCGTGCCCAGGTCGAGCCTGACGACCTTGCTGTAGGCGATCTCGCCCGCCTTCTGCGAAGCGCCGGGCGCACCCGGCACACCGTACAGGCCCTGCGCCTTGAAGTAGGCCTCGAATGTGGCGATCTCCTCAGGCGTGCGGCCGGTGCCCCTGAAGTAATCGATCGTCTTGTCGTCGACCGGGAAGAAGCCCATGGTCGCGCCGTACTCGGGCGCCATGTTGGCGATGGTGGCGCGGTCGGGCAGGGCGAGCGAGGCCGTGCCCTCACCGAAGAACTCGACGAACTTGCCGACCACCTTCTCCTTGCGCAGGATCTCGGTGACGGTGAGCACGAGGTCGGTGGCGGTCACGCCTTCGCGCAGCTTGCCGGTCAGCTCGAAGCCGACCACGTCCGGCGTCAGGAAGTACACCGGCTGGCCGAGCATGCCGGCCTCGGCCTCGATGCCGCCCACGCCCCAGCCGACCACGCCGATGCCGTTGATCATCGTCGTGTGACTGTCGGTGCCGACCAGCGTGTCCGGGTAATACAAGCCACTCCTGTTATGAACACCGCGCGCCAGGTACTCGAGGTTGACCTGGTGCACGATGCCGAAGCCCGGCGGCACCACGCCGAAGGTGTCGAAGGCCTGCATGCCCCACTTCATGAACTCGTAGCGCTCGCGGTTGCGCTGGAACTCGAGCTTCATGTTCAGATCGAGCGAGTCCTTGCCGCCGTAGTGATCGATCATCACCGAGTGGTCGACCACGAGGTCGACCGGCACCAGCGGCTCGATCCGCTTCGGATCCTTGCCCGCCTTGGCGGCGACGTTGCGCATCGCCGCCAGGTCGGCGAGCAGCGGCACGCCGGTGAAGTCTTGCAGCACGACGCGGGCGACGACGAACGGGATCTCGTCGACGCGTGCGGCCGTTGGCTGCCAGTTGGCGAGCTGGCGCACGTGCTCCTCGGTCACCTTCTTGCCGTCGCAGTTGCGCAGCACCGACTCCAGGACGATGCGGATCGACAGCGGCAGCCGGGCGACGTTCGGATAGGTCTTGGCGAGTTGCGGCAGCGAGTAGAACTTGCCGACGCTCTTGCCCGCCTTGAACTCCTTCAGGGTGTTGTGCAGGTTGTGGCTCATCGTTCGGGTCCGTTCAAAGGTTGCTCGTGCGCACCGGCGCTACTTGACCATCAGGTCGACGAACTCGTTGACCGGCGTGGCGTCGAGCTTCTTCGGGTTCAGGCACAGCTCGAGGATCGCGTTCGCCTGCTTGGCGGCGAACACGCGATTGAGATTGGTCTTGAATTTCTCGACCAGCACCGGCATGCCCTCCTTGCGCCGGCGCTTGTGGCCGATCGGATACTCGACCACGATCTCCTTGAGCTTCTTGCCGTCGCTGAACTCGACGGTCAGCGCGTTGGCGATCGAGCGCTTCTTCGGGTCGTGGTAGTCCTTCGTGAACTGCGGATCCTCGACGCAGACGATCTTGTCGCGCAGGGCGTCGATGCGCGCATCGGCGGCGACGCTGTCCTCGTAGTCGGAGGCCTCGAGACGGCCGAAGATGATCGGCACCGCCACCATGTACTGGATGCAGTGGTCGCGGTCGGCCGGATTGTTGAGCGGCCCCTTCTTGTCGATGATGCGGATGCAGGCCTCGTGCGTGCGGATCGAGATCCTGCGGATGTCCTGCTCGGTCTTGCCGAGCTTCTTCAGTTCGGCATGGATCTGCATTGCCGCCTCGACCGCGGTCTGCGAGTGGAACTCGGCCGGAAACGAGATCTTGAACAGCACGTTCTCCATCACGTAGCTGCCGTAGGGACGCTGGAACTTGAACGGGTTGCCGCGGAAACTCACGTCGTAGAAGCCCCAGGTCTTGGCGCTCAGCACCGACGGGTAACCCATCTCGCCGGTGCGCGCGATCAGCGCCAGGCGCACGGCGCGGCTGGTGGCGTCACCCGCGGCCCAGCTCTTGCGCGAACCGGTGTTCGGCGCGTGGCGGTAGGTGCGCAGCGCCTGGCCGTCGACCCAGGCGTGCGAGACGGCGTTGATGATCTCGTCGCGCGCAAGGCCCAGCATCTGCGCCACCACCGCGGTCGAGGCCACCTTGACCAGCACCACGTGGTCAATGCCGACCTTGTTGAACGAGTTCTCGAGCGCCAGGCAGCCCTGGATCTCGTGCGCCTTGACCATCGCCACCAGCACGTCGGCCACGGTCAGCGGCTTCCTGCCCGCGGCCACGGCGTTGCGGCTCAGCCAGTCGGCGGTGGCGAGGATGCCGCCGAGGTTGTCGGACGGGTGGCCCCATTCGGCGGCGAGCCAGGTGTCGTTGAAGTCGAGCCAGCGGATCATGGCGCCGATGTTGAACGCGGCCAGTACCGGGTCGAGCTGGTAGGGCGTTCCCGGCACCTTGGCGCCGTTGGGAACGATCGTGCCCGGCACCACCGGGCCGAGCATCTTGGTGCAGGCCGGGTACTCGAGCGCCTCGAAGCCGCAGCCGAGCGTGTCCATCAGGCAGTAGCGCGCGGTGTCGATCGCCTCCTTGCTCTTGACCTCGTACTTCAATACGTAGTCGGCGATGTCGACCAGCACCTGGTCGGGTTTGGGACGTACATTGCTGATCTGGCCACCCATGCGGGCTCTCCTATTTCTTGGTCGTGGTATTGGGGTTGCGGGTACAGACGAGGGGCTGTTCGAGCAGCCCGGCGAAGCTCAGGCGACCGTGGTCGTCGCCATCGTATTGCCAGACGACCTTGCCGTCAGCGCTCGCGTGCCGTCGCTCCTTCGCCGCACCCGCGGGTCGCAGCGCCACCCGGTTGCCGAGGTAGGTGATGTGCGAGACCTCGCGCGGCCGGCGCGGATGGGCGTTGACCAGCAGCGTGCGGCCGTTGGCGCAAGACCACTCGCTGGTGAAGGCGCGTGCGCCTGTCGCCTTGGCCGGCTGCGCGGGTGCGCCTGCTGCCGGCAGAGCGAGCGCAAGCGCGGCGAGTGCGGCGGCCGCGGTCCTCATCGCCGCCCTGCGCGCCCTCGGTCTCAGCCGCGTTCGGCGATCGGCACGAACTTGCGGTCGTCCGGGCCGATGTAGTTCGCGCTCGGGCGGATGATCTTGTTGTCGATCCGCTGCTCGATGATGTGCGCGCTCCAGCCGCTCGTGCGCGAGATCACGAACAGCGGCGTGAACATCGCCGTCGGCACGGCCATCATGTGGTAGCTGACGGCGCTGAACCAGTCGAGATTGGGGAACATCTTCTTGACTTCCCACATCACCGACTCCAGGCGCTCGGCGATCGCGAACATCTTCATGCTGCCGGCCTCCTGCGACAGGTTGCGCGCCACTTCCTTGATGATCTTGTTGCGCGGGTCGCTGATCGTGTAGACCGGGTGGCCGAAGCCGATCACGACTTCCTTGCGCTCGACTCGGGCGCGGATGTCGGCCTCGGCCTCGTCGGGCGTGTCGTAGCGCTTCTGCACCTCGAACGCGACCTCGTTGGCGCCGCCGTGCTTGGGGCCGCGCAGGGCGCCGATCGCGCCGGTGATCGCCGAGTAGATGTCGGAGCCGGTGCCGGCGATCACGCGGCCGGTGAAGGTGCTGGCGTTGAACTCGTGCTCGGCGTACAGGATCAGCGAAGTGTGCATCGCCCGCACCCACGAGTCGCGCGGCGGCGCGCCGTGCAGCAGGTGCAGGAAGTGGCCGCCGATCGAGTCGTCGTCGGTTTCGACCTCGATGCGCCGGCCGTTGCTGCTGTAGTGGTACCAGTAGAGCAGCATCGATCCGAGCGAGGCCATCAGCCGGTCGGCGATGTCTCGTGCGCCGGGGACGTTGTGGTCGTCCTTCTCGGGCAGCGCGCAGCCGAGCGCCGAAACGCCGGTGCGCATCACGTCCATCGGATGGCTGGCGGCCGGCAGCGACTCGAGCACCGCCTTGACGCTGGCCGGAAGTCCGCGCAGCGAGCGCAGCTTGGCTTTGTAGGCGCGCAGCTCGGCGACCGTCGGCAGTGCGCCGTGCACCAGCAGGTAGGCGATCTCCTCGAACTCGCAGGTGGTGGCGATGTCGAGGATGTCGTAGCCGCGGTAGGCAAGGTCGTTGCCGGTGCGGCCGACCGTGCACAGCGCGGTGTTGCCGGCGACCACGCCGGACAGGGCAACCGCCTTCTTCACCTTGGGCGCGCCCGGGGGCGGAATGACGTCGTTCATGGTGTCTCTCCATGGTGCGTGAAATGTGAAACGTGAAACGTGAAGGGCGAGATGGCGCGGCTACGGCCCCCCCACGTTTCACCTTTCACTTTTCACGTTTCACTTCTTCCTCGCAAACAGCGCATCGAGCCTGCGCTCGTAGTCGTGATAGCCGATCACCTCGTACAGCTCGGCGCGCGTCTGCATCGTCTCGAGCACGTTCTTCTGCGTGCCGTCGCGGCGCAGCGCGCGATAGACGTTGAGCGCCGCCTTGTTCATGGCGCGGAAGGCCGACAGCGGATACAGCACCATCGCCACCTGCGCCGAGCGCAGTTCCTCCACCGTGAACAGCGGCGTGGCGCCGAACTCGGTGATGTTGGCCAGGATCGGCACCGGCACCGCGGCGGCGAAGCGGCGGTAGGTGTCGAGATCGCCGGCGGCCTCGGCGAAGATCGCGTCGGCGCCGGCGGCCACACAGGCGACCGCGCGCTCGATCGCGCGCTCCAGCCCCTCGACCGCGATCGCGTCGGTGCGCGCGATGACGAAGAACTGGTCGTCGGTGCGCGCATCGACCGCGGCCTTGACGCGGTCGGCCATCTCGTCGGCGGAGACGATCTCCTTGCCCGGCCGGTGGCCGCAGCGCTTGGCGCCGACCTGATCCTCGATGTGCAGCGCCGCCGCGCCCAGCTTGCACAGGCTCTTGACCGTGCGCGCGATGTTGAAGGCGCTCGGGCCGAAGCCGGTGTCGACGTCGACCAGCAGCGGCGTATCGCACACGTCGGTGATCCGGCGCACGTCGGTGAGCACGTCATCGAGCGTGTTGATGCCCAGGTCGGGCATGCCGAGCGAGCCGGCGGCGACACCGCCGCCCGACAGGTAGATCGCGCGCAGGCCGCACTGGCTGGCCATCAGCGCGTGGTTGGCATTGATCGTGCCGGCGATCTGCAGCGGCCGCTCTTCGGCCAGCGCCGCACGCCAGCGCGCTCCGGGAGTGAGTCTGGACATGGCGGGCCTGTTCAGGTTACGGCGCGCGCCGAAGCTCAACCCAGAAGATGCGCGACGCCGTCGCGCTCCTCCAGCAGCTCCTTGAGCGTTGCGTCCATCTTCGTGCGCGAGAACTCGTCGACTTCCAGTCCGCGCACCCGTTCGTAGCTGCCGCCGGCGCAGGTGACGGGCACGCCGTAGACGATATCCTGCGGGATGCCGTAGCTGCCGTCCGACGGCACGCCCATCGTCACCCAGCGGCCGCCGGTGCCGAGCACCCAGTCGCGGATGTGGTCGATCGCCGCATTGGCGGCGGAGGCCGCCGACGACAGGCCGCGCGCCTCGATGATCGCCGCACCGCGCTTGCCGACGGTCGGGATGTAGCTGTCGCGGTACCAGCCCTGGTCGTTGACCACTTCGCGCGCCGGGCGGCCGTCGATGGTGGCAAAGCGGATGTCCGGGTACATGGTCGGGCTGTGGTTGCCCCAGACGACGATGCGCTCGACGCTCGACACCGGCTTGCCGGCGCGTGCAGCCAGTTGCGACAGCGCGCGGTTGTGGTCGAGCCGCATCATGGCCGTGAAACTCGACTTCGGCAGGCTCGGCGCCGACTTCATCGCGATGTAGGCATTGGTGTTGGCCGGATTGCCGACCACCAGGACCTTGACGCTGCGGCTGGCCGCCCGGTCGAGCGCTTTGCCCTGGGCGGTGAAGATCTGGGCGTTGGCCGCCAGCAGGTCCTTGCGCTCCATGCCGGGCCCGCGCGGGCGCGCCCCGACCAGCAGCGCGACCTCGGCGTCCTTGAAGGCGCCCAGCGGATCGCTGTGCGCCTGCATGCCGGCGAGCAGCGGGAAGGCGCAGTCGTCAAGCTCCATCATGACGCCCTTCAACGCCTTCTGCGCCTTCTCGTCGGCGATCTCGAGCAGTTGCAGGATCACCGGCTGATCCTTGCCGAGCATCTCGCCGCTGGCGATGCGAAACAGGATCGCGTATCCGATCTGGCCGGCAGCGCCGGTGACGGCGACTCGAACGGGGGCTTTGCGGGTCATCAGAAGTCTCCGAGGAGGAAGCGGGGGCGACAGGCAACTGAGGACCGCGGCGGCCACGCCTCAAGCGGCATCGGGTCGGCAACGGTCCGGCGAAAAATATCCAATCGTGAGGCCTGCAGCGCGCCGCGGTTTGTCCGCGCGCAGACGGCGTGCTCGACGGGGGCCTGCGGCGCCGGGTGGCGCCGTTCAGACGGCCCCGGCGCGCTCGCCGGCGCCCGAATCCGTCCGCGAGTATAGTCAAGTCTTATATAAGACATAAGAATACTTGCCACCGCTGTTGGATTCAGGTCAACTCGCGCGCATGCCAGCGACTTCGGACAAGAGTAGCGACGCCGGCCGGCCGGCGGTGTTCGCGCCGCTGTATCGCCAGATCAAGCGCCTGCTGGTGGCCGGCCTCGAGCAGGGCGAGTGGCGGCCGGGCGAGCCGATTCCCTCGGAAGTGGAACTGGCGGCGCGCTTCCAGGTGAGCCAGGGCACGGTGCGCAAGGCGATCGAGGAACTGGCGGCCGAGAACCTGCTGGTGCGGCGCCAGGGCAAGGGCACCTTCGTCGCTACCCATCATGAGCCGCGCGCCCAGTATCGCTTCCTGCGCATGCAGCCCGACAGCGGCGTGGCGGTGCCGGCGCACAGCCGCTTTCTCGAGTGCCGCCGCCAGCGCGCTGCCGCCGACGTGGCCGCACTGCTCGAACTCAAGGCCGGCGATCCGGTCGTGTTCGTGCGGCGCCTGCTCGAGTTCGACCAGGTGCCGACCGTGCTCGACGACATCTGGCTGCCGGGAGCGGTCTTCAAGGGCCTGACCGCCGAGCGGCTGGCGCAGTATCACGGACCGCTGTACGGCCTGTTTGAGTCCGAGTTCGGCACCCGGATGATCCGCGCCGAGGAGCGCATCCGCGCGGTGGCCGCCGAAGGCGCGGCGGCCGAGGCGCTGGCGGTCGAGGCCGGCACGCCGCTGCTGCTGGTCGAGCGCGTGTCCTTCACCTACGGCGAGCGGCCGGTCGAGATCCGGCGCGGCCTGTGCGTGACGCGCGAGCATCACTATCACAACACGCTCACCTGAGGCTTGCGTGGCGACAAGGACGCGCCGGCATGGTGGCGCCGGTCGGAATCGGCGAAAATGCGCTGCCTGCCGCCTGCGATCGGGCGCGGCGCGGGCGATCGAGACAACAACGATACGAAGAGCCGCATCATGAGTCCGTCGTCTCCGTTGCAAGGGGCGCGCCGCCGTCCCGAGATCCGCAACATCCACATCACGCAGATCATCGGCTACCGCCTGCCGCCGGCCGGCATCGTGTCGATCCTGCACCGGATCTCGGGCGCGGCGCTGTTCCTGTTCCTGCCGCTGCTGCTTTGGCTGTTCGATCAGTCGCTGATCAGCGAACTGAGCTTCGCGCGCCTCGTCGAGTTCGCCGGCCAGTGGTGGGTCAAGCTGATCCTGGTCGGACTGATCTGGGCCTTTCTGCATCACCTGGTGGCCGGCATCCGCTACCTGCTGCTCGACCTGCACCTCGGCCTCGATCCGGGAACGGCACGTGCCAGCGCGCTGGCCGTGTTCGCGGTCAGCCTGCCGCTGGCGGCGGCCGCCGGGTTGCGCCTGTTCGGAGTGATCTGATGGCGACCGACTCTTCCGGCATCGGCCCGAAGCGGCTGGTGGTCGGCGCGCACTACGGCGTCGGCGGCTTCCTGGCGCAGCGCCTGACCGCGATCGTGCTGGCGCTGTACACGCTCGTGCTCTTGGCGCTCGTGCTGTGGCGGCGCGACCTGTCGTACGAAGGCTGGGCGAGCCTGTTCGTGCCGCTGTGGATGAAGGCGCTGACCCTGATCGCGCTCGCCGCGCTGCTGTATCACGCCTGGATCGGCGTGCGCGACATCTGGATGGACTACGTCAAGCCGACCGCAATCCGGCTGGCATTGCAGACCCTGACCGCGCTGTGGCTCGCCTACTGCGCCGTGTGGTCGGTGCAGATCCTTTGGAGAGTCTGAGGTCATGGCCGCGTCGGTCTCTGGGATTGCTCGGCGGCGCTTCGACGCCGTGATCGTCGGCGCCGGCGGCGCCGGCATGCGCTGCTCGCTGCAACTGGCGCAGGCGGGCCTGAACGTGGCGGTGCTGTCGAAAGTGTTCCCGACGCGTTCGCATACGGTGGCGGCGCAGGGCGGCATCGGCGCCAGCCTCGGCAACATGAGCGAGGACCAGTGGCTGTGGCACATGTTCGACACGGTCAAGGGCTCCGACTACCTCGGCGACCAGGACGCGATCGAGTTCATGTGCCGCGAGGCGCCGAAGGTGGTCTACGAGCTCGAGCACTACGGCATGCCCTTCGACCGCAACCCGGACGGCACGATCTACCAGCGGCCCTTCGGCGGCCACTCGGCGCACTTCGGCGAGAAGCCGGTGCCGCGTGCCTGCGCCGCCGCCGACCGCACCGGCCACGCGCTGCTGCACACGCTGTACCAGCGCAACGTCGCCGCGCGCACACAGTTCTACGTCGAGTGGATGGCGCTCGACCTGATCATGGACGCCGACGGCGACTGCGTCGGCGTGATCGCGCTCGAGATGGAGACCGGCGAGCCGATGATCTTCGAGGGCAAGGTCACGGTGCTCGCCACCGGCGGCGCCGGCCGCATCTGGGCCGCCAGCACCAACGCCTACATCAACACCGGCGACGGCCTCGGCCTGGCGGCGCGCGCCGGCCTGCCGCTCGAAGACATGGAGTTCTGGCAGTTCCATCCGACCGGCGTGGCCGGCGCCGGCGTGCTGATCACCGAGGGCGTGCGCGGCGAGGGCGGGATCCTGCTCAACGACCGCGGCGAGCGCTTCATGGAGCGCTACGCGCCGACGCTCAAGGACCTGGCGCCGCGCGACTTCGTCTCGCGCAGCATGGACCAGGAGATCAAGGAAGGGCGCGGCTGCGGTCCCGACAAGGACCACGTGCTGCTCAAGCTCGACCATCTGGGCGCCGAGACGATCATGAAGCGGCTGCCCAGCATCCGCGAGATCGCGATCAAGTTCGCCAACGTCGACCCGATCCGCGAGCCGATCCCGGTGGTGCCGACGATCCACTATCAGATGGGCGGCGTGCCGGCGAACCTGCACGGCGAGGTCGTGGCGCCGCGCGGCGGCGATGCCAACGCCGTGGTCGGCGGCCTGTATGCGATCGGCGAGTGCGCCTGCGTCAGCGTTCACGGCGCCAACCGCCTGGGCACCAACTCGCTGCTCGACCTCGTGGTCTTCGGCCGCGCCGCCGGCAACCACATCGTCGCCAAGCTGAAGCAGGCGCCCGGCGAGCACAAGCCGCTGCCGGCCGGCGCCGGCGAGGCGACGCGCGCGCGCCTGGCGGCGCTCGATGCGAGAGCCGGCGGCGAGCGCACGCAGGAGGTCGCCAACGACATCAGGCGCACGATGCAGGCGCACTGCGGCGTGTTTCGCACCGGCGCGCTGCTGCAGGCCGGGGCGCAGAAGATCATGGAACTCGACCAGCGGCGCCAGGCGGTGGCGATCGACGACAAGTCCAAGGTGTTCAACACCGCGCGTATCGAGGCGCTCGAACTCGATAACCTGATCGAGACCGCCAAGGCGACCATCGTCTCGGCCGCGGCGCGCACCGAAAGCCGCGGCGCGCACGCGCGCGACGACTTTCCAGAGCGCAACGACGGCGAGTGGATCAAGCACACGCTCTGGTACGCCGACGGCCGGCTCGCCTACAAGCCGGTCAACATGCAGCCGCTCTCGGTCGAGACCTTCCAGCCCAAGAAGCGCACGTTCTGAGGCCCGCGCGATGACCGCCAACCGTTCCCCCGAAGCCGCCGCAGTCGCCGCCACCGCTGCCGCCCGCGTCGTCAGGTTCGAGATTTACCGCTACGACCCGGACAAGGACGCCAAGCCGTACATGCAGAAGCTCGAGGTGCGGCTGGCGCCGTCGGACAAGATGCTGCTCGACGCGCTGATCCGCATCAAGAGCGACGTCGACGACAGCCTGTCGCTGCGCCGCTCGTGCCGCGAGGGCGTGTGCGGGTCGGACGCGATGAACATCAACGGCAAAAACGGCCTGGCCTGTACCACCAACCTGCGCGACCTGAAGGAGCCGATCGTCCTGCGGCCGCTGCCGGGACTGCCGGTGGTGCGCGACCTGATCGTCGACATGTCGCAGTTCTTCGCCCAGTACCACTCGATCAAGCCGTACCTGATCAACGACACGCCGCCGCCGGACCGCGAACGCCTGCAGTCGCCGGCGCAGCGCGAGGAGCTCGATGGCCTGTACGAGTGCATCCTGTGCGCCTGCTGCTCGACTTCCTGCCCGAGCTTCTGGTGGAACCCGGACAAGTTCGTCGGCCCGGCCGGCCTGCTGCAGGCCTACCGCTTCATCGCCGACAGCCGCGACCAGGCCACCGGCGAGCGACTGGACAACCTGAACGACCCGTACCGTCTGTTCCGCTGCCACACGATCATGAACTGCGTCGACGTCTGTCCGAAGGGGCTCAATCCGACGCGCGCGATCGGCAAGATCAAGGAGATGCTGGTCCGGCGCGCGGTCTAGCGGGTCGGGCGGGCAGGGGTGGCGATGACCGCGGCGGCCGACCTCGAGCGGCGCCGGTTGCGCTGGCGGGCGCGCCGCGGCCTGCTCGAAAACGACGTGATCCTCGGCCGCTTTCTCGACCGCCACGAACACACTCTTGACCAAGCGCAGATCGCCGCCCTGCTGCGTCTGCTCGAATTGCCCGACAACGAATTGCTGGATCTGCTGCTCGCGCGGCGCGAACCCGGCAACCCGCTCGATACGGAGGAGGATCGAGACCTGCTGGCCCGACTGCGGGCCGTCTGACCGCGATCGGTGCACCCGCCCCGAGCGCCACTGCCTCGACCGCCGCCGCCGATGCGTCCGCCCAACCTGAACCCCGAGGAACCGACATGGCACTTCCGGCACCCAGCGACAAGGCCACGCTGAGCTTCAACGACGGCACGGCGGCGCTCGAGATCCCGATTTACAGGGGCACGATCGGCCCCGACGTGCTCGACATCCGCCAGCTTTACGCCAAGACCGGCAAGTTCACCTACGACCCTGGGTTTCTGTCGACCGCGTCGTGCAACTCGACGATCACCTTCATCGACGGCGACAAGGGCGAGCTGCTGTACCGCGGCTACCCGATCGAGCAGCTTGCCACCCGCTGCGACTTCCTCGAGGTCTGCCATCTGCTGCTGTTCGGCGAGCTGCCGCGGGCCGACGAGCGCGCCGAGTTCAACAAGCGCGTCGCCCATCACACGATGGTGCACGAGCAGATGCAGTTCTTCCTGCGCGGCTTCCGGCGCGACGCGCACCCGATGGCGGTCCTCACCGGGCTGGTCGGGGCGATGTCGGCCTTCTACCCGGACTCAATCAACCTCAACGACCCCTGGCAGCGCGAGGTGTCGGCGATCCGCCTGATCGCCAAGCTGCCGACGCTGGTGGCGATGGCCTACAAGTACACGGTCGGCCAGCCGCTGATCTATCCGCGCAACGACCTTTCATACGCCGCCAACTTCATGCGCATGATGTTCGCGGTGCCGGCCGAGGACTACCGGGTCAACGACGTGCTGGTGCGGGCGATGGACCGGATCTTCATCCTGCATGCCGACCACGAGCAGAACGCCTCGACCTCGACCGTGCGCCTGTGCGCCAGCTCCGGCACCAACCCCTTCGCGGCGATCGCCGCCGGGGTCGCCTGCCTGTGGGGTCCGGCGCACGGCGGCGCCAACGAGGCCTGCCTGAACATGCTCTACGACCTGCAGCGCGAGGGCGGCGTGGCCAAGATCGGCGAGTTCATCGCCAAGGTCAAGGACAAGAACAGCAACGTGCGCCTGATGGGCTTCGGCCACCGCGTCTACAAGAACTACGACCCGCGCGCCAAGCTGATGCGCGAGACCTGCCACGAGGTGCTCGGCGAGCTCGGCCTGCACGACGACCCGCTGTTCAAGCTGGCGATGACGCTGGAGAAGATCGCGCTCGAGGACGACTACTTCGTCAGCCGCAAGCTGTACCCGAACGTCGACTACTACTCGGGCATCGTGCAGAAGGCGATCGGCGTCCCGGTGTCGCTGTTCACGGCGATCTTCGCGCTCGCGCGCACCGTCGGCTGGATCGCGCAGTTGAGCGAGATGATCTCCGACCCCGAGTACAAGATCGGCCGGCCGCGCCAACTCTACGTCGGCTCGACGCCGCGCGAAGTCAAGCCGGTCGCGCAGCGCTGAGAAAGCGAGGGCCGTCAGCCGCCGCGGCCGGCGGCGACCACCGGCCGCATGGCAAAGCCGTCGTGCAGGCGGTTCAGCGGCATCGCGAAGTCGAACCGGTCGACCTGCGTGCAGCAGTCCAGATCGGCGCGCGGCAGATGCGCTTCGCCGCCGGCGGCGAAGCGGCGGCCGAAGTCGGAATTGCGCACGCGCGTGGCGAACGGCTCCCGCGGCGGGTCGCCGCCGGCGAGCAGCGCGGCGATCAGATCGGCGCAGGCGTGGTCCTCGTCGCCGTCGCGGTCGACCCAGGCACCGGTGGTCACGAGCGTCACCAGCGCCGGCCGCAGCAGCCGCAGATAGGCGGCCGTGGCTGTGGCGTTGACCAGGCTGGCCGCCAGCAGCACGCGCGCGTGCCCGCAGGCGGTCAGCGCGTGCATGCCGCCGGCGGTGAACTGGATCACGCGCCGGCCGCGCAGATCGAGCGCCGCCACCTGCGACGGCGAGTTGCCGAGGTCGAGTCCCGGTGCCGGCGCACCGCCGCCGACGGCACCGAGCGCCAGCGCTTCCGGGTGACGCCGGCGCAGCGCCTGGGCTTCGGCGAGCGAACCGACCGGCAGCACCTCGATCGCGCCGCGATCGAACGCGTAGGCGCAGGTGGTGAACGAACGCAGCACGTCGATCACCACCACCGCGCCGTGCAGGTGGCTGCACTCGGCGGCTTCGCAGCGAACGACCTGCATCGCGGCGCCGGGGAGGGGGAGGGGGGCGGAAGCGCCGCGATCCGGCCGCGTCTAGACCGCAGCCAGCGCCTGCTCGAGATCGGCGATCAGGTCGGCGATGTCCTCGACGCCGACCGATAGCCGCACCAGCGAGTCGCCGATGCCGAGCTGCGCGCGCACCTCGGCCGGGACCGAGGCGTGGGTCATGATCGCCGGGTGCTCGATCAGGCTCTCGACGCCGCCCAGGCTCTCGGCCAGGATGAACAGCCGGCAGCGCTCGAGAAAGCGGCGCGCCTCGGTCTCGCCGCCCTTGAGAAGCATCGACACCATGCCGCCGCCGGCGCGCATCTGGCGCCGCGCCAGCGCGTGCTGCGGGTGACTTTCCAGACCCGGGTAGATCACGCGCTCGACCTGCGGCTGGCGCTCGAGCCAGCGCGCCACTTCGAGCGCGTTGGCGCAATGCCGTTCCATGCGCAGGGCGAGTGTCTTCAGTCCGCGGTTGGCGAGGAAGCAGTCGAAGGGGCTGGGAATCGATCCGACCGCGTTCTGCAGGAACGCAAGCCGTTCGGCCAGCGCCGGGTCGGCGGCGGCGACGACGCCGCCGACCAGGTCCGAGTGTCCGTTCAGGTACTTGGTCGCCGAGTGCAGCACGAGGTCGATGCCGAGCGCCAGCGGCTGCTGCACCCAGGGCGAGGCGAAAGTGTTGTCGACCACGGTCAGGATGCCGCGGCTGCGCGCGATCGCCGCCACCTCGGCCAGGTCGACCAGCTTGAGCAGCGGGTTGCTCGGCGACTCGACCCAGATCAGGCGCGTGTCAGGCGCGATCTGCGCTTCGATCTGCGCCCGCGAGGCGAACGGCGAGTAGCCGAAGCGCAGGCCGGCCGAGCGCCGGCGCACGCGCTCGAACAGCCGCCGCGTGCCGCCGTACAGATCGTCGAGCGCGAGCACGTGGCTGCCGGCGTCGAGCAGCTCGAGCACGCTGGCGGCCGCCGCCATGCCGGAGGAAAAAGCGCATGCACTGTAGCCACCTTCGAGCGCTGCGACCGCGCGCTCGTAGGCCGATCGCGTCGGGTTGTGCGTGCGCGCGTAGTCGAGTCCCTTGTGCACGCCGGGGCTCGACTGCACGTAGGTCGAGGTGGCGTAGATCGGCGGGATCACGGCGCCGGTGGTCGGATCGGGGTCCTGGCCGGCGTGGATCGCCAGCGTGGCGAAGCGATGCTTGTGATCGTTCATGTCAGTGGCCGAGGCGCCGGCGCAGGTGGTTGAGCAGGTCGCTGCGGGTAATCAGTCCGATCAGGCGGTTGCCGCGCATCACGATCGGCACCAGCCCGCGGTCGAGGATCTCGGTCACCCGCGCCAGCGGCGCATCGGGCTCGATCGTCACCAGCTCGGTGCTCATCACGCTCGCCACCGGATCGGCGAAGCGCGCCGCGTCCTCGGTCACCGCGTGCAGCAGATCCTCCTCGTCGACGATGCCGACCACGCGCTCGCCCTCGAGCACCGGCAACTGCGACACGTCGTACATCCGGCAGCGGCCGACCGCGGCGAGCAGCGTGTCGCGCGGCCGCACCGTGATCACCGCGCCTTCGGCGTAGCGGCGCGTGATCAGGTCGGTGAGATCGCCGGCGGCCGGCGCGCCGGCGAAACCCTGGTCGCGCAGCCAGAAGTCGTTGTACATCTTCGACAGGTACTTGGCGCCCGAGTCGCAGACGAAACTCACCACGCGTTCGGGTGCGGTTCGGCTGCGGCAGTAGCGCAGCGCCGCCGCCAGCAGCGTGCCCGACGATGAGCCGGCGAGGATGCCTTCCTGGCGCAGCAGTTCGCGCGCGGCGGCGAAGCTCTCGCCGTCGGTGATCGTGTAGGCCCGCGCCACGCCCGACAGATCGGCGATCGGCGGCAGGAAGTCCTCGCCGATACCTTCGACCAGCCACGAGCCGGCGGTGCCGATCGTGCCGCTGCGCACGTAGTCGGCGAGCACCGAACCGGCCGGATCGGCGAGCACCAGTTTCACCTGCGGCGCGCGGGCGCGAAAGCAGCGCGCCAGGCCGGTGATCGTGCCGCCGCTGCCGACACCGCAGACCACGGCGTCGAGCCGTCCCCCGGTCTGGCGCAGCAGTTCCGGACCGGTCGTTCGCTCGTGCGCGAGCGGGTTGGCCGGATTGGCGAACTGGTTGATGTAGACCGAGTTCGGCGTGCGTGCGGCGATCGCCTCGGCCATGTCCTGGTAGTACTCGGGGTGGCCTTTGCCGACGTCCGAGCGCGTCATCACGATCTCGGCGCCGAGCGCGCGCAGGTGAAAGATCTTCTCCTGGCTCATCTTGTCCGGGATCACGAACAGGCAGCGGTAGCCCTTCGCCAGCCCGACCAGTGCCAGCGCCAGCCCGGTGTTGCCGGCGGTCGCCTCGACGATCGTGCCGCCGGGCGCAAGCTGTCCGTCGCGCTCGGCCGCCTCGATCATCGACACCGCGATCCGGTCCTTGATCGAACCGCCCGGGTTCTGGCTTTCGAGCTTGAGCAGCAGCTCGCACGGCCCGGTGTCGAGCCGAGTGACCGGCACCAGCGGCGTGTTGCCGATCAAGTCGAGCAGGGGAGCGGCCGTCATCGTCGGTTCATCCTTGGGCCGCAGTGTGCCATCGGCCTTGCCGCCGCGCGCGGCAGGTGGCGCCGGGCGACCGGGGTCGAGTGCCCCATCAGCCGAGCATCGCGGTCCACATCGACTGGCCCCAGTTGCGCCCCGCCTGACCGGAGGCGAGGCTGTGCTTCGGGTCGACGTTGATGCGCACCACCGGCGGCTTGCCCGGATCGAGAGTCGAGACGACCTTGATGCCGATCGCCTCGTCGCGGTTGACGTACGCCCAGCAGATCGCGTCCGGCAGGGACACCGTGCCGGCGACCACCGGCGCCGGGCGGCCTTCGGCGCGGCGCAGGATGTCGGCGGCAACCCGCTGGCCGGCGAAGAAGGCGAGGTGGCCGCTCTTGGGCAGCGGCGTGCCGGTGGCGTCGCCGATCACGTAGATCTTGTCGTCGGCTTCGGCCTGGAAGGTCGGCAGGCGCACCGGCGCCCAGCGCTCGCCGAGGCCGGCCTGCCTGATCAGCGCCGGCGCGCGCATCGGCAGCACGATGTTGATGCCGCTGTAGTCGAGATCGCCCATCGAGGTCGACAGCACTCGCCGGCCGGCGTCGACCGCCGTGATCTCGGTGCTCGGCTGGTACTCGAGCAGGCCCGGGTACTCGCTTTGCATCGCTGCCTGCAGCGGCGCGGCGATCGGCGCCGGCAGCGGCGCCGGGTTCGCATCGACGACGATCACCTTGCCCTTGGTGCCGCGGCGCTTGGCCTGGTCGGCGATCAACAATGCGCGCTCGTACGGCGCCGGCGGGCAGCGATAGGGCGGACGCGGCACGCTGACGATGAAGTTGCCGCCGCGTTCGAGGAAGCGGTCGACCTGCTCGCGCACCGCCTGCTGCTCGAAGGCGCGAAAGCCGACCGGTAACTGAGCGCGCGCCTGCGCGTAGCCTTTTACGCCGTCCTCGATGTACTCGACTCCGGGCGAGAGCACGAGGAAGTCGTAGTCGTACCTGCGCCCGCCGGCGACCAGCACCGCCGCCGCGCGGTCGATCTCGGTGGCCACCGCCTGCACCCGGCGCACGCCGGCCGCGTCGAGCCGCGCGTAGGTGCGCTGGTAGTCCTCGGCGCGCGTGAAGCCGGCGACGAAGTGCGACGACATCGGGCACGACATGAAACCGGGGTTCGCTTCGATCAGGGTCACGTGCGCGCCGCGCGCCTCGGCCAGCGCGCGCGCCGCGCCGATGCCGCCCCAGCCGCCGCCGAGCACCACCACGCGCGGTCCCTTGGCCTTGGGCGCGGCGGCGCAGCCGGCGAGCGCGACGCCGGCCGTGGCCAGCCCGGCGCCGATCAGGGTGCGACGAGTCGATGAAGTGCGGTGCATGCGATCTCCTCCGGTGGTCTTCTGGCGGGTCGATCGGCGCTCGGAGCGAGCGCGCGATCACGCTTCCGGGTCCATCCCGGAGCGGCACAACCCTAAGTCTGGTCGGGCGCAGCGCGCAACCCGTGAAAGCGTGCTGTCGTCACCGGCGCCGCTGGCCGGCGACGATTCGACTGCCACCAAGGCTAGAGAAACGGCTTGGCGCGCTCGATCAGCTCGGCCAGTCCGCGCTCGTTCGGATTGCGCGGCTTGCCCGGATGGATGATCGCCACCTGGCAGGCTTCGGCCGCCTCCACCAACTGGCGGTAGGTGCCGGCGTTGATGTCCTTGATGTAGGCCTGCTTGTTGTCGTTGTAGGCGAACATCTGCGGATTGATGTTCTGGCACTCGTTGCAGCTCGGGCAGCGCGCGGTCTCGATCCAGGCCTCGTCCTTCGGTGCCGCTTCGGCTGCGGCCGGCGGCGCTTCGGGCGCGGCGGCGGTGGCCGTCGCTGCGGCCGGCGGCGCCGCAGCGGCAGGGAGGCTCGCTTCCCAGGCGGCGCGTTCGCGCGCCAGCAGTGCCGCGGCGTGCGAGTCGTTGATGCCGGCGTGTTCCTGCAGCCGGCGCCACAGCAGCAGGCAGCGGCGCGCCGCCTGCATCAGCTTCTGGTCGACGATCACCCGGTGCAGGCGGTCGTCGCCGTCGACCGCCCAGACGTAGGGAACGTGCTCGGTCTGGCGCTCGTCGGGCAGGGCCAGCCACTCGGCCGCGGGCAGCATGGCCGCGCACCAGCGCGCGCGCGGCACGCGCGCGAAATGATGGGCGTAGCGGCGATCGGCGAGCGCGAAGTCGGCGTAGGTGAAGGCCACGGGCACGCGGACTCGCTGCAGGTCGTCGTCGGCGTACTCGAAGGAGTCAAGCGCCCAGTCGGACTCGCGGTCGCGGTTGTTCTCCAGCGAGAAGCGCGTCGCCCAGTTGTCGCCGGCGGCGGCGTCGTAGGTGAACGCCGGGAAGGCGCGCGCGTCCATCGCCGCTGCTGCGCTCAGGTAGGCGGGCAGGGTCGCGGCCGCGGCCGGCGCGCCGGCGAAGACGCTGAACAGCGCCGGCTCGCGGCAGCGCATGCCGTGGCGCAGGCGTTCGCGCAGCGCCACCAGGTTGGAGCTCGCCGACTGCAGAACGAACATGCCGCCGAGCGCCATCGCCGTGGTCGCCAGGCGGGCGCTGCGCACGCCGAAAGCGTAGCGGCCGGTGGCGAGCGAGGACTCCTCGAGCAGGTCGGCGGTGATCACCAGCACCTTCAGCGGCAGCCCGGCCGACAGCAGCCCCATGAGGCCGGCGTTTTCCGGTGCCTCGCTGCCGCCGGCGTCGATGCACACGAGGTAGTCGGGAAACTGCGCCAGGTCGGCGGCGGTCAGGGCGTCTGTGTCGTAGCGCGCGAAGAAGGCGTCGTGCTCGGACTCGACGTAGGCGCCGGCGACCTCGAGTTCGGCGATCGCGATCGCCTTGATCAACTCGACCAGTTGCGGCAGCCGCTCGCGGTAGGCGGCGGCGGCGCTGGCGCAGTCGGCGAATTCGAACTCGAGCGCCGGCGCGACGTCTGGGCCGGCAGCGGGGTCGGGGTAGAAGCGCTGGCTGCGCAGCGCCTGCAGCACGCTCGCGATGCGCTGGCGGCGCGAGGCCGGCAGGTCTTCCTGCGGCGCGCGGCGACTGACCAGGCGCGACATGGCGTCGAAGTCGAAGCTGTCGCCGTGCAGCGCGCCGACCGCGCTGCGCAGCGCCTGCGGCTGGCGGCCGGCGGCGGAGCGCAGGAAGGCGGCGCGCTCGATGTCGCTGAGCTTGCGCACCAGGCGGTCGATCAGGGCGCGGAACTCGCGCGTCTTCTCGGCGTGCACCGCGCGCCAGGCGTGGCGGACCAGTCGCGCCGGCAGTGCGGCGTCGCAGTCGACCAGTTCGCCGTCGAGGTGCAGCGCTGCGGTCACGCGCGCCAGCGCCTGTTCGGCCTCGTCGTCGCCGGCCACGCGCGCCGCCGCCTGGCGCCAAAGCTGCGACAGGCGGCCTTGCGCGCCGGCGGCCAGCAGCGAGCGCAGCTCGCGCTCGAGGCGCAGGGTGAGGCGGCGCAGGCGCTCGCCGTCGACGCCGCGCGGTGCCGTCTGCGCCAGGACGCGGTTGACGAGTTCGCCGAGCGCAAGCGCGTAGTCGGGCTGCGCCGGGTCGTCGACCAGCAGCAGCGGGAAGTCGTAGCGCAGGCGGGTCAGGTCGCGCAGGGGCGCGAGCAGCGCCGGGCGCAGGCCGGCGTCGACCGGCAGCAGATGATCGCCGTCCGGCTTGCCGGTCAGGTGGAAGACGACCTGGTCCTGGAGCTTGGTGGCCATGTCCATGGTGGCGCGAGCGGCTGCGTGGCAGTGGTTCAGGCGGCGCGCGCCGGGGCGGCCGCATCGTCGGGCCAGATCGTGACCTTGTCGAACTCGGCCTCGAGGCCGGCGCGGATCGCTTCGGCGGTGCGCGGCCGGCCGGCGCCGCGCAGGTCCTCGTAGCAGGGAACCTGCGTGTTGCGGTACAGGATGCCGACCGGGATCAGCTCGCTGGCGGAAGCGATCTCGCGCGCCTGATGGATGTTGCTCGGATCGTGGCTGCGCTGGTTGCGGTAGATGCGGCTCGTTTCCGCCGAGGGCTGCAGGCCGTCGTCGTGGGTGAGCAGCAGCGTCTTGCCCGGATCGTGCAGCCAGGGCTCGTACATCTTCGGCAACCACTCCGGGCAGCGCTGCATGATGCGCACGAAGGAAAAGCCGCGGTGCCGGTAGGCCTGGGCGATGATGTCGTACAGCACCTCGGGCATCCAGTCGACGCCCTGGGCGACGAAGGAGACGTTGGTCACGCCCAGCGTCACCGTCAGCGGATTGAGCGCTTCGAGCACCGAGCCGTAGGGCGTCGTGTTGCTTTTCAGGCCGATCGGCGAAGTGGGCGAGGCCTGCTTCTTGGTCAGACCGTAGACCTGGTTGTCGTGCAGGATCACGGTCATGTTCATGTTGTAGCGCAGGGCGTGGATCCAGTGCGCGGCGCCGATCGAGCAGCAGTCGCCGTCGCCGGTGTTGACGAACACCGCCAGGTCCGGGCGCGCCATCTTCACGCCCTGCGCGATCGGCAACGCGCGCCCGTGGATGCCGTGAAAGCCGTAGGTCTTCATGTAGTGCGGGAAGCGGCTCGAACAGCCGATGCCCGAGACGAACACGGTGCGCTCGGGGGCGAGATCTTCGTCGCGGCACAGGCGCTGCACGGCGGTCAGAATGGCGTTGTCGCCGCAGCCGCTGCACCAGCGCGGCACGCCGCCCTGGTAGTCCTCCAGGGTGTGATGCTCTTCGTGCAGCTTGATCACGCACTGGGACAGCGCTGAACTCATCGGCTAGTTCCCCTGGTTGAGTCGGGCGCGGATCGCCTTGACCACGTTGGCCGGCTTGATCGGCTGGCCGCGCGCCTCGGTCCAGCAGTCGACGTCGACCAGCGTGCGCGCGCGCAGCATCATCGCCAGCGGCGCGTAGCGGCGGTTCTCCGCATCGATGACTTCGTCTTCGCCCGGGCGGTCGGCCCAGGTGCCTTCGACCGTCATCACCTTCTGGAAGCGCTTGAGGATGTCCTTGATGCCCGAGGGCATCGGCTGGATGAAGCGCATCTGCAGCGCCGAGACCTTCAGTCCTTCGTCGCGCAGCCGCTGCACCGCTTCCTCGATCACGCCCTGCGTGCTGCCCCAGCCGACCACCAGCAGGTCGCCCTCGGCGTCGCCGAACACCGGCGGCGTCTTCAGCGCTTTCTGCAGGGTGGCGAGCTTGAGGCTGCGCATGCGCAGCCCTTCCTCGTTGATCGCCGGGTCGTAGGCGACCTTGCTGGCGCGGTCGTGCGCCAGCCCGGTGACCGTGTGAACGCCGCCCGCCTGGCCGGGGACGAAGCGGCGCGCGATGCCGGTGACCGGATCCCAGTCGTAGGGCTTGGCGCCGTCGGCCACCGGGCTCTGGTCGAGCGGCGGCGCCAGCCAGTCCTCGGAGAAGTTCGGCCGCGGAAACGGCTGCTGCGCGGTCGCCAGGCTCGCATCGGACAGGACCACGACCACCATGTTGAAGGTCTCGGCGATCTTGCGCGCGGTGATCATCGAGTAGAAGCAGTCCTCGATGCTGGTGACCGCCATCACCACCTTCGGCGCGTCGCCGTGGCTGCCGTAGATCGAGGTCAGCAGGTCGGCCTGCTCGACCTTGGTCGGCTGGCCGGTGCTCGGGCCGCCGCGCTGCACGTTGACCACCACCAGCGGGATCTCGGCCATCACCGCCAGGCCGATGCCTTCCTGCTTGAGCGAGTAGCCGGGCCCGGAGGTGATCGTCACCGCGCAGCGGCCGGCATAGGAGGCGCCGATGGCGAAGGCGCAGGCGGCGATCTCGTCTTCGGCCTGGTGGACGATGCCGCCGACGCGCTCGAAGATCTCCGACAGGTAGTGCGAAGCCGAGGTCGCCGGCGTGATCGGGTACATGGCGCAGATGTCCATGCCCGAGGCAACCACGCCGAGCGCGATCGCCGTGTTGCCGTTGACGACGATCTGCGGCACCTCGGATTTCTCGGCCGGGATCCGGTACTTGAAGTCGAGGTTGGCCTCGGCCCAGGCGTGACCCGCTTGCAGCAGGCGCACGTTGCTGTCGATGACCTTCTGGTCCTTCTTGCCGAAGATCAGCGCGATCTGCTCGCGGCCGAGCGCCAGGCTCAGGCTGTAGATGCTGCACAGCATGCCGAGCACGAACATGTTCTTGCCGCGCCGGGCATCGGTCATCAGCGTCCGGCACTCGCGCTCGAGCGGGATCTCGCACACGCGATAGCCGACTCGGCGCAGCGCCGCGACCGTGTCGGTGTAGGACTTGGCGATCGCCGGATCGCGGTGCTCGGCCCACATGCTCTCGAGCAGGATCGTCGCCCCCGGCTTCAGCTCGCCGGCGCGCACGCGCCCGAGCAGCACCTGCTCGTTGAAGGCCACGACCAGGTCGGTTTCGTCGCCGCCGTTGGTGACCCGCTGCGAGCCGATGCGGATGCGGATGCCGCTGGCGCCGGCCACACTGCGCGCCGGCGGCTGGATCTCGGCCGGGATGATCTCGACCGTCCAGATGCCGTTGCCGCTGCGCGCGGCGATCGCCGCCAGCGACTGGCCGCAGCGCTGCGCGCCCTCGCCCGAGTCGCTGATCACTTCGACGATGTGCTCGGCCAGGGTGACCGTGCGCCGGCTGCCGGCCCCGGCCTGGGGCGGGCTGTCGAGTACTACGGGGTCTTTCATTCCGGGATCCTCAGGTACCAAGGCGCGACCTCAGGCGAGGCGGATGCGGGCCAGCCCGTGCTCTTCGGGCGCGATGCCGAAGCGGCGCGGGCCGGCGGTAGCGGCGTAGACCGAGTCGCTGTCGCGCAGTCCCAGGTAGGCCTTGATGCTGCGCGCGGCGCGGCGCCCGGCGCCCATCGCCTGGATCACGGTCGCGGCACCGGTGACGATGTCGCCGCCGGCGTACACGCCCGCCATCGAAGTGGCGAGGTCATCGTCGGTGTCGATGTAGCCGCGCCGGTTGAGCTTGAGCTTGGTGGTCTGGCCGAGGATCGGGTTGGCGTTGGTGCCGATCGCGAACACGACCATGTCGCAGGCGAACTCGAACTCGCTGCCGGGCACGACCACCGGCTTGCGCCGGCCCGAGGCGTCGGGCTCGCCCAGCTCCATTTTTACGCAGCGCAGAGCGCGCACGTTGTTGTCGGCGTCGCCGAGGATCTCGACCGGTGCCGTGAGCCAGTTGAAGTCCACGCCTTCCTCCTCGGCGTGATGCACTTCCTCGACCCGCGCCGGCGCCTCCTTCTTCGAGCGACGGTAGATGCAGTGCACCGACTCGGCGCCCAGCCGCAGCGACACGCGCAGCGCGTCCATCGCCGTGTTCCCGGCGCCGATCACGGCGACGTGCTTGCCCGGCTGCAGCGGCGTGTCGAAGTTCGGGAAGTCGCGCGCGCGCATCAGGTTGCAGCGGGTGAGCAGTTCGTTGGCCGAGAGCACGCCGTTCAACGACTCGCCGGGGATGCCCATGAAGCTCGGGTAGCCGGCGCCGGTGCCGATGAACACCGCGTCAAAGCCCATCTCGGTGAGCATCTGCTCGATCGTGAACAGCCGCCCGACCAGCGTGTTGCACTCGAAGCGCACGCCCAGGCGCTTGACCTTGTCGATCTCGGCGTCGATCACCTCGTTCGGCAGGCGAAAGTCCGGGATGCCGTACTTGAGCACGCCGCCCGGCGTGTGGAAGGCCTCGTAGACCACGACCTCGCAGCCGGCCTTGGCCATGTCGGCGGCACAGGCCATGCCGGCGGGACCGGCGCCGACGATGCCGACGCGGTAGCCGCTCGGCTCAATGTAGGGCACGTTCTCCCAGCCCTCGGCGATCGCCATGTCGCCGACGAAGCGCTCGAGCCGGCCGATCGCCACCGGCTCGAGGCCGGTGCCCGGCTCGCCGACCGTGCACACGCCTTCGCACTGGTTTTCCTGCGGGCAGACGCGACCGCAGATCGACGGCAGCAGATTGGTGTCGGTGATGATGTCGTAGGCGCCGTGGTAGTGCTTTTCGCCAATCTTCTTGATGAAGCCCGGGATGTCGATGCCGACCGGACAGCCGCGCACGCAGGGCTCGTCGGCGCACTGCAGGCAGCGCTCGGCCTCGCGCAGCGCCTCTTCGATCCGGTAGCCGCAGGAGACTTCCTTGAAGTTGCGCGCGCGCTCGGCCGCATCGCGCTCCTGCACCGGCGTGCGTTCCTGCGGAATCGTGCGGATGGTTTTCTTCTTCGCCGCCATGGCTCAGCCGTCCGTTGAGGGCCGATCCTCGGCGAACAGCGTCGCCTCGAGGTCGGCGGCGGGGCTGCCGCTGAGCCGGCACGAGGCCTCGAACTTGGCCAGCGCTTCGCCCTCGGCGCGCTTGTAGCGAACCAGGCGCGCCATCAGGTCGCCGAAGTCGACCTGATGACCGTCGAAGTCGGGCCCGTCGACGCAGGCGAACTTGATCTGATCGCCGACCTTGACGCGGCAGCCGCCGCACATGCCGGTGCCGTCGACCATCACCGGGTTGAGGCTGACGACGGTGCGGATGCCGTGCGCGCGCGTGGACTCGGCGCAGCCCTTCATCATGATCGGCGGGCCGATCGCGACCACTTCATCGATGTCGCGGTGGCGGGCGATCGACTGCTTGATGCCCTCAGTCACCAGCCCCTTGATGCCGGCCGAACCGTCGTCGGTGCAGACGATCAGCTCGTCGCACACACGCGCGAACTTGTCGCGCCAGAAGATCAGGTCCTTGTTGCGAAAGCCGATCACACCGATCACATAGGCGCCGCTTTCCTTGTAGGCGCGCGCCTGCGGATACACCGGTGCGACGCCGAGGCCGCCGCCGACGCACACGACTTTCTTGGCGGCGCCGATGTGGCTCGGGATGCCCATCGGGCCGACGAGCGCGAACAGGCGGCTGCCGACGGCGCAGTTGCGCTGCATCTCGCGCGTGGTCTTGCCGACCGCCTGGATCACGAGCGTGATCGTGCCGCGTTCGCGGTCGAAGTCGGCGATGGTGAGCGGAATGCGCTCGCCGTGCTCGTGCTCCATGACGATCACGAACTGCCCGGGACGGGCCGCCCGCGCCATCTGCGGGTGCCTGACCTCGAGCAGGAAAGTGACCTCGGAAAAGTCTTCGCGCGCAACGACCTCGAAGGTCGCCGCCGGCGGGTTCTCGCTCATGATTTTTGTCTTCCTCCTGGGCGAGCGCCCTGCGGCCGGTCGGACTTGCTTTTGTTCCGGCAACGCTCGCCATGCTTAGGCGCGACTGTCCGCCGCTGCGCGAAGGCCGCTTTGATGTTCGGCAAGTCCGCGCGCTTTTGCGCACCCGACAGTGAGCCGACTGCGGTTCTCGATCGCCGCCCGGTGGCCCATCGGCCGCGCGCGCCTCGGGCGGTCGCGGCGCCGCATCGGCTCGCGCCTGCGTTCGACGCGGCACCTCGCGTGCTATCGTCGGCGACCGTTTTGCTTGACGAAACCACGGGGTTTCGCCAACGCGAAGCAGCTATCCGTCAACCGGCCTGGCCGGGGCGCGGAAGGACCGAGAGGTTTCCTGCATCCGAAGGGCGAAGCGCCCGGAAAGGTGAACGCTGATGATGCGGCAGTTCCAGCTCAATTCGTACCTCTTTGGGGGCAACGCGCCCTACGTCGAAGAGCTCTACGAGCGCTATCTCGACAATCCCGGCAGCGTGCCCGACAAGTGGCGCGCCTATTTCGACCAGATGCAACTGGTGCCGGCGGCCGACGGCTCGATCGCTTCGCCCGACGTCGCCCATGCGCCGATCGTCGAGTCCTTCGCGCAGCGCGCCAAGGCCGGGGCCCTGCGGCCGAAGGTGGCGCCGACCGACCTGTCGGTGGCACGCAAGCAGGTCCACGTCCAGTCGATCATCGCCGCCTACCGTTTCCTCGGCAGCCGCTGGGCCGATCTGGATCCGCTCAAGCGGCAGGAGCGGCCGAGCATCCCCGAGCTCGAGCCGGCGTTCTACGACCTGACCGAAGCCGACATGGACACCGAGTTCTCGGCGGCCAACACGTACTTCGGCCCGGAGCAGATGACGCTGCGCGAGATCGTCAAGGCGCTGCGCCAGACCTACTGCGGAACGATCGGCGCCGAGTTCATGTACATCGCCGACCCGGCCGAGAAGCGCTGGTGGCAGCAGCGGCTGGAGTCGATCCGCGCCACGCCCGCCTTCGGCGCCGAGGCCAAGCGCCACATCCTCGAGCGGCTGACCGCGGCCGAGGGCCTGGAGCGCTTCCTGCACACCAAGTACGTCGGCCAGAAGCGCTTCTCGCTCGAAGGCGGCGAGAGCTTCATCGCCGCGATGGACGAGCTGATCCAGCGCGCCGGCAGCCGCGGCGTCGAGGAGATCGTCATCGGCATGGCGCACCGCGGCCGCCTGAACGTTCTGGTGAACACGCTCGGCAAGATGCCGGCCGACCTGTTCGCCGAGTTCGAAGGCAAGCACGCCAGCGACCTGCCGGCCGGCGACGTCAAGTACCACAACGGCTTCTCAAGCGACGTGTCGACGCCCGGTGGCCCCGTGCATCTGTCGCTCGCCTTCAATCCCTCGCACCTGGAGATCGTCAACCCGGTAGTCGAAGGCTCGGTGCGCGCGCGCCAGGACCGGCGCGGCGGCAACCGGCGCGACCAGGTGCTGCCAGTGCTGGTGCACGGCGATGCCGCCTTCGCCGGCCAGGGCGTGGTGATGGAGACGCTCAACCTGGCACAGACGCGCGGCTACCGCACCGGCGGCACCGTGCACATCGTGATCAACAACCAGATCGGCTTCACCACTTCCGATCCGCGCGACGTGCGCTCGAGCAGCTACTGCTCGGACGTGGCGAAGATGATCGAAGCGCCGGTGCTGCACGTCAACGGCGACGACCCGGAGGCGGTCGTCCTGTGCACGCAACTGGCGATGGACTACCGCCAGGAGTTTCGCAAGGACGTGGTGATCGACATCGTCTGCTTCCGCCGCCTCGGCCACAACGAGCAGGACACGCCGGCGGTCACGCAGCCGCTGATGTACAAGAAGATCGGCCAGCATCCGGGCACGCGCCGGCTGTATGCGGACAAGCTCGTGACCCAGGGCACGCTCAAGGCCGGCGAGCCCGACGAGATGGTCAAGGCCTACCGTACGGCGATGGACGCCGGCCGCCACACGGTCGATCCGGTGCTCACCAACTACAAGAGCAAGTACGCGGTCGACTGGTCGCCGTTCCTGAACCGCAAGTGGACCGATCAGGCCGACACGGCGTTGCCGCTGGCCGAACTGCGGCGCTTGGCGGAGCGGATCACGACCATCCCCGAAAACTTCAAGCTGCACCCGCTGGTCGAGAAGGTGATCGCCGACCGGCGGGCGATGGGCGAAGGCAAGCTGCCGGTCGACTGGGGCATGGGCGAGCACCTGGCCTTCGCCTCGCTCGTCGCCAGCGGCTATCCGGTGCGCATCACCGGTCAGGACTCGGGCCGCGGCACCTTCTCGCACCGGCACGCGGTGCTGCACGACCAGAGCCGCGAGAAGTGGGATGCCGGCGCCTACGTGCCGCTGATGCACGTGAGCGACAAGCAGGCGCCGTTCCTGGTGATCGACTCGGTGCTGTCGGAGGAGGCGGTGCTCGGCTTCGAGTACGGCTACTCCTCGGCCGAGCCGAACGCACTCGTGATCTGGGAGGCGCAGTTCGGCGACTTCGTCAACGGCGCCCAGGTGGTGATCGACCAGTTCATCAGCTCCGGCGAGGTCAAGTGGGGCCGGCAGTCGGGCCTGACCCTGATGCTGCCGCACGGCTACGAAGGCCAGGGCCCCGAGCACAGTTCGGCCCGACTCGAGCGCTTCCTGCAACTGGCCGCCGACAACAACATGCAGGTGGTGCAGCCGACCAACGCGGCGCAGATCTTCCACCTGCTGCGCCGGCAGATGATCCGCCTGTTCCGCAAGCCGCTGGTGATCATGACGCCCAAGAGCCTGCTGCGGCACAAGGACGCGACCGCGCCGATTGCCGAACTGGCGCGCGGCGAGTTCCACACCGTGATCGGCGAGGCCGGCGCAATCGACCGCGCCAAGACGCGGCGCGTGCTCGCCTGCTCGGGCAAGGTCTACTACGACCTGGTGCACGCGCGCGCCGAGCGCGGCGACGACGACGTCGCGATCGTGCGCATCGAGCAGCTCTATCCGTTCCCGCACAAGGCGCTCGCCGCCGAGCTGAAGAAATACCCGCAGCTCGCCGAAGTGGTCTGGGTCCAGGACGAGCCGCAGAACCAGGGCGCCTGGTTCTACATCCAGCACCACCTGCTGGAGTGCATGGCCGACGGCCACAAGCTCGGCTACGCCGGGCGCGCGCCCTCGGCCTCGCCCGCGGTCGGCTACTACGCCAAGCACAACGAGCAACAGAAGGCGTTGATCGACCAAGCTTTTGCCAAGCTCAAGGGATTTGTGCTCAATAAGTGAAACGTCTAGTGTCCAGCGTCTAGCGTCGAGCGTGGGTCTCGCTAGACGCTGGACGCTCGACCTCGCACATCGGACAGGAACATGCCCATCGTCGAAGTCAAGGTTCCGCAACTGTCGGAATCGGTCGCGGAAGCGACATTGCTGCAATGGAAGAAGAAGCCGGGCGAGGCGGTCGCCGTCGATGAAGTTCTGATCGAGGTCGAGACCGACAAGGTCGTGCTCGAAGTGCCGGCGCCTTCGGCCGGCGTGCTGGCGAACGTGGTCAAGGGCGACGGCGGCACCGTGGTCTCGAACGAGCTGATCGCCACCATCGATACCGACGCCAAGGCTGGCGCCGCGCCGGCGGCAGCGGCGAAGCCGGCCGCGCCCGCGCCGCCGCCGGCCGG
>JBBIST010000009.1:0-50929 GCA_037441125.1 Burkholderiales bacterium
AGCAGCGCGTGCAGGCCGGCCGGCGGCGCGGCGGCGCGCGCCAGCGCCTGCGCCAGCGGCGCTTCGAGTGCTGCCGCGCGCTCGGCCGCGGTCTCGATCCGCGGCAGGGCGTCGCGCAGCGCCGCCAGCTCGCGCGGCCGGGCGCTCTTCAGCGCGATGCGGCCGGCGATGCGGTCGATGTCGGGCACCTGGCGCAGGGCTTCCAGCAGTGCCGTGTGCGCGCCACCTTCGAGCATCGCCTCGATCGTGTCGTGGCGGGCGGCCGCCTGCGCGCGGTCGCGCAGCGGATGGTGCAGCCAGTGGCGCAGCCGGCGGCTGCCCATGCCGGTGGCGCAGCCGTCGAGCAGGCCGAACAGGGTCGGCCCGTCGTCGCGCCACAGCGGCTCGGTCAGCTCAAGATTGCGGCGCGTGGCGGCGTCCAGCGCCACAAAGTCGGATTCAGACTCCAGTCGCAGCGTGCCGACATGCGCCAGCCGCTGCGACTGCGTCTGCTGCGCGTAGGCGAGCAGGGCGGCGCAGGCGGCGAGCACTGCCGGCCGCTCGTCGACGCCGAAAGCGGCCAGGGTAGCGACCTCGAACTGCCGGCACAGCGCCTCGCGCCCGCGCGCGGCATCGAAGTGCCAGTCCGGCACCGGCCGCGGCGCCGAGCGCGGCACCGACGGCGGCACGACGCCGGCCGGCAGGGTCTCGGCCACGCCCTCGGCGACCAGCAGCTCGCTGGGCGCGATGCGTGCCAGTTCCGAGGCCAGTCGCGCCAGCGGTGTCTCGGTAGCTCGCAGGTCGCCGCTGGCGAGCACCAGCCAGGCGAGCCCGGCAACACCGCGCCGGCGGTCGACGTGCAGCGCCGCCAGGGTCGCGTCGGCCTTGGCGCTCAGCAGTCCGGCGTCGGTCACCGTGCCCGGGGTGACGATGCGCACCACCTTGCGCTCGACCGGCCCCTTGGCGGTCGCCGGGTCGCCGATCTGCTCGCAGATCGCCACCGACTCGCCGAGCCTGACCAGTCGCGCCAGGTACTGCTCGACCGAGACCGCAGGCACGCCGGCCATCGGGATCGGCGCGCCGGCCGAGACGCCGCGCCGCGTGAGCGTGATGTTGAGCAGGCGCGCGGCGCGCTCGGCGTCGGCGTAGAAGAGTTCGTAGAAGTCGCCCATCCGATAGAACAGCAGCAGATCCGGATGCTGCGCCTTCAGGCGCAGGTACTGCTGCATCATCGGCGTGTGCTCGGCGTTCGACATCGGCTCGGTCGAAGGCGAAGCGGTGGCGGCGGGTGGTGGGCGGCCGGGGGGCGCGCGGGCGGGTGGCGCGTGGCGCCGGTCGCGGCGCGCGCTAGAGCGGGGCTGCGACTCGTTCGGCGACGGCGGCGTGTCGATGCACGTCTTGCACCAGCGCCAGGAGCTGCGGGTACACCTTGGGCGTGCCGCACACGACGTGGCCGCAGTTCAGGTAATTGCCGGCGCCGTCGAAGTCGCCGATCAGGCCGCCGGCCTCGATGATCAGCAGGCTGCCGGCGGCGATGTCCCACGGCGACAGGCCGAACTCCCAGAAGCCGTCGAGGCGGCCGCAGGCGACGTAGGCGAGATCGAGCGCGGCCGCGCCCGGACGGCGGATGCCGGCGGTGCGCTCGGTGATCAGCTTGAACATCCGCACGTACTCGTCGAGGTGGTCGAGCTGGCGGAACGGGAAGCCGGTGCCGATCAGCGACTCCGCCAGCTTCGTGCGGCGCGAGACGCGGATGCGGCGGTCGTTGAGGAAGGCGCCGCGCCCGCGCGAGGCGGTGAACAGCTCGTTGCGCGTCGGGTCGTAGACCAGCGCCTGCGTGATCACGCCGCGGTGCTGCAGTCCGATCGACACCGCGTACTGGGGAAAGCCGTGGATGAAGTTGGTGGTGCCGTCGAGCGGATCGATGATCCACGTGTACTCGCCGCCGCCGGCCTTGCTGGCGCCCGACTCCTCGGCCAGGATCTCGTGCTCCGGGTAGGCGCGCTTGAGCGTGTCGATGATCGCCGCCTCGGCGGCGCGGTCCACTTCGGTGACGAAGTCGCTGCGCCCCTTGGACGAGACCTTGATCAGGTCGAGATCGAGGCTGGCGCGGTTGATGATCGAACCGGCCTTGCGCGCGGCCTTGACGGCCGTGTTGAGCATCGGATGCATGGGGGCAGCAGAGGGGAAAGGAGCGGCGGCAGCGGGCGCGCGCTCGAGCGCGCTCGACCTCTACAGAGCCTGTAGGCCTATGAGTCGCGCATGCGAGTCCTAGGTCTACAGGCCCTAGACTGGCCGGCATTGTACGGGGCGCGCTGCTGCGTCCCGCCTGCGACACGGAGCCTTCCTGAGTCCTGACGCCAGTCAACGCCTGCGCTTCGTCCTGGTCGAGACCAGCCACGCGGGCAACATCGGCGCCGCCGCGCGCGCGCTCAAGGCGATGGGCTTCGCGCAATTGCACCTGGTCGCGCCGCGCTGCGCGTCGTTTGCCACCGACGCCGAGGCCCTGGCGCTTGCCACCCACGGCGCCGACCTGCTCGCGGCCGCGCGCCGGCACGAGACGCTGGTCGAGGCGCTGGCCGGCGTCTCGCTCGCCTTCGCGCTGAGCGGCTACGAACGCGAGTTCGGTCCGCCGCTGCTCGAACTGCGCCCGGCGGCGGCGATCGCCGCGCGCGAACTTGAGCGCGACCGCGCCGAGGTCGCCTTCGTGTTTGGCAGCGAGCGCTCGGGGCTCACCAACGACCAGGTCGGGCAGTGCCAGCGGCTGTGCGCGATCGCCGCCGACGCGCGCCACGGATCGCTGAACCTGGCGCAGGCGGTGATGGTCGCCGCCTACGAGCTGCGGCTGGCGCTGGCCGGCGGTGCGCCGGCGCGCGTGGCGCGCTTCGAGGAGGAGCCGGCGGCGAGCGTCGAGCGGCTCGAGGCCTTCTACGCCCACCTGGAGCGGGCGCTGGTCGCCAGCGGCTTTCTCGATCCGGCGGCGCCGAAGAAGCTGATGCCGCGCCTGCGGCGGCTATTCGCGCGCGCGCGCCCGAGCGACGCCGAGATCGATCTGCTGCGCGGCATCTGCGCCGCGCTCGAACGGCCCAAGCGCGAGCGCATCGGCGGCAAGCGCGGCGTGTAAGCGGGCCGTGGCCGCGTTCGCGCGCGCTCGCGCCGTAGAATCGTGCCTCCGTCACTTCGGCGCTTTACATGTTCGACCGCCTGCGCGAGGACATCGCCTGCATCCGCGAGCGCGATCCGGCGGCGCGTACCTCGTGGGAGGTCCTGACCTGCTACCCGGGGCTGCACGCGCTGTGGCTGCATCGCCTCGCGCACGCCTGCTGGCGCTGCGGTCTGCGCTGGCTCGGCCGCTTCGTCTCTCACCTGGGGCGCTGGCTCACCGGCATCGAGATCCATCCGGCGGCACAGATCGGCCGGCGCGTGTTCATCGATCACGGCATGGGCGTGGTGATCGGCGAGACGGCGCAGGTCGGCGACGACTGCACCATTTATCACGGCGCTACACTCGGCGGCACCTCGCTCGCGCGTGGCGCCAAGCGCCATCCGACGCTTGGCCGCGGCGTGATCGTCGGCGCCGGCGCCAAGCTGCTCGGCGGCTTTTGCGTCGGCGACGGCGCCCGCATCGGCTCGAACGCGGTCGTGGTCAAGGAGGTGCCGGCCGGTGCCACCGCGGTCGGCAATCCGGCGCGCATCCTGCACAAGGAGCTCGACGCGCAGCGCGAGGCCGCCGCCAACCGCATGGGATTCTCGGCCTACGGCGTCGGCGCCGAGGGCGACGATCCGCTGACCAAGGCGCTGCACGGGCTGATCGACTACGCCGCCGCCCAGCAGCATGAGATCGAGCGGCTGCAGGCTGCGCTCGTGCGCGCCGGCATCGCGATCGACGAGTTGCCGGCGCCGCGCGTCGATCCGCAGCAGTTGAACCGGCTGGTCGACGAGTAGGCGCCGTCTCTACGCGGTGGCGCGCAGGCTCACCGCCTGCGCCAGGTCGGCCACCGCCGCGGCGTAGAAGTAGCTGCGGTTGTAGTGCAGCAGCGCCTGCAGGTTGACCGTGCCGAGGCGATAGTCGACGCCTTCTTCGCCGCTGGCGCGACGCCACGGCAGGTCGATCAGCAGCACGCGCGTTTCCGGCTCGAGTTCGCCGTCGATGTGCACGCCGAGCGCGGCGACGTCGCGCCAGGAGTGCAGGGCGACGATGCCGCGGCCGAGCGTGTCGAAGATTTCGCGCTCGGCGCGGGCGCGAAACTGCAGCGGCAGGTCGCGCCGCCAGCCGTGCTCGGCGAGGAAGTTGGCGACCGAGCCGATCGAGTCGGTACGGCTGGCGCCGAGGTCGACGCGGCCGTCGCCGTCGAAGTCGACCGCCCAGCGGCGGATCGATCCGGGCATGAACTGCGGCAGCCCGAGCGCGCCGGCAAACGAGCCGCGCGGCGCCAGCGGGTCGATGCCCTGCTCGAGACACAGCAGCAGGAACTGCACCAGCTCCTCGCGGTACATCGGCGCGCGCCGCGTGTAGTCGAAGGCGAGCGTAAGCAGTACGTCGAGCGTGCGCAGGCTGCCGGTGTGGCGCCCGAACACGGTTTCGACGCCGATCACCGCCACTACCACCTCGGCCGGCACGCCGAAGCGCTCGCTGGCGCGCGCCAGGGCGTCGCGCTCGGCGCGCAGGAAGCGCACGCCTTCGCGGATGCGCACCGGATCGACGTTGCGCTCGCGGTAGGCGAGCCAGTTGCGCGCCGCCGCCGGGCCGGGCGTGGTCAGGCGCTCGGCCGGCTCCGAGTAGCGCGCCTGCGCGAACGCCGACTCGATCCAGGCGCGGTCGATGCCGTGCGCGCGCACCACCTCGTCGATCCACTGCTGCACCTCGGGTCGCAACAGGTAGGCGGGCGCGCCGGCGCGGGCGGCGCCCGGCGCGGCGCACGCAGCCAGTGCCAGCAGCAAGGTGCGACGATGCATGGCGAGTCGCTTAGGGTGTGGCGGCCGGACGATGCGCGGGCGGGCGTCTCATCGCGCCGACCCGACACGGGCGGCCTTCGGCGCACGCGCGATGCGCGGACGATAGCGCCGAACGCGCCGGCGCAGGGCGCGCAGGGCGCGGCCGGTAAGTGCGCCGTTGGCGCGCGAGTAGCGCCAGCGCTCGAATTCGGCCGCGAGCGCAAGGGTCTCGGCCGCGCTCGCCGCCTCCAGCACCGGCTGCGCGTGCTCGGCGAGCGCGCGCGGGCCGAAGTACGCCGGCACCTCGAGTCCGGCGGCGGCCAGTCGCGCGCGCATCAGCAGCAGCAGTTCGCCGAGCCGGTCGCGTTCGCTGCGGTGGCGCAGCGAGATCACCGCCAGCACGGCGAGAATCGCGCTCACCACCGTCGCGAACAGCAGCGCCAGCGTGTTCGTGTCCGGCACCAGCCCGAGCCGGCGCAGCAGCTCGCGCTGGCGCTCGGGCGTGTACGACAGCACCCACTGGTTCCAGCCGTTCTCGATCGCCTCCCACTGGAAGCGCAGCGCGCGCAGCAGATCGAAGGTGCGTTCGCCGAATACCGCGCCGCCGGCCGCGGCCGCGCGCGCGGCGCCCGCGGCGCGTTCGATGCGCTCGGGGGCGACCGCGGCGGTCGGGTCGACCCGCACCCAGCCGCGCCCCGACAGCCAGACCTCGGCCCAGGCGTGCGCGTCGGACTGGCGCACGGTGAGAAAGCCGTCGACCGGATTGAACTCGCCGCCCTGGTAGCCGGTGACCACGCGCGCCGGGATTTCGAGTGCGCGCATCAGGACGACAAAGGCCGACGCGTAGTGCTCGCAAAATCCGGCGCGGGTGTCGAACAGGAACTCGTCGACCGAATGCCGGCCGAGCGGCGGCGGCTGCAACGTGTAACGGAAGCCCTGCTCGCGAAAGCGCCGCAGGACTTCGCGCACCAGCGCCTCGTTGCCGGCGGCGCCCTGCGCGGCTGTGTCGCGGCGCAGTTGCGCCGCCAGCTCGAGCGTGCGCGGGTTGAAGCCGGCCGGCAGCCGCAGTCCCTCGATCGGCGCCAGCGCCGAAGGATCGGCGCCGAAGCGGTATCGGCTCGCGGAACGCAGCGTGTAGCGCACGCGTTCACCGATGGCGCGGCCGGCGACCAACTGGCCGTCGGCGCGCAGGCGCGGCGCCAGCTCGCTGGCGCCGTCGAGGCCGACCGGGAGGTCGAGCGCGAACAGCCAGTCGCGCCGGTGCGGCTCGAGCGTGATCGTGTACTCGTGGATCGGCTGCGCGGCCGCCTCGATCGCCGCCGCCGAGGCTTCGCCGCCGCCGAGCCAGGCGCGGCCGGTGAACACGCCGAGCACCGGTCCGCGCCAGTAGAGCTCGGCGGGCGGCGGCAGCGCGCCTGCGAAACGCACGCGAAAGGCGATCTGTTCGGACTGCAGCAGTCGGCCGACGGAGCCCGGCGCCATCGACTCCGACAGTCCGGTGCGGGCGGCGTCGGCGTCGCCCGGCAGCGCCCATAACGGCGAGTCGAGGCGCGGAAAGAGCACGAACAGGGCGAGTGCCAGCGGCACCGACTTCAGGAACACCAGACCGACCAGCCGCGCCTTGACGCGCGCGTGCAGGTCGCCGTCCTCTAGGCTCACGCTCACCAGGACGAAGAAGAGCAGCAGCACGCCAGCGAGCGACAGCAGCGCCACGAGCACGCCCTGCTCGAACAGGAACAGCGTCAGCAGGATGAAGAAGGCGAGGAACACGACCACGAACACGTCGCGCCGCGCCCGCATCTCGAGCAACTTCAGTGCCAGCAGCATCAGCAGGAAGGTGACGCCGGCATCGCGCCCGAGCAGCGTGCCGTGCTCGAGCCAGACCGCGGCCGCGGCCGCCGCCAGCAGCGGCAGCATCGCGAAGCGGCCCGGCAGTGGACGCTGTGCCAGCACCAGCCAGACGCGCCAAAACCACAGCACGACGAGCAGCGCGGTGGCCCACCAGGGCAGGTGCGTGAAGTGCGGCGCGACGATGAACGCGAGCGCGGCCAGCAGCACCAGCAGGTCGCGCCGTTCGCGCGCGGCGCTCGACACCTGCGGCATCAGTGTGGCGTCGCGCAGCCGGCGCAGTAGCGCGCCGGGCCCGGGTCGGGCGCTGGCAACCGGCGCGCTGTCCATGCCTGGCTCCTACAGCTCGTAGAGCGCCAGCGCGGCCAGGCAGCGCGCGCGGTGCGCAGCGCCGCTGCCGAGTTCGATCGCCGTGCCCGGCAGGGCGAGCGCGTAGCGCAGTTGCGCCGCCTCGGCGATCAGCACCCAGCGCGTCAGGCGCGACAGCTTCGCCTCGGTGTCCAGTTGCGTCGGCAGCCGCTCGAAGTCGAGTGCGAGCTCGCTGCCCGAGGGCGCCTCGAACAGCTTGACCGGCAGCTCGTCGCTGCGCGCCGCCAGTCGCCAGGCGATCATCTTGCGCGGATCGCCGGCCTGGTACGGGCGCACGCCGGCGAAGTCTTCGCCGCTGGCGGCGAGCCCCGCGCCTTCACGACCGCTTCCGCCGGCCAGAGGCAGCGGCGGCGCGTCCTGCTCGGGCGCCGGATAGACGAGCACCTCCAGCGGCGGTGCGTAATAGGCCCAGGCGCGCCACAGTCCGAAGGGAAAACTCGTCTGCACGCGCACGCGCGGGCAGGCGAGCCGCCCGCGCCGGCGCGTCGGCAGGCTCAGGCGCGCGATGGCGCTGCCGCGCGCCGGCAGGTCGAGCCAGAAGCCGGGCGGCTCGCGTCGCCGCCGTGCGCGCTCGCCGCGCCGCTTCAAGTGCAGCGCGAAACCGAAGTGCAGGGCCAGGCGCTGCTCGACCGTCGGGTTGGCCACCAGCAGCTCGAAGGTGGCGACGTCACCGGCGAAGATCGGGTCGGCGCGCTGCGCGCGCAGCGTGATCCGCGCCAGGTTGCGATGCGTATGGTGCATGCCGACGATCGCCATGCTGGCGGCCACGAAAGTGAGCAGGAACCCCAGTTGCAGCGAGTAGTTGATCGAGGCCACGAGCAGCACCAGCATCGCCGCCGCGAACACCGCACCGGCGCGCGTCGGCAGGATGTAGACGCGCTTGCGGTCGAGCAGCACTTCGCCCGGCTCGACACCGGAGCGGCCGGCGATCCAGTCGCCGATGCGAAGCGCGAGCGGGTGGGCGGGGATGGGCATGACTGGATTCGGGATTCGGGATTCGGGATTCGGGGAAAAGCGTGACCGAGCGCTACGTGGTTCTTCTCTGAATCCTGAATCCCGAATCCCGAATCCGGCCTTTTAGACCGCCACCGCCTCGATCAACTGCGACACCAGTTCGCGGCCGTGCAGCACGCGTGTACCTTCGCGCTGGGTCGCGTGCAGGCGGTGGCCGGCCACCGCGGGCAGCACGTTCTGGATGTCCTCGGGGATCAGGTGGTCGCGGCCGTCGAACCAGGCCCAGGCGCGGCCGGCGGCGAGCAGGGCCAGGCCGGCGCGCGGACTCAGACCCTCGGCGTAGCGGCCGCTGGCGCGCGTGTGCGCGAGCAGCGCCTGCACGTAGTCGAGCAGGGCGGCCGAGGCGTAGACGGTCTTGACCGCGGCCTGCGCCGCCACCAGGTCGGCCGGACGCGCCAGCGGCGGCAGGGTCTTGAGCATGTCGCGCCGCGCCTCGCCGGCGAGCAGCGAGCGCTCGGAGGCGCGGTCCGGGTAGCCGAGGCTGATGCACATCAGAAAGCGGTCTAGCTGCGACTCGGGCAGAGGGAAAGTACCGACCTGGTGCAGCGGGTTCTGGGTGGCGATGACAAAAAACGGTTGCGGCAGCGGCCGCGCCAGGCCGTCGACCGAGACCTGCGCCTCCTCCATCGCCTCGAGCAGCGCGCTTTGCGTCTTCGGGCTGGCGCGGTTGATCTCGTCGGCGAGCAAGACCTCGCTGAAGATCGGTCCCGGGTGGAAGACGAAGCGGCCGTCGCTGCGGTCGTAGACGCTGACGCCGATCACGTCCGACGGCAGCAGGTCGCTGGTGAACTGCAGGCGCCGGAACGGAAGTCCGAGCGACAGCGCGATCGCGTGCGCCAGCGTGGTCTTGCCGACGCCGGGGGCGTCCTCGATCAGCAGGTGGCCGCCGGCGAGCAGGCAGGTCAGGCTCTGGCGCACCTGGAGTTCCTTGCCGACGATCACGGCACCGATCTGGGCGGCGCAGGTGCGCAGTTTCTCTAGCATTAGACTGGGTCCAAACGAAAAGGCCATGCCGGCCGGTGCGCAGCGGCGCACCGGCCAGGTTCAACCGGCTTGATGCAAGGACGGGAGACAGTGGACACCGGCTACGTCACTCACAGCGTGTGCGCGGCACACGAGATGGGCTCCTGGCACCCGGAGAGTCCGGAGCGCCTGGCGGCGATCCACGATCATCTGATCGCCGTGGGTCTGCTGCCGCACCTGGTCCACGTCGACGCGCCGCCGATCGCGCGCGAAGCCCTCGAGCGCGCGCACTGCCGCGACTACGTCGCCAAGCTCGAAGCCAGAATACCAAAGGAGGGTTACGTCCCGATCGACCCCGACACGTCGATGAGCCCCGGCACCTGGGAGGCGGCCCTGCGCGCCGCCGGCGCCGTGGTCGAGGCCACGGACCGCGTGCTGCGCGGCGAGCTGGCCAATGCCTTTTGCGCCGTGCGACCGCCCGGCCATCACGCGCGCCACGCGCAGGCGATGGGCTTCTGCTTCTTCAACAACGTCGCCATCGGCGCCCGCCATGCGCTGGCGGCGCACGGGCTGGCGCGGGTGGCGGTGATCGACTTCGACGTTCATCACGGCAACGGCACCGAGGAGATCCTGGCCGACGACGACCGCGTGCTGATGGCGAGCTTCTTCCAGCACCCGTTCTATCCGTACACCGGCGCCGAGAGTCACGCGAAAAACATGATCAATGTGCCGCTTCCCGCCGGTACGCGCGGCGACCTGGTGCGGCAGGTGGTCGACGAAGTCTGGATGCCGGCGCTCGACGCCTTCGCGCCGCAGATGATCTTCATCTCGGCCGGCTTCGACGCCCACCGCGAGGATGACCTCGGCCAGATGGGCCTGGTCGAGTCCGACTACGTCTACATGACCCGGCGGCTGATGGAACTCGCCGACCTGCACGCCGGCGGCCGCATCGTCAGCACCCTCGAAGGCGGCTACAACTTGAGCGCCTTGGCGCGCAGCGTCGCCGCGCATCTGAAGGTCCTTGCGCAACTCTAGGATTCGGGATTCAGGATTCGGGGTTCGTCATGCCACCAGCCCGCTGTAGTCCGCGCCTGCTTCGCCCCTCCCTGAATCCTGAATCCTGAATCCCAAGTCCCGAATCCCGAATCCCGAATCCCCTATGTCCCCCACCATCTACGACCAGGGGCTGGAACGCAACGCGGCGAACTTTGCGCCGCTGACGCCGCTCGCCTTCGTCGAGCGCAGCGGCATCGTGCATCCGCAACTGACCGCGGTCGTGCATGGCAGCGGCGAGCGGGCGATCCGCCGCACCTGGGGCCAGACCTATGCGCGCAGCCGCCGGCTCGCGCATGCGCTGGCGCTGCGCGGTCTGGGCCGCGGCGACACGGTGGCGGCGCTGCTCGCCAACACGCCCGAGATGGTCGAGGCGCACTACGGTGTGCCGATGGCCGGCTGCGTGCTCAATGCGATCAACACCCGGCTCGATGCCGCCTCGGTCGCCTTCATGCTCGAGCACGGCGAGGCGAAGCTGTTCATCGTCGACCGCGAGTTCGCCGCCGTCGCCGGCGCGGCGCTGGCGCAGTCGGGCCGCAGGATCGAGGTGATCGACGTCGACGATCCGCTCTACGACGGCGCCGGCAAAGGCATCGGCGCGCTCGACTACGAGAGCCTGCTGGCGCAGGGATCGCCGGACTTCGACTGGCCGCGTCCGGGCGACGAATGGGACGCGATCGCGCTCAACTACACCTCGGGGACGACCGGCAATCCCAAGGGCGTCGTCTATCACCATCGCGGCGCCTACCTGAACGCGGTGTCGAACATCCTCGTCTGGGCGATGCCGCAGCACCCGGTCTATCTGTGGACGCTGCCGATGTTCCACTGCAACGGCTGGTGCTTCCCGTGGACGGTGGCGGCGATGGCCGGCACCCATGTGTGCCTGCGGCGGGTCGAGGCCAAGCCGATCTTCGATGCGATCCGCGAACACAGGGTCACGCACTACTGCGGCGCGCCGATCGTGCACTCGATGCTGATCAACGCGCCGGCCGAGCTGCGGCAGGGCATCGCGCACAAGGTGCACGCGATGGTGGCGGCGGCGGCGCCGCCGGCGGCGATGATCGAGGGCATGGACCGGCTCGGCTTCGACCTCACGCACGTCTACGGCCTGACCGAGGTCTACGGCCCGGCAACCGTATGTGCCAAGCAACCCGAGTGGGCCGAGCTTCCGGTCGGCGAGCGGGCGCTGAAAAACGGCCGCCAGGGCGTGCGCTATCCGATGGCCGAAGCGGTTGCCGTGCTCGACCCGCAGACGATGCGGCCGGTGCCCGCCGACGGCGAGACGATCGGCGAGGTGATGTTCCGCGGCAACATCACGATGAAGGGCTACCTGAAGAACGAAGAGGCGACGCGCGAAGCCTTCGCCGGCGGCTGGTTCCACTCGGGCGACCTGGCGGTGATGCAGGTCGACGGCTACCTGCGCATCAAGGACCGCAGCAAGGACATCATTATCTCGGGCGGCGAGAACATCTCGTCGCTCGAGGTCGAGGACGTGCTGTACCGGCATCCGGCGGTGATGACCGCGGCGGTGGTGGCGCAACCCGATCCGAAATGGGGCGAAGTGCCGTGCGCGTTCGTCGAACTGCGCGAGGGCACCTCGCTGACCGCCGACGAGCTGCGCGCCTTTTGCCGCCAGCACCTGGCCGGCTTCAAGGCGCCGAAGCACTTCGTCTTCGGCCCGCTGCCGAAGACCAGCACCGGCAAGATCCAGAAGTTCATCCTGCGCCGGCAGGCCAAATCGGCCTCGGCGATCGACGTCTAGGAGAGCCGCATGAACGCACCGAACACCTCGACCCAGCTCGAGCCGCTCGTGCTCGAACGGCGCCAAGGCGGCGTCGTGTACCTGACCCTCAATCGCCCGGCGCAGTTCAACTCGCTGTCGGAGGAGATGCTGGAGGCGCTGCAGGCATCGCTCGACGCGATCGCCACCGACGGGAGCGCGCGCGTGGTCGTGATCGGCGGCGCCGGCAAGGCGTTTTGCGCCGGCCACGACCTGCGGCAAATGCGGGCCAACCCGGACCTCGACTACTACCGCAAGGTGTTCGCCGACTGCGCGCGCATGATGCTGCGCATCCAGAGCCTGCCGCAGCCGGTGATCGCGCGCGTGCACGGCATCGCCACCGCCGCCGGCTGCCAGTTGGTGGCGATGTGCGATCTGGCGGTCGCCTCGGACGCCGCCCGGTTCGCGGTCTCGGGCATCAACCTCGGGCTGTTCTGCTCGACGCCGTCGGTGCCGTTGTCGCGCAACGTTGGCCGCAAACAGGCCTTCGAGATGCTGGTCACCGGCGACTTCGTCGACGCTGCCGGTGCACTCGAGCGCGGGTTGGTGAACCGCGTGGTGCCGGCCGAGCAGCTCGACGCCGAGATCGAGCGGCTGGCGCAGTCGATCGTCGCCAAGCCGGCGGCGTCGATCGCGATGGGCAAAGGTCTCTTCTATCGGCAACTGGAGATGGGGATCGACGCCGCCTACCAGCTTGCCGGCCAGACGATGGCCTGCAACATGATCGACGAGGTGGCGCAGGAAGGCGTGCAGGCGTTCATCGAGAAGCGGCGTCCTTCCTGGGCAAGGCCCGAGCGGGAGGGAGCCGGCTGATCGATCGGGGCCCGGCTTAGCGCTGTTGCCGGTCGTGTCCCACCGGCTGCGGCCCGTCTGGTCGCGGGTCTGACGTTCTCGGTACCGGAAGACACCCGGCAGGCGCTACCAGACGGTCACGATGCCGGGCACCGCGCGAAGCCGTTCGTCCGCCGTGACCAGGCGGGCGCCCAGGGCGCGCGCCGTCGCGGCGACGAGGCGGTCCGCCGGATCTCCGTGCATCGCGCCGTCGAACGAGCCGGCGAGCGCAGCGATCTCCGCGGTCACGGGTTCGAACCGCAGTTCGGGGAGCGAACGCATGGCCGCCAGCCACGGCTCGAATGGAAGACTGAGCGTGAGCCGGCCGCGGCGCACTGCGGTCGCGATCTCCATCACGCTGATGGCCGAGGCAGAAACGGCTCCCGCCTTGAGGGCGCTCTGAATCGCGCGCCTTGCCCGCGTCGAGAGGCTTCGGTCACCGGAGACCCACCAGACCAGTGCGTGGGTGTCGAGCACGATCAACGGTTCATCTCCCACTCGGTGGCGTCGAACACCGGATCGAGTGGCCGCTCGTACCGGAGCACGCTGCCGATCAAGCGCGCGCGCGCTGCCGCGGCGTCGCGTTTTCCGGCAGAAGGGGGGACGAGCTCCGCGATCACGTGTCCGCGAGACGTGACCTTGATTCGGCTGCCCCGGCTTACCTTGGCCAAGTACGCGGGCAGGTTCTGCCGCAGTTCTGTGACGTTGACGGCACTCATATGCGCTCCGAGTCGATGCGCAGCAAGTGTACAGACAATCTGTACAACGAGCGGCCTTGCGGGCATGGTTCGGCGGTCGCCGTTCGCGGGTCGGGTCGGGCAACGCAAGGAAGCGGGCGCGAAGGGTCGTGACGGCCGGCTTCGCCTTCGAGCCCGTCCGCGGGTCGGCATGCGCTCCAAGCGTCTGCGGCTCGATGGCGAAGCGCCGTCCGGCGCCAGCACCAATGTCAGCAACAACGCATCGCAAGCCAGGCGCAGCCGGCGCCTACCACTTGAAGCCGCGGTTTCGGTGCGCGGCTGCCACCGGTTCCGGTTCGGCGTGCTCGGCCGCAGCCGGCTCACCTGGTGCCGGTGCGGCCTGCCTGTGAGCGGCGGCCGATCGGCTCGAATCCTGGGCACGGAGCGGCCGCGGCGAAGTCGACGCCGAGGTCGGCGCGCCGAGGTCGCGCTGCGGCCCGGCAGTCGGCGGGAAAGGCGCCGCGAGCGCATACAGGCCGAGTGCGATCCAGCCGGCGACGATCGCTGCCGGCAGCAGTCCGCCGGCGGCCGTGGCGAGGCTGCGCGTGACGAGCGCGCGCGGCGCGAACAGCGGCGCGCGCTGGAAGTCCTTGTGCAGTCGCGCCTCGATCGTCTTGCGCAGTTCCTGCAGCGACAGCATGGAGTCGCGCGCGCCGCGCAAGGCGAGCACGATCAGGATTGCCAGCACTGCGGCGAACAGGGCCAGCCCGGCGAGCAGTGCGCGCCTGCCCGGCAGCGGCGTCGACCAGCCGAACACGAGCACGATCAGGAAGGCGTTGAGCAGCAGCGCCTGCGACAGCAGCAGCCAGTTCAACTGTTGGCCGAAGCCTGCGCGCTCGCCGAGCAAACCGTGCTGGACGCGGTCGAGCTCGCGCTCGAGCTGCTCGCGCGTCTCGCCGGTCGGTGGCAGCGGCCGCGTCGACGGGCCGCGTGCCTCCAGTCGTAGCGAGGACTTGGCGGCTGTCGCCGCGGCGGATTTCGCCGGCGCGGCCGCGGTTAGAGGGGGGACGATGCGCATGGCTCGAGGTGCGACAAGGGGAACGGGTGCAGTGTCGGCAATCATCGGCGCGCGCGGCCATCGGCCGATCGATGTAGTCCTGTCACCCGCATGCGCTTCGAGCGAACGGTGCCACGGGCGGATGCCGCGGCGAGCCACCTGTGAACACGCGTCGCGCGCCGTGCGCAGTCCGAGTGGCCCATGGCCGCGCGCCAGTGACGCGCGATTGCAGCGGCCAAGCTGGCGTCAACCGCAACGCGGCTGCGGGCGGTTGTCCGCCGGCGGACCGGAATATTCGCTAGGCGGCGGCGACGGCCGGCTCCTAGGATCGTGGCCATGTACGCGCCTTCTCCAGCGGCAGACACGGCGCTCGACCATCGTCACCCGGCGCTGGCGCCGCTGCTGGCGCTCGGCTATCCGACGACGCGCATCGACCAGGTGCTCGCCTTCTACGGCGAGCCGCATCGCCACTATCACAACCGCGCCCACGTGCGCGAGATGCTCGACGGCGCGCTGGCGATCGCAGGCCCGCCGCAGCCCGAGCAGTCGCTGGCGATCTTGTTTCACGACGCAATCTACGTGCCCGGCGCCGCGCGCGGCAGCAACGAGGCGATGTCGGCGCAACTGCTGCGCGTCTACGGTGCCGGCGTGCCGGCACCGGTGCTCGATCTGGCGATGCGGATCGTGATCGACACCGCCGACCATCTGCCGCGCAGCGAGAGCGCGCGTCTGGTGCTCGATCTCGACTTGCTGCGACTGGCCGCGGGCGAGCTGGAGTTCGAGCGTCATTCGCGCGCGGTGTTCGCCGAGCAGCGGCCGCTGTGGCCGGTGGCCGACGACGCCCAGGCCTGGAGCCGTTTCCAGCGGCGGCGAATTGCCTTCTTCGGGCGCTTGCTGGAGCGGCCTGAGATCTACTGTCTGCCCGCCTTTCGCCTGCGCTACGAGCACATCGCACGGCGCAATCTCCAGCGCGCGATCGCCGCCGGCAGCGCCTGAGGCCGCCACACGGCGGCAACGCGGGCGCGGCTAGCATCGCGGCTGCGCAAGGAGCGCCGATGCCGCTGTTCGATCCCAAGGCCCTGAATCCGGACGTGCCCCGCAAGGAAGTGCTGGCGTGGGCGATGTACGACTTCGCCAATTCCGGCTACACGACCGTGGTGCTGACGGCGGTGTTCAACGCCTACTTCGTCGCCGTGGTGGCGCAGGGGGCGCCGTGGGCGACGCTGGCGTGGACGGTCGTGCTGTCGGTGTCCTACGCCCTCGGCATGCTGGTGATGCCGGCGCTGGGCGCCTTCGCCGACGTGCACGCGGCGAAAAAGCGGTTGCTGGGCGTGGTGACCGCGGGCTGCGTGATCGCCACCGCGCTGCTGGCGCTGGTGGGCGACGGCGACCTGTGGCTGGCGGCGACGCTGGTGGTCGTCTCGAACTTCTGTTTCGCCGCCAGCGTCGCGTTCAACAGCGCCTTCTTGCCCGAGTTGGCGCGGCCGGAGGCGCTGGGCAAAGTTTCGGGCTGGGGCTGGAGCGTCGGCTACCTGGGTGGTCTGCTGTCGCTGGCGCTGTCGCTTGCCTACGTTTTGGCGGCACAGGCCGGCGGCGCGCCGGCCACCGAGTACGTGCCGGTGACGATGCTGATCACGGCTTCGCTGTACGCACTGGCGTCACTGCCGCTCTTTCTCGTGCTGCGCGAGCGCGCGCTGCCGCACTCGCACGCCTCGGTGCGCACGGTCGTGCGCGAATCGACCGCGCGCCTGTGGCACACGCTCAGTCGCATCCGCGACTACCGCGACTTCGGCTGGCTCATGGTCTGCGGGCTGCTGTACCAGGCCGGGCTGTCGGTGGTGATTGCGCTGGCGGCGATCTACGCGCAGCAGGTGATGGGCTTCGATACCGCGCAGACGATGTTGCTCGTTTTACTCGTCAACATCACCGCTGCCGCCGGCGCCTTCGCCTTCGGCTACGTGCAGGACGCGGTCGGCCACAAGCGGGCGCTGGCGCTGACCATCGTCGGCTGGATCACGATGATCGCTGTGGCCAGCGCCAGCACCGGTGCAGTCGGCTTCTGGATCGCCGCCAATCTCGCCGGACTGTGCATGGGGTCGAGCCAGAGCGCCGGCCGGGCGATGGTCGGTCTGTTCGCGCCGCGGCGCCGGCTGGCCGAGTTCTACGGGCTGTGGAACACGGCGGTGTGGCTGTCGGCGATCGTCGGGCCGATCACCTACGGCCTCGTGACCTGGCTGTCCGACAACGACCACCGGCTGGCGATGATGATCACCGGCCTGTACTTCGTCGCCGGGCTGCTGGTGCTGGCGAAGGTTGACGTCGAGCGCGGCCGGCGCGCGGCGCTCGCCACGGAGGATTGATGGCCGCTGGGGCCCGAGGGCGGCCGTCTCGCCGATCAGCCAAGCGCGGCGATGCCGGCCTTGGCGATCTGCGCGTCCTCGCTCGATTTGACGCCCGAGACGCCGACCGCGCCCACCACCTGGCCGTCGACCAGGATCGGCACGCCGCCTTCGAGCATGCCCTGCAGCAGCGGCACCGAGAGAAAGGCGCTGCGGCCCTGGTTGATCATCTCTTCGTAGACGCGGGTCTCGCGCCGGCCGAGGGCGGCGCTGCGCGCCTTCTCGGCGCCGATGTAGGCCGAGATCGGCGGCGCGCCGTCGAGTCGCTGCAGCCACAGCAGATGACCGCCGTCATCGACGATCGCGATCGTCACCGCCCAGTGGTTGCGCGCAGCTTCGGCTTGCGCGGCGGCGGCGATCGCGCGCGCGTCTTCCAGGGTCAGGGCAGGGCGGGTGCGCATCTCATCCTCCATGGGTGTGGCGACCGCGCGGCCGTCTACTCGCGGTCGATCAGCAGGTACATCAGGTTGGCGGCCATCTCGCGCAGCGCCAGATAACTCAGGCGCAGCGCATCGCCGTTGGGCACCAGATGAACGGCGCGCAGGCGGCCGCCGGCGAAACCGAAATAGCCGGTGCGCGCGGCCACCACCTGCAGGCCGGCGCGCTCGAAGGCACGCTGCGCGCGCGGCATGTGGAAGGCGCTGGTCACCAGCGCCACCCTGCGCACGCCGGCGTCACGCAGGATCGCCGCCGACTCGCGCGCATTGCCGGCGGTGGTGCGCGCGCGCTCGTCGATCCAGCGCACCGGGACGCCGTACTCGTGCTGCAGGACATCGCGCATCAGCGCCGCCTCGCCGGGCAGTTCGTCGCGCGGCGCCGCACCGGTGATCAACACCGGCAGCCGCGTCTCGCGCGCCAGCCAGGCGCCGTAGCGCAGCCGCTGCAGCGTGAACAGGTTGACGGTGGCACCGCCCCAGTCGACCGCGCCGCGCGAGACGCCGCCGGCCAGGATCACGATCGCCTGCGCATCGCCGACGGCGCGGCTGTTGGGCAACGGCGGTCCCTCGAGCCGGCTCATCAGCGAAAACGCCACCGCCGGCAGGCTCAACGCCAGCAGCGCCACCAGACTGGCGGCGCTGAGGCCTAAGCCGAGCGCGCGCCGCCGGCGCACTAGTGCCAGGCCGAGCAGTGCCAGCAGGATCAGCGACACCGGCGGCACCAGGACGGCGCCGGCTAGATAGGTGAAGCTCAGGTGTTCGTTCATCGCAAGGTAGCGCGCCGCGCGCTAGCAATGCGGCGCGCGGCGCACGCGGACGGCGCGCGAGCTTACTTCAGCCCGCGAGCGCGGCGCGGATCTGCTCGAGCGCGCTCGGGTCTTCAATCGTCGTCAGGTCGCCCGGGTCGCGGCCTTCGCAGATCGCCTGCAGCGAGCGGCGCAGAAGCTTGCCGGAGCGGGTCTTCGGCAGCACGCTGACGAAGTGCACGCGCGCCGGCCGCGCCACCGCGCCGAGCTGGGCGTCGACGGTCCTGAGCACGTCGGCCTCGTGCGCGCTGCGCAGTTCGGGCGTGGCGATTTTCGCGGCGTCCTTGACGACCGCGAAGGCCATCGCCACCTGACCCTTGAGTTGATCCGCCACGCCGACCACCGCCACCTCGGCGATGTTAGGGTGCGAGCTGATCGACTCCTCGATCTCGCGCGTGCCGAGCCGGTGGCCGGCGACGTTGATCACGTCGTCGGTACGGCCGAGGATGAAGAAGTAGCCGTCGTCGTCGCGGATGCCCCAGTCGAAGGTCGAGTAGACCATCCGGTTGGGAACGCTGGTCCAGTAGGTCTTGACGAAGCGCTCGTCGTCGCCCCAGACGGTGCTCATGCAGCCCGGCGGCAGCGGCCCTTCGATCGCCACCACGCCCTTCTGGTTGGCGCCGATCTCTGAGCCGTCGACTTCCGACAGGATGCGCACGTCGTAGCCGGCCGAGGGCACGCCGGGCGAGCCGAACTTCGAGGGCAGGGGCTGGACGCCGCGCGGGATCGCCAGGATCGGCCAGCCGGTCTCGGTCTGCCAGTAGTTGTCGACGATCGGCTTGCCGATGCCGTCGGCGATCCAGCGCGCGGTCGGCTCGTCGAGCGGCTCGCCGGCGAGAAACAGCAGCTTCAGGCTCGACAGGTCGTACTTCTTGAGCAGCGCCGGATCCTGCTTCTTCAGCACGCGGATCGCGGTTGGCGACGAGAACATCGACACCGGCCGGTACTTCTCGACCAGGCTCCACCAGATGCCGGCGTCCGGCCGCAGCGGCGTGCCCTCGTACAGGATCGTCGTGCAGCCGGCGATCAGCGGCCCGTAGACGATGTAGCTATGGCCGACCACCCAGCCGATGTCGCTGGTGCAGAAGAAAGTCTCGCCCGGCTGGCAGCAGAAGATCTGCGGCATCGACGCCGCCAGCGCCACTGCGTAGCCGCCGGTGTCGCGTTGCACGCCCTTCGGCCGTCCGGTGGTGCCCGAGGTGTACAGGATGTAGCTTGGCTGCGAGCTCTCCAGCCATTCGCAGGCGACCTCGTCGTTCATGTGCGCGGCGCGCAGGTGCGCGTAGTCGAGGTCGCGTCCGGTCACGCGCGCCATCGGCGCCAAGCCGCGGTCGACCAGCACGACGCTGCGCGGCGGAAACTGCGCCAGGCGGATCGCCTCGTCGAGCAGCGGCTTGTACGGCACCACCTTGCCGGCGCGCGAGCCGGCGTCGGCGCTGACGATCACCGCCGGCCTGGCGTCGTCAATGCGCGTGGCCAGGCTGACCGAGGCGAAGCCGCCGAACACCACCGAGTGGATGGCGCCGATGCGGGCGCAGGCGAGCATCGCGAACACCGCCTCGGGGATCATCGGCATGTAGACGAGCACGCGGTCGCCGACGCCGACGCCCAGGCCGCGCAGGATGCCGGCCATCCGGTTCACCTCGCGATGCAGTTGAGCGTAGGTGTAGGTCTTTTCCTCGCCGGTCTCGGTCGAGACGTAGACCAGCGCCGCCTGTGCGGCGCGCGCCGCCAGGTGGCGGTCGACGGCGTTGTGGCACAGGTTGGTGGTGCCGCCGACGAACCAGCGCGCAAACGGCGGCCGGCTGTAGTCGAGCGTGCGTTGTGCCGGCTGCCGCCAGTCGATCAGGCGCGCCTGCTCGGCCCAGAAGGCATCGCGGTCAGCGAGCGAGCGGGCGTGAAACTCCTTGTACGTCTGCATTGCGTCGGTCCTCCGCCATCCGGTTTGCGTTGTTGTCGGCGGTCTGCGCGGCCGCCGGGTTCTGTAGCTCCCGCTGCTGCCGCAGCAAGCGCAGCAGCGGACTGATCTGTTCGAGCAGCGCCGCCAGGTGCGGCACCACTTCGGCGGCGCGACCGGCGGCGATCAGCGCCAGCGCCAGGTTGACGTCCATCCCGCCTTCGGCCGGGCTCGTCTCCAGCGCGCTCGGTGCCACGCCCTCGGCCGTGCCGAGGATGATCCGCCGCGACCGGCTCTGCTGCGCCTGAGCCGCGCGCCGCTGCGCCACCGAGCGCAGTTCGTCGGCGCCGCGGCGCAGTTCCTCGGACAGTGTCGCCACGCCGATGCAGGTCCAGACCTCGACTCCCGGGCCGGCCGCCTCGACGTTTTCGAGTACCTTGCGCAGCCGCGCCGCAAATCTGAGCACGCCCGACAGGCCGCTGCTTTGCGTTCCGACACAGAACTCAAGTTTGTCGGTGCGCGTGGCGAAATCCTCCAGCCGCACCGAGGCGGCGAGCGCGCGGCCGACCAGCCGCATGCGCTGCTCGATCTCGCCGTCCCAGCCGGGTGCCGGCGGCAGCGACAGCTCGACGCGGATGCAGATGATCGCGACGTCGGTCAGGTTGCGCCGGGCGTACGAGATCAGCTTGTCGAGCTGCTTGTCGAAAAATTGGGCGTTGAGCAGCTCGGTGTCCGGGTCGATCGTGCGCGCCGACTCGAGAGAGGCCTGGCTTTCGGCCAGCGCTTCGCGCGTCGAGGCAAGCTTGACCAGCACGTCCAGGCGGGCGGCGAGCTCGGCGGCCGCCGCACCCTTCTCGACGAAGTCGGTGGCGCCGAGCTGTGCGGCGCGGCTGCGTTCGGCGGCTTCGTCCTCGGCCGAGATGACGATCATCGGCAGCTCGCGGATGCGCTGCACCTTGGAGCTGCGCACGCGCGTGAGCAGTTCGAAGCCGTCGACCTTGGGCATCGCCAGGTCGGTGAGGACGACGCGGATCGAGGCGTCGAGCAGGATCGCCTGCCAGGCGGCCTCGCCGTCGGTGACCTCGCGGATGTCGAAGCGGTCGCGGATGTGCTGGGTCAGCGACGCGCGCACGATGCGCGAGTCGTCGGCGATCAGCACCCGCGGTCGCGGCGCCGCGTCGGCGCGCCGGCCGCCGGCCGGTGCCGCTGTGATCGGATCGGTCGGATCGACGGTCACGTTCTTCGCTTCGGTTCGCTGCATGGGCGGCCGGCTGCGCCGTTCTTGCCAAGCCGACGGTCAGGCGGCGCGGCGTCCGAGTCCGAGCCGCCCGGGCATCCGTTCGAATGTACCGGAAGCAGGATTGCGCCGACCCCTCACCCGCGGCGAGCTGCCGATCCCACAGCGGCGCGGCCCACTTGCCTGAACCCATCGGCACCGTCGGCGATTCCTGAAGCGAGCCGCCTAATGCACGGGATGACGGCGCAGGGCACGGCGCGGCGGCGGCGGGCAAACCCGCGCCGCTCACGCGGCGTGTCTCTTCCTGTGCACGCACTCGGTCACGCGCTCGCAAGCGCAGCCGATGAGTGTACCCACGGCTGCGTGACCGGCGCCGACCCGGGCCGCTGATCGACGCTCCGGTACGGGCAGCGGTCGAACCTGATGTGCATCAACGCAACGCAAATGAGAAGTAGTTGCAAATAGAAATTAATCGCGTTAGATTTGGGTCTGCAAGGCGCCGGCACCTGCCGCGTCGACCGCCGCGACCCGTAAGCGAGAGGACACCCATGCGAACCCATCACCTCCAGGCAAGCTGCGGCGAACGCTGGCTTGCGCGCGGTCTGCGTGCGGTGTTCATCGCCGCTCTGGTCGTTGGCTCGCTGGCGGTCTGGAACGACGAAGCAGGCGCACAGACGATCGAGACTGCACGGCAGGCTCAGCTCTTGGAGCATGCCGCGCCGCACACGCTGCTGCCGCGCTCGGCGCCCGCTCCGGTCGACCACGGTTCGCTCGCCGTGCAGCCGGCGGATGAATGCTGCGTCGATCGCTGAACGCTCATGAACACAGGTCTCGCCGCGGTTGCCTCGGGCTGGTCTACCTCCCCCATCTCCCTCAGTCCATCCTGTGCAACCGCGGCGACCCGCTCGCCAACCGACATGAACCGGTCTTCGCCCTCGTGCAAGTCCTCCGCGCCAGCGCGCGCCCAGCCGGCGGTGCGGTCGGTGCGCAGCGCCGAACTACTCGGCGAGCGGCGCGAGCTGCGCATCCTGCATCAGGGCGAGCAGTACACGCTGCGCATCACCCGCCTGGGCAAGCTGATCCTGACCAAGTAGCCGCCGCGGCCCCGACAACGAACTTGAGCCGAACGATCGCCAGACGCTAACCACAGTCACCACGCCAGCCAGTCGCCTGGCGCCACCTGCTTTCCGGGCGGCGCCGGCAGTGCGACGAGCAAGCCGGCGGGACGCCCCGGGGGTCGCCCCGGGCGGATCCCCGCAGGACTCCCGAGCATGCTCGTCGCTGAACCCGTCCCCTTCGCTTGTCACCGTCTCGGCGGCGCCTTTGCCGTTGCCGCGCTGCACGCGCTCGTGCTGGCGGTGTTGATCGCATTCGGCGCCGACCGTTCGCCCGCGACCGGGCCGCGCGCGGTCGAGGTACGGCTGATCGCGGCGCCGAGCCCACAGCGGGCCGAGCCGACCCTGCCGACGCTCGTGCCGGTGCTGCGCCCGCCGCCGCTGCTGCCGCTGCCGCCGTTGCCCGAGATCGCGATCGACGTGCCGGTTGCGACCATCACGCTGCCGGCCGCGCCAGCGGCCGGCAGCCCGTCGCCGGCGGCGACATCGGCGCCGGGGGTGGCGAGCGCGCGCGAGGCACCCGGCGCGCACACCGCCGCCGACCCGGTGCACATCCAGCACATCGAGTACGCGCACTTCGAGCCGCCCGTGTATCCGCCGCTGTCGCGGCGACTGGGCGAGCAGGGGCTGGTCGTGGTCCGGGTCCAGATCGACGAGCGAGGCCTTCCGGTGGCGGTCGCGGTCAGCGTTTCGTCTGGATTCGCCCGCCTCGACGAAGCCGCTGTGCGCGCGGTACGCGCGGCGCGCTTTCGCCCGTACATCGAAGGCAACCGCGCGCGGGCCGCGTACGCGCTGGTGCCGATCCGCTTCGACCTGACCTGACTGCATCACCATCCACCGACCCAAGGAAAGCCACGCAAGATGGAATCGAAACGTGCAAGGAGAGGAAAGAAGTTCGCTGTCCGGTCGCTGGCGGCGCTCGTCGCCGCGCTCGCCGGCGGCGGCGCGCTGGCGCAAAAGGACCCGGCCAAGCGTGAAGAGAAGCTCGAGGAGGTCGTTGTCACCGCGACCCGAACCGAAGCCGAAGCGCACAAGGTGCCGGCCACCATCACGCGCATCACGCGCGAGGACCTCGACCGTCGCCTGCCGGCCGACGAGTCGGAGCTGTTCGAGAACGAGCCGGATGTATCGCTTGCGCGCGATGCGCGCCGCTTCGGTGCCACCCGGCCGAACATCCGCGGCCTGGAAGACAACCGTGTGCTGCAACTGGTCGACGGCGTGCGCCTGCCCAATTTCTTCAACCTCGGCGGCCCGGGCAACTTCACGATGAATGCGCCGCTCGGCCCGTCGACGGAGTTCCTCAAGCGGGTCGAGATCCTGCGCGGACCGGCTTCCAGTCTGTACGGGTCGGACGCGATCGGCGGCGTGATCGGCTTCCTCACGCTCGATCCGGCGGACCTTCTCGCGCCCGGCGCCGCCCTCGGCGCGCGACTGCGTGCCGGCTACACCGGAGCCAACGACGGCACCACCGGCACCGTCCTCGGCGCCGGCCGCGGCGGATCGCTCGAGTGGCTGCTCGGCTACACGCAAACCGACGCCGGCGAGTTCGACAACCGCGGCGATGCCAACATCGTCTCGCCGGCGCGCACGCGCCCGAACCCGCAGGACGTGCGCGACTCGGGCCTGCTCGCCAAGGCGGTGTTGCGCGCCGGCGCGCGCCATCGGGTCACGCTCACGGTCGAGGGGCGCGAACAGGACGTCGAGTCGCAGATCCTGCGCCTGTCGACCGCGCTGCCGAGAGTGACCGCATGGAGCGGCGAGGACAGCACGCGGCGCACGCGCGCCAGCCTCGAGTGGGAGCACCGCGGCGCTTGGTACGAGCGCATGACTGCGCGCCTGCATCATCAGGACAGCGAAAGCGAGAACGTCAACCATCAGCGGCGCACGAACACGACCGCGGGCTGTTCGGCAACACTCGCCGGCACCAACCAGTGCCAGGTCGAGCAAAGTTTTCTCTTCGAGCAGACCGCCACCGGCGGCGGGGTGCAGATCGACAAAGCGCTCGGCGAGCGCCACTTGCTCGTGTTCGGCATCGACCTGGAGCGCGTGCAAACCGAGCAACTGCGCGACGCTCGCATCTGGAATCTCACCACTGGAGCTTTCACGAGGACGCTCGCCGGCGACACCTTTCCGCTGCGCGACTTCGCTCCCGGCCACACCGATACCGTGGGCCTGTTCGCGCAAAGCGAGATCTCGGGGCTCGCAGGCGATCGGCTGACGATCGTTCCCGGGCTGCGCTACGACTGGCGCCGGTTGTCGCCCGAAATCGATGCGCTGTCGCAACGGGCACTGGCGGCAATCGGCCGGCAGGCGGTCGAGCAGACCGACGGCGCACTGTCGCCCAAGCTGGCCGCCACTTGGCAGGTCACGCCGGAGCTGTCCGCACACGCGCAGGTCGTGCGTGGCTTTCGCGCGCCGAACTACGAGGAGGTCAACGGCCACTTCTTCCAGCCGCTGATGCGCTACGGCATCGCCCCGAACCCGAACCTGCAGCCCGAGACCAGCACCGGCGTCGAGCTCGGCCTGCGCTGGAGCGGTCCGACCTGGCGCTTGCAACTGGCGGCGTTCGACAACCGCTACAAGGACTTCATCACGAGCGTCGAACTGGCCTGTCCCGGCGATCCGGACTGCATCGCCGGTGGTCTGCGGACCTTCATGTCGGAGAACCTCGCGCGCGTGCGCATCCACGGCGCCGAGGCGCGCTTCGCCTGGCAGTTCTCGCCCGGCTGGCGCGCCAGCGGCGCGTTCGCCTACGCGCGCGGCACCGACGAGGGAACCGACCGGCCGCTCAACACCATCGAGCCCACGCGTTACGTTCTGACGCTGGCGCGCGAGTGGCAGCGCTGGGGTGCCGAGGCCACATTGCGCGCGGCGGCCGCGGTCAAGCGCGTCGACGACCTCAGCGGCGCGGCCGTCGTGCCCTGGTTCCGTCCGCCGGCCTACGAGGTGCTCGACCTGGCCGCGTGGTGGACGCCGGCGCCGCGCCTGCGGCTGGCGCTCGCAGTCAACAACGTCTTCGACGACAAGCACTGGCTGTGGAGCGACATCCGCCAGGCCGACGCGCGCAATCCGGTCGGGGTCGACTTCTACTCGCAGCCGGGACGCAATCTTGCGGCGCGTATCGAGTACACGTTCTGAAGGGAGGTAGCGCATGCAGACCGCAACGAAGTCCCCGCCCGCAACGGTGCCCGACGATCCGCAGTCGCTGTACGCACGCTTCCTGGCGCTGCGCCGGGAGCGGAAGATGCGCCATCGCGACGCCGCGCAGGCGCTCGGCGTCAGCGAGTGCGAAGCGGTGGCTTCGGCGGTCGGGCAGGGCGCGCCGATGTCGTGCGTGCGCCTGGCCGGTCCTTGGCCGGCGCTGTTCGAGCAGATGCCGCGGCTCGGACCCGTGCTCGCGCTCACGCGCAACGACAGCACCGTGCACGAGAAGACCGGCCGCTTCGAGAACATGTCGCACGAAGGCCAGGTCGGGCTGGCGCTGGGTCCCGACATCGACCTGCGGATCTTCTACATGCACTGGGCGCACGGCTACGCGCTGAGCGAGGAGACCGCGCACGGCGTGCAGCGCAGCCTGCAGTTCTTCGACGCGCATGGTGTCGCGATCCACAAGGTGTTCCTGCGCGAGGGCTCGGACGCGGCGGCCTGGTCCGCGCTCGTCGCCGGCCACGCCGACATCAACCAGCGGCCGGGCGAGCGCGTCCGGCCCGGCAGCGTGCCGGCGGCGCCGGCAGCCGACGACGAGGTCGACCTGCTGGCGTTTCACGAGGCGTGGCGGGCGATGACAGACACGCACGAGTTCTTCCCGCTGCTGCGCCGGTTCAAGCTCGCGCGCACGCAGGCACTGCGGCTGGCGCCGACCGACTTCGCCCACCGCGTCAACGAGGGGGGCGCGCGCTTGCTGTTGCAGGAGGCAGCCCGCAGCGGCACCCCGATCATGTGCTTCGTCGGCAATCCGGGAATGATCCAGATCCACACCGGGCCCGTGTGCAAGGTCGAGGTGACCGGGCCGTGGCTGAACGTGCTCGATCCGGGCTTCAACCTGCACCTGCGCGAGGACGCGATCGCCGCCGCCTGGGTGGTGAAGAAGCCGACCAGCGACGGTCACGTGACCTCGCTCGAACTGTTCGACACCGCCGGCAACACGATGGCGATGTTCTTCGGCGAGCGCAAGCCGGGCGTGCCGGAACTCGCCGCCTGGCGCGCCCTCGTGCACTGGCTGCCGCGGCTCGACGGCTAGCGGGATGGCGAGATGAACCCGAGCTCCGGCCCCTGCATCGATCGCCGTCGCCGCTTCGCAATCGGCGCGCTGGCCACGGCGGCGGCCTCAGCCTGCCTGCCGCCGGTGCGCGCTGCGCAGTCGCTGCGCGTGGTCAGCGTCGGCGGCTCGCTGACCGAGATCGTCTACGCGCTCGGCGCCGAAGCGCTGCTGGTCGGCACCGATGCCACGAGCCTGCATCCGCCGGCCGCGCACAAGACCCCCAAGGTCGGCTACCTGCGCGGCCTGTCGGCCGAAGGCGTGCTGTCGCTGCGGCCGACCGTCGTGATCGCCAGCGCCGAGGCCGGGCCGCCGGCCGCTCTCGAGCAGTTGCGCGGCGCCGGCGTGCGCCTGGTGCGGGTCGAGTCCGGCCACGGAATCGAGGCGCTGCTCGCCAACGTGCGCACGGTCGCGTCTGCTGTCGACCGGCGCGAGCCGGGCGAGCGGCTTGCCGCCGCGCTGCGCGCGCAGTGGGACGAGGTGCAGCGGCGCGTGGTGCGCGATGCGCGCGCCCCGCGCGTGCTGTTCGTTCTCGGCCACGCGGCCAACAACGTCCAGGTCTCCGGCCACGGCACTGCCGCGCACGCGCTGATCGCGGCCGCCGGCGGCGTCAACGCGCTGTCGGGCTTCAACGGCTACCGGCCGCTCACCGCCGAGGCGGTGGTGGCCGCTGCGCCGCAGGCGATCGTCACCACCGCGCAGGGCGTGGAGCGGCTCGGCGGCCATTCGCAACTGCTGGCGCTGCCCGGCCTGGCGCTGACGCCTGCCGGTCGCGCCGGGCGGGTGTTCGCGCGCGACGCACTGTACCTGCTCGGCACCGGTCCGCGCCTGCCCGAGGCGACCGCCGAGCTGGCGCGCTTCTTGGGAACGCTGGCATGAGCGCGCACGGCGCGTCCTTCGCGCTCATCGCGCAGCGCGCAGCGCGAAGGGTCACCCGATGAGCGCGACCACCGACCCCTGGGTGGCGCAGAACCGTGGCCCGCGGCGGTTGTCCGCCAGCACGACGCTCGCGGTGCTGGCGGTGGCGTTGGCGGTGGCGGTGGTGGCAGCGCTTGGCCACGGCGCCTTTCGCATCCCGCCTGCCGATGTGCTGGCGATCGTCTTCGCGCTCGCCGGCGGCGGCGAGGCGGCCGACGCGCAGCAGGCAGCGGTGCTGACTTCGATCCGCGCGCCGCGCGTGCTGCTGGCGGTCCTGACCGGCGCGGGCCTCGCGGTGGCGGGCGCGCTGATGCAGGGCCTGTTTCGCAACCCGCTCGCCGATCCGGCGCTGATCGGCGTGTCGGCCGGCGCGGCGCTGGCGGCGGCCACCGTGATCGTGCTCGGCAACACGCTGGCGCCGGCCTGGCTGCGCGGCGATGCCTTTGCTCCCTATCTGCTGCCGCTGGCGGCGTTCGCCGGAGCGGCGGCGGTCACCGCGCTCGTCTACCGGATCGGCCGCGCGCACGGGGTGCTGTCGCTGCCGGTGACGCTGCTCGCCGGGATCGCGATCAACGCGATCGCGATGGCCGGTGTCGGCCTGCTGATCTTCGTCGCCACCGACGAGCAACTGCGCACGCTCACCTTCTGGAACCTGGGTTCGCTTGCCGGCGGCACCTGGCGCGCGCTGCTGCCGGTGGTGCCGCTGGTGCTGCTGGCATTGGTGCTGGCGCTGCGTCTGGCGCCGGCGCTCAATGCGCTCGCGCTCGGGGAAAGCCGCGCCGAGCACCTGGGCGTGGACGTCGCGCGCGTCAAGCGAACCGCGATCGTTCTGGCGGCGCTTGCCACCGGTGCGCTGGTGGCGCTGACCGGGGTGATTGGCTTCGTGGGTCTCGTGGCGCCGCACCTGGTGCGGCTGGCCTGCGGCCCGGATCACCGGATCGTGGTGCCGGCCTCGGCGCTGCTCGGCGCGCTGCTGGTCGTGCTCGCCGATCTGGCGGCGCGCACGGTGGTGGTGCCGGCCGAGATGCCGCTGGGCATCGTCACCGCACTGGTCGGCGGACCGTTCTTCCTGTACCTGCTGCTGCGCCAGCGCTGGGCGCACGGAGGCTAGATGCTCGAGTGCAAGGAACTGAATGTGCGCGCCGGCTGGCGGCGGCTGCTCGAGGGCATCGATCTGACGTTGTCGCCGGGGGAAGTCGTCGCCGTGCTGGGCGAAAACGGCGCCGGCAAGACCACACTGCTGCGCGCGCTTGCCGGCGAGCGCTTCGAGCCGGTGCTGCGCGCCAGCGGTGCCGTGCGCCTGAACGGCCGGCCGATCGACCGCTACGACGTACGCGCCCGCGCCCGGCTGCGCGCGGTGCTGCCGCAGCAGTCGGAGTCGGCGTTCTCGTTCACGGCGCTGGAAGTGGCCGCACTCGGCCGCTATGCGTTCGGCGGCGGCGGCGAGGAGGACCGTCGCATCGCGCGCCAGGCGCTGCTGCTGGCCGATGCCGCGCATCTCGAGCGCCGCGAGCTGCCGACGCTGTCGGGCGGCGAGCGCGCGCGCGTGCACCTGGCGGCGGTGTTCGCGCAACTCTGGGAGCGCGAAAGCGAGGTTCCGCGCTATCTGCTGCTCGACGAGCCGACCGCGGCGCTCGACCTGGCGCACCAGCACCACGTGCTCGCCAGTGCGCGCAGCTTCGCCGCCGAGCGCGGACTCGGCGTGCTGGCGATCCTGCACGACCTCAATCTCGTGGCCCAGTACGCCGATCGCACCTACGTGCTGCGCGACGGCCGGCTGCTGGCGCAGGGCGCGCCGCGCGAGGTGTTCTCGCCGCAACTGATCGCCGAGGGCTTCGCCGTGGCCGCCAGCGTGCTCGCGCACCCGCTGAAACCCGCGCCGCTGATCGCCACCGCGCAGCGCTCGGCATTGACGCAGGAGCGCAGGTGCGGCTGATCGGCGGTTTGCTCACCGAGGCGACGCCGCCGGCGATCGTGCGCGCGTTGCGCTGGGCCCTGGCGGCGCTGCTGGCACTGGCGGTCGCGGCCGGCTTCGCCGCGATGCTGGTGATGGTCGTGGTCGAGTTCGAACGTGCGATCGCCGTGCCGCAGCTCGGCTACTTCGCCGGCGAGGAAAGGTCACCTGCTCTTGCTGACGGAACGATGCCATGACTTCGAACGAGCCCGAAGACGCCTTCGACCAGTTTTCGCTGAAGCTGATGCAGCGGCTTGCCGGCGGTTGCTGCGCGGCGCACGCCGGCGCCAGCGTGGCGCCGCCCGCCGCGCCGCCCGCCTGCCGGCCGCCGCCGCGGCTGTGGGAGCTGGGCGAGCAGTTCACCTGTCCGGTGGTCGGCACCTGCTTGAGCATCGAGGAAGTGCGCCAGCTCGCGCGCAAGCATGAGCTGATCGAGGCGCAGGCGAGCGACTACGAGGCGCACACGCTCGTGGTCGGGCACTGCAAGAGCCGCAATGCGCTGGCCGAAGACGTGCAGCGGGCGCTCGATCGCAAGCACGCCTTGTGGCGGGCGCGTTTTGCCAAGGCCAAGAGCGAGGAGGTGGTGGAAGCGATCTGGCAGGAGGCGCTCGATCGCGGCGAAGCGGCCGGTGCCTTCTGGGCGCTGCTCACCTGTCGCGTGGTCAACGAGCGGCTGCGCCGGCGCGCCTACGAGGACATTCACATGCTGTCGCACCAGGTTGGCGCCGGGGTTCGGGTCGACCTGAAGCGAACCGTAGCGCTGCAGGAGCGCGTGCTCGAGCTCGAGGCGCAACTGGAGCGGACACGCGTGCGCGCCGACCAAGCGGTGACGGAGAACACCCGCAACGTCGGCCTGCTCTGGCAGCAGGTCGCCGAAGCGCGCGAGAGGGCGGAGGAACTGGACCGGCTGCGCCGGCGCGTCGAACGTCTGGAGTCGGGCGCCGAGTTCGAAGCGCTGCGGCGACGGCTCGACGAGTACGCAACACAGGCCTCTGAACTGGGGGCGCTGCGGGAAAGGGCGTCGCGCTTGGAGGAAAAGCTGGCCCAGACCGAGACGCAACGGCGCCGCCTTGAGCAGGCTCTGGCCGACGCCGAAGACGAACGCGAGGCGCTCGAGCGCTTCGCTGCCGACATGCTGGGCCGAGTCTCGTGCCCGAACGAGCCGGCGTCCTGTCTGGACTTCGGCGGCCGCCGGCTGCTGTGCGTGGGCGGCAGGGCCAACCTGGTGGCGCAGTACCGGGCGCTGGTCGAGCGCGCCGGCGGCGTCTTCGAGTGGCACGATGGCGGGCGCGAGGAAGCGGTGTCGCGACTGCCCGATCTGCTCGCTCGCCAGGACGCCGTGATCTGCCCGGCCGACCGCGTCAGCCACTCCGCCTACTACCAGCTCAAGCGCTACTGCAAGCTCTCCGGCACGCCCTGCCTGATGTTGAAAGGCTCCGGCTTGGGCTCGTTCGCCGAGGGCCTGCGGCGCCTGGCCGAGGGGCGCGTGCAGATCGGTGCCGAGCAAGCCGAGTGACGGCGCGCGGGTTCACGTTCAACCACTTGCAGGAGGCGTTATGAAATCGAAGAGTTCGCGGGCGCAGGCCGACGATGCGCCGGCGGCGCGCGGTCTCCAAGCGATCGACCGGCGCGGCCTGCTGCGTTGGCTGGCCAGCGCGCCGTTGGCTGCCGCCGGCGCATCGGTCGCGGCTCGCGCCGCGATCCAGACCCATGGCCACACGATGCCGAGCGCGGTTGCCACTGCCTTCGGCGCTCTGGCCATGCACGCGCCGGCGGCCTCGGCGCAGACCGGCCGCATCCGCCTCGTGATCCCGTTTACCGCCGGTGCCACCAGTGACCTGCTGGCGCGGCCGATCATGGCGGCGCTGGAGAAGGAACTCGGGCTGAACATCGTCATCGAGAACCGGCCCGGCGCCGGCGGCCTGATCGGCGCCGCCGAAGTGGCGCGTGCCGCGCCCGACGGGCGCACACTGGCCTGGGGCACGGTGAGCAACCACGCGATCGCGCCGAGCCTGTATCCGAACCCGCCCTACGACCCGCTGCGCGACTTCACGCCGATCGCGCTGCTCGCCAGCGTGCCGCACGTGGTGATGGTGCATCCGTCGGTGCCGGCGGCCACACTCGCGGAGCTGGTAGCGCTGCTGCGGCGCGAGCCCGGGCGCTGGGACTACGCCAGCTCCGGCAACGGCACGATCTCGCACCTGATCGCCGAAAGCTTCAAGGCCGCCACCCGCACCCACAGCGTGCACATTCCCTACCGCAGCAGCGCTGAGGGGATGCCAGACTTCCTCGCCGGGCGCGTGCCGCTGATGTTCGACACCGTGGTCGTCTCGCGCGGCCCGATCGCCGACGGGCGCGCGCGGGCGCTGGCCGTGACCTCGGTCGAGCGCAGCCCGCTGGTCCCGGCGGTGCCCACCGTGCGCGAAAGCGGCGTGCCCGAGCTGCGCGAGTTCGAGGCCACCGGCTGGTTCGGCGTATACGGCCCGGCCGCACTGCCCGACGAGCAGGTGCGGCGGCTAAATGCGGCGCTGAACAAGGTGATCCGGCGACCTGAAGTGGCGCAGGCCTTGCAGCGACTCGGCGCCGCGGTGTTCGGCGGCACGCCCGAGCAGTTCGCGGCCCACAACCGGCGCGAGGTCGAGCGCTGGAGCGCGCTGATTCGCAGGCTGGGGGTGAAGGTGGATTGAACCGGCGCCGCGCTCGCGCGGGCGCGTTCAGAGCAAGCTGCTCAGATCGATGCTGAGCCAGGGTAGTTGCGTCAACGGCGTGGGTCCCAGCGTTTCGGTAGGTGTGATGTCGTGGTAGTGCTCGCCTTTGAGCGGCGGGACATCGCCCGCACAGTGCTCATCCGATAGTGGGGCGCACCGCCAAGCGCTGGTGGGACGGTCACTTTCGGACTCGGAACCAGTAGGCGAGGGTACGTTCTGCTTTCGACGGAGGTGGGCTTCGCGCGCCTCTCCGACCTGCGCTGGGCCAGTCCCTGCGATCAAGCGTCACTGGCGAGCACCTCGTCGTCGTCATGCTCGAGCCCGGTGAGATCGCGTCGGGGTGCCGCCGCAGCACGCTTACGTCCAGTCGGCCCCAGCGACCGTGGCGGCGCCGCCACGGGTAGGGGTTGAATCCTAGATGCGAACCCGTATCATTCTCTTCCTCGCGTTTCAGCCAGCGTCCCGCCGCCCGGTCTCCCACGGGCTCGATGATCGGCCCTGCTGGGCCGGTCGATAGCAGGAAACTGGAGTAGGCCGCGTATTCGCGTCTTGTCCAGCCAGCCAGCAAGCCTCCCGGCTTGGTAGCCAGCCAATGAACTCACATTGACTGCTGACCATGCCCGGAGGCTCTCTTTTCATGGATGACGGACTCTCGCTGCGCCGGACCAAGCAGCGTGTTGTCGTATTGCTGGCCGCTACCGCAAGCGCTGTGCTGCCGGCGCTTGGGCATGGCAAAGTCGGACAGAGCGCAGGCGATGCGAGTGCCGCTGAGCGAAGCGACGGCAAGGTCGAGGCGCACGCTCGGCCAGCGGAAGGTTTGTTGCCCGAAGTGCGCGTCTACGGGGTTGCGGAGAAGGACGTGGGCTTCGCGCCAACCCAGGCGCAAAGCGCGGGCAAGGCGCCGATGCGCCTGCTGGAGACACCGCACTCGGTCAGCGTCGTCACGCGCGAGTTGATGGAGTCGCGTCAGGTTACGAACCTGCAGGAGGCACTACAGACCGTGGCCGGCGTTAGCCCGGTGAACTTCGGGCGGCGCGGCTTCGATGACCTATTCGTTCGCGGCTTTCGCACCGATTCCATTCTGATCGATGGCTTAGTGCGAGGCACAGGCTGGACGCGACTGCAGTCCTACGGCTACGAGCGCCTCGAAGTTTTCAGGGGCGCAAACTCGGTGCTGTACGGCCAGGTTCAGCCAGGAGGCATCGTTAACGCGGTCAGCAAGCGACCGAAGAAGGCCGCGCTCGCCGAGGCGGCGGTCGCGGTCGGCAGCTTTGGGCTGCGCAGCGTCGCGGCGGACATCAATCGCCCGCTGCGTGCCTCCGGCAAGACAGCGCTGCGAGTGAACGCACTGGCTTCCGACAGCGAAGACCCGACCGACTTCGTGTTTCGCGACGATCGATGGTTCGCGCCATCGCTGTCGCTGGACTTCGGCGCGAGCACCGACTTCGTGCTGTTCGCGACCTACAACCGATCGAAATGGCTGCGCCAGCAGGGGGTGACGCCGCACGGCACGCTGCTGCCGAACCCAAATGGGACGGTGCCGTTGACACGCTTTTCGGGCGAGCCCTCGTTCGGCATCTACGACATCGAGCACGCAACACTGGGCTATACGCTGGAGCACCTCTTCCGTCCGGGGCTGGCGCTGCGCCAGAACGTGCGCTACGAGGAGGAGAGGGGCTTCGGCAACTTCGTGACCAACGGGACCCTGCAAGCGAACCGGCGATTACAGAACCGCTTCGCGGTGCGCCAGTTGATGGGCTACGACATTCTGGCGACCGACACCTCGGTGCTGGCCGACTTCACCAGCGGCGCGATTACCCATCGCTTGCTGGTAGGCCTGGATGCGCGAACCGGCACGTCGTGGCTTGGCTCCCGTGCCTGCACCATAGGGCCGCTGGATCTGTTCGCGCCGGTCTACGGACAAGCCGCGACTTGCCCGGCCGATCTGACCAGCGACGCGCCGTCCGAGCTGACTGTGGTTGGCCTGTACCTGCAGGACCAGATCAGGTTCGGCAACGGCTGGACTGCGCTCGTCGGATTCCGTCACGATCGCTCGACCAGAGACACCACCGACCGCATTCGGAACCGGCGGACGGTGCAGAGAGACAACGCGAATACCGGCTCGGCCGGACTGGTCTACGAGTTCTGGCCCGGATGGTCTGCCTACGGTAGCTATAGCGAGTCGTTCCTGCCAGTCAGCGGCCAGACCTTTGCCGGCGTTGCGTTCGAGCCGGAGACGGGACAGCAATGGGAGGTCGGTCTGAAGCACGAGGCGCGCGACGTCACGGGTTCACTGGCGCTGTACGACCTCAGTCGCCAGAACGTGATCACTGCCGACCCGGCAAACCCCGGCTTCTCGGTCCAGACCGGCGAGCAGCGCGCCTCGGGACTGGAGCTTGAGGTCAACGTCGGCCTGGCGAACGGCTGGACGCTCAATGCCGCCTACGCCTACACCGACGCCAAGGTCACGCGTGACAGCAACGTCGCGATCGTCGGCAAGCCGATCAACCTGACGCCGCGCCACACCCTCGCAGCCTGGGCAACTTGGCAGCTGCCGATGGCTTCGAGCACGACCTTCGGTCTGGGCGTCCGCCACGTGAGCGAACAGGCCGGTGCGCTGCCCTTCGCTCTGCCCTCGTACACGGTCTTCGATGCGTCGCTTGCTTATACGGGGTCGAGCTTTCGACTGATGGCCGGCGTCAAGAATGTGCTGGACGAGGTCTACTTCGACGGCGCGATCAACGCCAACGTGGTTTCCCCGGCCGCGCCGCGCAGCTTCTTGCTGAATGCGATCTACTACTTTTGAAGTGACTGACGGCGAGCAGGTAACCTCATGCAAAATCACAAAGAGCGCACATGAAAGCCTTAAGTCAATGGTTGACCGCGCCGCTGATCGCAGCAGCCGTTCTCGCCTCACCCGCCGCTTTGTCACAACAACCCGAGCGCTTGATGCCGGAGGTGAGGGTCGTCGAACAAGCGGTTCCATATAAACCCCGCGTAGCTTCCGGAGCCACGAAGAAGACTGAAGCATTGATTGCCACACCGGCTTCGATCAGCGTCTTCACCGAGCAACTTATCAGCGATCAGTTCGCGCAGACGCAGGCCGAGTTGCTACGTAACGCGCCGAGCGTGGGACGCGCGCAGAACCAAGGCAACGTCGGGGGTAGTCAAAACAATACGATTCGCGGATTCAACACGCGCTCGGTCTTCAAGGACGGCTTGCGATTCTTTCAGATCGGCGAGGTCTATCTAGACAATATCGAGTCGGTTGAGGTGGTCAAAGGGCCGGCGTCGATGCTGTACGGCCGGATCGAGCCAGGCGGCCTCATCAATTACATCCGCAAGAAGCCGCAGAGATCGCCGTTTATCTCACTGTCCGCCATTGGCGGAAGCGATGACTATCGCAAGATCGCCGCCGACCTGACTGGGCCGCTGGGACTTGAGAGCGACTTGCAGTACCGATTGATCGCTAGCTATCTTAAGTCCGGTTCGTTCATCGACTTTAACGAGATGGAGTCCCACTTTATATCGCCGAGCTTGCGCTACGAAGCGAGCAATTGGGTCGTTGACCTGGGCTACGAGTACGGCGAGCTCGCAGACACCTTTGACCCGAGACTGCCCGTATTTAGCCGCACACCCGACACAGGGATACCGCGCAGCCGCTTCCTCGGGCATCCAGACAACATCCGATATACCCGCGACCAAGCCGCTTGGCTGAGGGCGAGCGGCAGGCTGAGCGACGTAACAAGCGTCACGGCTGCGTTGAGCTGGTCCAAGTTCACTCACGAGTCGTATTCTTACAGAGCTGCGAACCACAATGCCGCACTGCGCACGTTTACGGCTTTGGGCAGTCTGCGGCCACCGTCGCTCTACCCGGAGTTGGGAGTCGACCTGTTCGTTACCCATTCGCATACCCTGGGCCGCATGAGAAATACGTTGGTCGGAGGCTTCGACTGGCGAAGGCGCGAGTCGGAATTCGGCCCCTGTAACGGCAACTTGAACAACGCGTACACCGCGTCGATCGACAATCCGGACTACTTGCGACCGAGCCCGCGCAGGTTCCATTGCGGCACGCCGGGATTCGTGTTCTTTGACGTGACTGCGACCGCTCAGGATCAGGCCGGCTTATACGCGCAGAACACGAGTTGGCTGACTGATGCGCTTCAGCTTCTGCTGGGCCTGCGGTACACGGCCATTGACTTAGAGACGCGCAACTTCACACGCGACACGGTGATCTTGCAGCGAGACTCGGCCTTCACTGGTCGGGTCGGGGTGCTGTACAAGTTCAGGCCGCGCACTTCGTTGTACGCCAGCTACTCGGAGTCGTTCGATCAGCTTGTGGGCAGGCGAGCCGACGCAACGCCCTTCGAGCCCACTGCAGGGCAGCAGGTAGAGCTCGGCTTCAAGCGTGAACTGGGCCTTGCTCGCGCGTTGCTGACCGGCAGCATCTACAGCATTACACAGCGCAATCTCACGGTGCCCGACCCCCTGAACCCCGCGTTCTCCGTGCAGGAGGGCAAGGTCAGGAGCGACGGGGCTGAGATTGAACTTGCCGGCGAAGTGTGGCCTCGCCTCAGCCTCGTTGGTGGCATCGGTTACCTCAACAACGAAGTCATCGGCGGTCCGAACGACGGCAGGCGTCTGCCCGACATATATCGCACGAAGGCGAGCCTCTGGGCGAACTACCGGCTTAGCGACTCTTGGACCCTCGGCGCCGGCGCTTTCTATCACGGCAACAGCTACATCAATGCGCGCAACGACAAAGAGATTCCGGCGGCAACGATTCTCGACGGCGCTGCAACCTGGAGCACGCGCGCCTGGGGTGGGCGCACGACGCTGCAGATTAACCTTAAGAACTTGTTTGACAGCTACCACTACACGGGCGGATTTGGAGTTGGTAGCGGCGCGTGGGTGTACGCCGAGCCAGGGCGGCAGATCTTTGTGCGCCTGACGCGCGAGCTCTGAACGCTCGAGCTGCAAGGGAACTCGAGTACGACCCGTCGTACAGGAGTAAGCAAGTCTTGAAACTCGCCGTGCTATCTCGAACCCTCGCCGCTGTGGTGGGCGGCTATGCGCTCGCCACAGTCGGCTCTGCGGCGCTGGCCGGGCTGCTGCCGCTGCTGCGCGCCGAGGCCACGCTGACCGCGCTGATGGCCAGCTTCACGCTCTACACCGCCGTCATCGTCTGGGTGTTTGCCGCACGCAGCGCCACCGCTGCTTGGCTGGGTCTGCTCGTACCCGGCGCGCTGTGCGCGGCGCTGCTGGCGTTGATGCGTTGAGGAGGGCTGAGCATGCAAGGCTCGCTGCGCCAATCGATGTCGTGGTTGCACACCTGGGCCGGGCTGCTGCTCGGCTGGGTGCTTTACTTCATCTTTATCACCGGCACGGTGTCCTATCTCGACACCGAGATCGACCGCTGGATGAAGCCGGAGGCCCCCGTTGCCGCGCACGGGGTGCCCACCGAGACCACGGTTGACTTTGCCTTGGCCCACCTGAGCGCGCACGCGGCCGGCGCCCACCGCTGGACCATTGCCCTGCCGCTCGACCGCAACGACCCGTACCCGCGAGTGCTCTGGGAGGGTCCGCAGGTCGATGGCAAGACCACCCGTGGCAGCGCGCTGCTGGACCCTCAGACCGGCACAGAATTCACTACGCGCGACAGCGGCGGTGGCCAAGCGCTCTACAAGATGCACTGGCGGCTGCACTACATGCCAGAAATCGTCGGAGAGTGGATCGTCGGCGTGGCCACGATGTTCATGCTGGTGGCGCTGGTCACCGGCGTCATCGTGCACAAGAAGATCTTTGCCGACTTCTTCACCTTCCGCCCGGGCAAGCGGCAGCGCTCGTGGCTCGATGCCCACAACGTCGCCAGCGTGCTGACGCTACCGTACCAGTTGATGATCACCTACTCGGGGCTGATCTTCATGATGTTTCTTTACATGCCGCTCGTGATCGCGGCATCGTACGGGCCGGGCGAGAAGAACCGTCAGGTCTTCCTCGATCAAGTGTTCGTTCCTGCCGTCGTGGTCAAGGCGAGCGGGCAGCCGGCCGCGCTCGAGGACTTGCATGGGCTGCTGTCGCAGGCGCGCCAGCACTGGGGCGATGCGCCGGTGCGGTCGATCGAGGTGCGCCACCCCGGCGACCGCCATGCGCGCGTCGTGCTGCGCGGCGATTTCGCCGCCGGCCCGCTGCGCGCGGCCGATGTCCTGGTGTTCGACGGCGTCACCGGCGCACTGCTGGCTTCGCATCCGGCGCAGACGTCCGCGGCCAAGTCGTTCAGGGACGTGATGCTCGGCCTGCACGAGGGCTTGTTTGCAGGGCCTGCGCTGCGCGCCCTGTTCGTGCTCTCGGGACTGCTTGGCGCAGCGATGATCGCCACCGGCCTCGTGCTGTGGACCGTCAAGCGGCGCCAGCAACTGGAGAAGGGCAGCGGTGTCGCGAGCCCGGGTCTGCGCCTCGTCGAGCGCCTGAACATGGCCACGGTGATCGGCCTTCCGGTGGCGATTGCCGCCTACTTCTGGGCCAACCGTCTGCTGCCGCTCGATCTGCCCGGCCGTGCGGCGTGGGAGATGCACGCGCTGTTCCTCGTCTGGGGTGCACTATTCGTTCATGCCGCGCTGCGGCCGGCGGCGCGCGCCTGGGTCGAGCAGTGTGTGCTCTCGGCTGCGGCCTTCACGTTGCTGCCCTTGCTCAACGCGCTGACGACCGAGCGCTGGCTCGGCGTGTCGCTGCCGCAAGGCGACTGGGTCATGGCCGGCTTCGATTTGGCGATGCTGGCGCTCGGCGCACTTTTCGCCGCGCTCGCGTGGTACCTGAGCCGCAGGCGCGCACGCGAAGGCGCGCGTGAAGGTCAACTCGGGCGGCTGCGAACTGCGAACGATGCGCGCCGGGCGCAAGTTGCGGTACCCGCAGTCAAGCCGGCGAGCACCGCCGAATGATGGTCCTGCTCGCGCTACTCACGGCCTATGCCGGCTTCGCGCTGCTGGCGCTGGCGATGGACCGGCACTACCGCCAGGTACGTGGCAGCTCGATACCACCGGGCACGCGCCTGACGCTGCGCACGGGCGGCTCGACCTGCCTTGCGCTGTCGCTGGCCGCCTGCGTCGCGCACGACGGCTGGTCGGACGGCTTCGTGCTCTGGTGGGGCGCACTGAGCGCAAGCGGTATCGCCGTGGTGCTGGTGCTTTCTCTGGCGCCGCGGCGCCTTCTTCCACTTCTCTCAACCCGCCAGCCAGCGCCGTTCCCCGCAAACGGACAGCCAGCCCGCAACGAGGACTGATGTCCGTTCGAACACATTGCAGAAACGGGGAACTCATGAAAGCCATCCGCAAACGGCGGCTCGCCGCTTTGATCGCAGCGCTCTTCGTCGGCGGCAACGCCGGAATCGTCTTCGCGCAAGCGACGTCCGCGCCGGCCGCATCGCGACCGCTCGATGCTGCCGTCGAACGGCGCATTGAGCTGCCCGCCGCGGCGCTCGATCGCTCGCTGGCGGCGCTGGCGCGCGAGTTCGGCATCTCGCTTGCCGTGGATCCGGCTCTTGCCGCCGGCCGCACAAGCCCTGCGCTGTCGGGCAGCTTCTCGGCGCGCGAGGCCTTCGCGCGGCTGCTGGCTGGCACCGGGCTGGCGGTCGTGGCGCGAGCCGACGGCAGCCATGCGCTGGTGCGCGCGGCGGGCAGTGCGAGCGCGGCGCAGGACGGCGAGCGCGAGGCGCACATGCTGCAGGTGATCGAGGTGGTGGGCCGCCGAGCAACCGCTCCGTTTGCCGAGTACACGTTTTCTGTCACCAAGACCGAGACCCATGTTCTTGACATTCCGCAGTCCGTCAGCACCGTGACCAAGGAAGTGATCCACGAGCAAGGCTTGCTGCGGCTCAACGACATCGCCCCCTTCGTCGCAGGGCTCAATGAGTTCTCCGTCTACGACGATCTGACGATCCGCGGCTTTCGCAATCAGGACGATCGGCGCATCAACGGTATGCGCAGCTACAACAACTTTTGGACGCAGCCGTCGATCGCGCACCTGGAGCGCGTCGAAGTCATCAAAGGGCCTGCCGCCGCCACTTTCGGCAACGCCAGCCCCGGCGGGGTGATCAACATGGTCACCAAGAAACCGCTGCCGGAGCCACGGCGCGAGGTCCAAGCCACGGGGGCAAGCTTCGACTCGAAGTACGCCGCGGCCGACCTGACCGGCCCGCTCGACAGGGCAAGGACGCTGCTGTACCGAGTGAACCTGGCCGCCGAGGACTCGGAGTCGTTTCGCAAGCAGGTGTTCAATCGGCAGTACACGGTGGCACCGTCGTTGAGCTTTCTGCCGCGCGAGGGCACGCGCGTCAATGTCGATCTCGTGTACACGGACCTGGGCACCGTGCTGGATCGCGGTCAGCCCAACATCCGCAATGCCCGCCAGCTGGGCATCGTGCCGATCGAGGTCAGCGTCACGCAGCCGGGAGACCTGCTGGATCAGCGCAACCTCACGTCCACGGTCGCGTTCGATCAGCGACTGGGCGATAACTGGTCGCTCGCGCTCGCGCACATGAATGACCGCTTCGACGAACGACTGGTCGAGCACCGTATCCAGAACTTCGTCACCGATAGCTCGATCAGCCTCTTGTACATCGATCGCGCGCGCGACGCGCGGGTCTCCTCCAGCACGGCCTATGTCACGGGAAAGCTCAGGACCGCGGCCGTCGCCCACCGCCTGGTGGCCGGCGTCGACTACGTGTCCAGGGAGAATCTGGCTGGGGAGCGGCAGGCGAGGAACGTCGCTGTTTTCGATCTGCTGAACCCGCAGTACCTGCGGCGCGACCCCACGACGTACACGTTCCGTGCGCCCCAGGGCTGGGGCGGTAAATCCAGGATGACCGCCGCCTACCTGAGTAACCAGATGAGCGTCGGCGCATGGGAGGTGCTCGCGGGTCTGCGCTACGACGAGTTCCGCAGTGAAGGGCACAGCAACGGCGTGACGACGCCGGCGCCGGGCGGCCATCAGGTTTCGCCGCGGCTGGGCGTTGTCTACAAGCTCGACGAGTCGCGCAGCCTCTACGGTACCTGGCTCACGGGCTTCGAGCCGCCCGACGAGTTCCTGGCTGCTCCGCGCCATGGCGGCCCGTTTGAACCGAAGGACAGTACCCTGTACGAGATCGGCTACAAGCAACTGGCCTTCGGCGGCGCGTTGCTGTTCACGGTGGCCGTCTACCAGCTCGAAAAGAGCAACGCCATCGTGTGGGCGAACGACCTCGCCAATCCAGACCTGTATGTGCAGCGCGGCCAGGAGCGCGCGCGCGGCGTCGAACTGGAGGCCAGTGGCCGCATCGGTCGCCGCATCGGTCTGATCGCGAACTACGCGTACAACGACGCCAGGATCACCAAGGATCCCAACCCCGCCAATGTCGGCAAGGTCAAGGAAAACGCCCCCAGGCACGCGGCCACTTTGTGGGGACGCTACGACCTCGGCAACGGCTGGGGTGCCGGCGCGGGACTGACGCATGTGGCGCAGCGCCAAACCTTCGAAGCCGCTTTGCAGTTGCCGGCCTACACGATCGGCAATGTCGGCGTCTTCTACGGTGCGCGATCCGTCGACCTCGCGTTGATGGTTAAGAACGTGACCGACGAAGTGCACTGGACGGGCGGCTACAACTTCGGCCGCGTGTTCCCCGGCGATCCGCGCAGCATCAGCGTGAATGTGAAGTACCGGTTCTGATCTCCCTTGTATGAGCGAAGCGGCGTTCGGCTCAGTTGGTGAACACATCCTGTGCCGCAGCGCTTGGGGGAAGCCGATGCCGAGGACGTAGCCTTCTAACTTCAGCCAGCCAAAAAGCCTATCGGTTTTGGTAACCAGCTACAGGGCCCGATGACTGACAACTGACCCCGGAGGCTTCTTTGTGCGCGCATGACGTCCATTGCAGACCCTGCCCGTTCAGAGACAAGGATCCGTCGGGGAGCGGTGCATGGATTTGGCAGTGGATCCCTGGAGCGTGAAGTGCGGCATCGATTTGGGCGATTTGGTGGCGCAGGTAAGTTGCAAGCTCGTGCAAGCGAGCAGGTTGATTGAGTGGATGGCTTGACCGCTGCATCCGTTGGTCGCGTGAACTGCGGTCGGGCACCAAACATCGGCGGAAACACTTATGGACAACATTGACTCCTCCATCTCTCTAGACGGTGCTATCAAAGGGAAGCACTACGTAGTGCACCATGTGCTGCACCCCGACTCCGCGGCGGACTGGCCGCAACGTCTAGAAGAACTTGGTTTTCTTCCCGGAGAGCGCGTAACGGTGATGGCGCACGTGCGGCCGGGCAGTGACCCGCTGGCGGTGCGCGTCGGCCACTCCACCTTCGCGCTGCGCCGCCAAGAAGCGGCCTGCGTCCTCGTGCGTGCGGAGATCCCGGCATGAACATCGCGTTGGTCCACGTCCACCCGAGCGGGCCGCTGGTGGCGCTGCTCGGCAACCCCAACTGCGGCAAGACGGGGCTGTTCAACCTGCTGACCGGCAGCCGGCAGAAGGTCGCCAACTACGCCGGCGTCACCGTCGAGCGCAAAGAGGGCCGCTACGTCAACGCCGCCGGCAAGACGGTGCGCGTGCTCGACCTGCCGGGCGCTTACAGCCTGTATCCGCGCGCCCCTGACGAGCAGATCGCCTGCGACGTGCTCGCCGACCGCGCGGCGGGCAAGAAGAAGCTGGTGGCACTGGCCCTCGAGCTGCGCGAACTCTTGGATGCTGCCCACGGCCTCGATGCGCTTCGGGGCGATCCGTTCGCCACCCCGGGCGAGCGCACCGGCGTTCGCGCTGAAGCTGGAGGGGGTCTGATGCCGTTGCCCGACCTGCAGGCGGTGCAAGCACAGCCCGAGCTTCGCGACCCGGCGGAGCAGGATACGGCGGCCGCTGGCGACCGCCGCGATGAAACGCTGCTGCGTCTTTACGAGACGCTCGCCGAGCCCGAGATCATCGACCGGCTTGAGCGGGGCTCCGCATGAGAAAGCCTGTGGCAACCCCCGGCCGTATTGGGCACGAGTTGAACGAGCCGGGCCGCCTAAACGCATCACTGCGTCGACGGCGAGCGCGCCGCCGCGGCACAAACCTCGGCCGGAGCCAACTATGCCGCGCCGGTGAACTGGTCGGAAGGGACTCCAGCAGGTGGCGTCAGTCCGTAGGTTTGAATTGAAGGAAAGTGCTGTGAACCTTCGGATGCAAAAGACGCTGCTGGCCGTCTCGCTCGGTCTCATCGCGGCTCTGCCCGCGCGCGCCGAGGCGGAGATGGCCACCGACGACGCCGGCACGCTCGCGGTGGGCGGCATTAAGGTCGAGGCCGTCCTGGTCAGCGACGACCAGACCCGCGGCGGCGACTTGGCGTTCGGCTTCGGCCTGATCAAGAACGTCGAGGTCGAGCTTTCCTTTGCGCGCGCCACCGACCGCGCCAACGATCCATCCACCAGGCTGCGCGGCACGGGCGTTGGCATCAAGTGGGTGCCGATCCAAAGCGAACCCGGCTGGTCGCTGGGCCTGGGCCTCGGCTACGGCCGCACGCGCGTGAACGAGCGCGCGACGTCGGACAAGTTCACCGAAACGGGATACTCCCTTTCCGGCCTCGCCACCTATCGCTTTGAGAGCGGTCAAGAACTGCACATGAATCTCGGCAGCGCGCGCGTTGAGTCCCAGGGCGACAGCGACAGCGTCGCTACCTGGGGCATCGGCTTCGAGTTCCCGCTACTGGAGAAGTGGCAACTCACCGTCGAAGCCTTCGGCCAGGAACATGCCCGCCCGGACCGGGCGATCGGCCTGTGCTACGAGGTGTTCGAGGGCTTCAAGTTTTCGGGCGCCATCGGTCGCGGCAACGACCGCGGCTTCGGCCAGATCGGCGTGGCCTGGGAGTTCTGATGTCCGAGTCGCAGGAGAAAGAGGAAGTTGACTGTGACGGTGAAGGCAAGGGGACAGAGCTATCTGAGGACGGCGAGGCAGATCGTCCGGTAGTCATCGGTCGTTCCGGCGACGGGTGCGCGCTGAGCGGGCCGGCGGCGAGCGGGCGCGCGTCCCGCGCGTGCGAGGCGTCCTTGGTTGTTGATCTGCAGGAAGGCCCATGAACGACGACAAATTATCCCTTCCCCTCGACCGCGCTGACTGCGACGTTGCATACGCGGTGCAGCGGATCGAGTACCCCGACATCGCCGCCGACTGGCCGCAGCGTCTGGAGGAGCTCGGCTTCCTGCCCGGCGAGCGCGAGATGTTGATGGCACGCGCGGCGCCGGGCGGTGATCCGCTAGCGGTGCGCGTCGGCCATTCCACCTACGCGCTGCGCCGTCAGGAGGCGGCCTGCGTGCAAGTCAAGCCCTTGCGGCAGGAGGACGCATGAACACCGCAATGATCCACGTCCACCCGAGCGGGCTGCTGGTGGCGCTGTTCGGCAACCCCAACTGCGGCAAGACGGCGCTCTTCAACCTGCTGACCGGCAGCCGGCAGAAGGTCGCCAACTACGCCGGCGTCACCGTCGAGCGCAAAGAGGGCCGCTACGTCAACGCCGCCGGCAAGACGGTGCGTGTGCTCGACCTGCCAGGCGCTTACAGCCTGTATCCGCGCGCCCCTGACGAGCAGATCGCCTGCGACGTACTGGCCGGTCGCGCGGCGGGCGAGAAGAAGCCGGACCTGGTGGTGTGCGTGGTCGACGCGACCAACCTGCGCCGTAGCCTGCGCCTGGTGCTAGCCGTGCGGCGGCTGGGTGTGCCGGTGGTCGCGGCTTTGAACATGGCCGACCGCGCCGAACAGCAGGGCATCCGCATCGATGCTGAGCGGCTTTCCGCCGAGCTTGGGGTGCCGGTCGTCCGCACGGTGGGCGTACTGCGCGACGGCGATGCACTGTTGCGCAGACTGCTGGACGATCCCGCGCTGTGGCGGCGTGCGGACCAGGGCGGTGCCGGCGCGTCGACTGCTGCGGTGGCGAGCACACAAAGCGATCACGAACTCGTGCGCGGCATCCTGCAACGGCTCGGCCTCGATCGTCTGGTGGCGCACGAGACGAGCGACCGCATCGACCGCGTGCTGCTGCACCCGCTGGCCGGTCCGCTGATCATGCTGGCGGTGATGTTCCTGATGTTCCAGGCCGTGTTCGCCTGGGCCGAGGCGCCAATGGGTTGGATCGAGGAGGCCACCGCCTGGGTGGGCGAGGGCGCCGGCGCCTTGCTCGCCGAAGGCTGGCTGCGCAGCCTGATCGTCGACGGCCTGATCGCCGGCGTCGGCGGCGTGCTCGTGTTCCTGCCGCAGATCGTGATCCTGTTCTTCTTCATCCTGCTGCTGGAAGACTCCGGCTACCTGCCGCGCGCCGCCTTCCTGCTCGACCGGCTAATGGGCAGCGTCGGCCTGTCGGCGCGCTCGTTCATCCCGCTGCTGTCGAGCCATGCCTGCGCGATCCCCGGGATCATGGCCGCGCGCACGATCTCCGACCCGCGCGACCGGCTGGTGACGATCATGATCGCGCCGCTGATGACCTGCTCGGCGCGCCTGCCAGTGTACGCGTTGCTGATCGGCGCCTTCATACCGCAGCGTGAGCTCTGGGGACTGGTGCAGTTGCAGGGGCTGGTGCTGCTTGCGCTGTATCTGGGCGGCATCGCCGGCGCGATGGCGGTGGCCTGGATCCTCAAGCGCTTCACCGACGCCGGCCGGCAGGTGCGGCCGCTGATGATGGAACTGCCGCAGTACCACTGGCCGGTGGCGCGCAACGTGCTGATCGGTCTTTGGCAGCGGGTGGTGATCTTCCTTCGGCGGGTGGGCGGCATCATCCTCGCCCTGACCGTGCTGCTGTGGCTGCTGGCCAGCTATCCGGCGCCACCCGAAGGGGCGACCGCACCGGCGATCGAGTACAGCGCCGCCGGCATGCTCGGCAAGGCGCTGGCGGTGGTGTTCGCGCCCATCGGCTTCAACTGGCAGATCAGCATTGCGCTGGTGCCGGGCATGGCCGCGCGTGAAGTGGCGGTCAGCGCGCTTGGCACCGTGTACGCGCTGTCGGCCACGGTCGAGGACACCGCCGCCGCCCTGACGCCGATGATCGCCCAGGGCTGGAGCCTGGCGACCGCGCTGTCGCTGCTGGTGTGGTTCGTGTTCGCGCCGCAGTGTCTGGCCACGCTGGCGACGGTCAAGCGCGAGGCTGGCAGCTGGAAGTGGGTGCTGGTGATGGCGAGCTACCTGTTCGCGCTCGCCTACCTGGCTTCGTTCATCACCTATCGCACGGCCTTGCTGCTGGGGGCCGGCTAGGGTTGACGCCACCGGGATACGACGGGGGACTACTGCTATTTCCTGCGCCGCGCCTTTGCGACCTCTGTGGCAACAGGCCGCAGGGCGCGCTCAGGTCGGCGCCTAGCCGTCGCTTTTCCGCTGAGAATTGGCGCAAATCAAACAGACAAGACGGTTCTCATTGACCAATGAGAACGACTCCTATTACAGTTGCGCCAATCGATGGGTCTCGTCTCCAACCACCACTCTGTGGAGTATTCATGAAGCTAAGCAGGAGAAGCCTGGTCGTGAAGCTGGGTGCCGCGTCGGCGGCAGGTGCCGCGCTGGCGGCGGCGTCGGTGTCGAGGGCCTTTGCCCAGACGCCGGCGGCGGCCGGGGTCGTCAATGTCTACAGCGCGCGTCACTACGGGGTCGAGGGGGTGTTCGAGACTTTCACGCGCGAGACCGGTATCCGGGTGCGCTTCACGAGCGGCGCCGATGCGGCCCTGCGCGAGCGCATCCGTGCCGAAGGCCGTCACACCCCGGCCGACATGCTGATCACAGTTGACGCCGGTAACCTGGTGCTGGCGCACACCCAGGGCCTGCTGCAACCGGTCGCGAGCGAAACGCTCGCGCGCAACATTCCGGCGCACTTGCGCGACCCGGGCAACCATTGGTTCGCGCTCACCCAGCGCGTGCGCACGATCCTGTACCACCCGGCGCGCGTCAAGCCCGCCGAGCTGTCGACCTACGAAGCCCTGGCCGATCCGCGCTGGCGCGGGCGCCTGGTGATGCGGCCGGCGACCCATTCCTACACGCAGTCACTGGTGGCGAGCATGATCGCCGCCCACGGCGAGGTGGGCGCCGAGAAGATCGTTGCCGGCTGGGTCGCGAACAACCCGCAGTTGATTGACAGCGACACGCGCATCCTCGAGGTGCTCGCGGCCGGCGGCGGCGACGTGGCGATCACCAACCACTACTACCTGGGGCGCCTGCTCGAAGCCACCCCGGCGTTTCCGGTGAAAGTGTTCTGGGCCAATCAAGCCGCCGGCGAGCGCGGCGTGCATGTCAATGTCAGCGGTGCCGGCATCACGACGCACGCGCAAAACCGCGACAATGCGGTTCGCCTGCTCGAGTGGCTGAGCATGGCGCGCGGGCAGGAACTGTTCGCCGGATCGAACCACGAATACCCGGCGAATCCGGCCGCGCCGGTTCACAAGATCATTGCCGGCTTCGGAACCTTCCGCGGCGATCGGCTCGATCTGCGTGAACTCGGCCGGCTGCAGGCCGATGCGATCCGACTGCTGGACCGCGCCAAGTATCGATGACGGTGTGCCGGGTCAGGTCACCCTGACCCCGGGGGTTTGAGTTGGCAGTTGCACAACCGATGGTGCTGCCTGGACGGCAGTGGCGCTTCGGCGCCACTGCCGTTTCCATGCTGATCGCGTTCCTGGCGGTGCTGCCGGTGCTGGTGGTCGCCTCGGCGCTGCTGACGCCGACGCGCGAGATCTGGCAGCACCTGTGGGACACCCTGCTGCCGCTGTTGCTGGTCAACACGGCGATGCTGCTGGTAGGCGTCGGCATCGGCACCCTGGTACTTGGGGCGGGGCTGGCTTGGCTGGTGACCGCCTACGAGTTCCCCGGGCGGTCGGTGTTCCAGTGGATGCTGATGCTGCCGATGGCGGTGCCGGCGTACATCATGGGTTTCGTGTTCATGGCGACCTTCGATGTCGCCGGGCCGGTGCAGGGGGCGCTGGTCGCGTGGTTCGGCTACGCCGGCTGGTTTCCCGAGGTGCGCTCGCCTGCCGGCGCGATCACGGTGATGACGCTGGTGCTGTATCCGTACGTGTACATGCTGGCGCTGGTCGGCTATCGGGGCATCTCGGCCTCGGCGCTCGACACGGCGCGAGTGCACGGCTACGGCCAGACGCGGTTCTTCTGGAAGGTCGTGGTGCCGATTTCTCGGCCGGCGATCGCCGCCGGAGTCGCGCTGGCACTGATGGAGGCGTTGGCCGACTTCGCGACCGTGCGCTTCTTCAACTTCCCGACGCTGGCCGATGGCGTGGTCAGGATCTGGCACGGGATGATGGACCTGCGCGCGGCGAGCGAGCTGGCCGGCCTGCTCGCGATCTTCGCCTTGACGGCCCTGCTGATCGAGCGCTCGCAGCGCGGTCGAACCCGCTACCACGAGGCCGGCGGCCGCTCGCCCGGGCTGCCGCGGATGCGCATCGATGGCCGCAGGAAGTGGCTGGCCACGGCCCTGTGCGGCCTGGTGATCGCCGCGGCGCTGGTGTTGCCGCTCACGCAGTTGGTGGCGTGGGCGGCGGTCGAGCTTGGCCGCATGTCGCCGAGCTCGGCGCGGGTCTATCTGGAGCTGACGCTCAACAGCCTGTTCCTGGCGGCGCTGGCGGCGGCGGTGGCGGTGCTGATGGCGCTCGTGCTCTCGAGCGGGGTGCGCATGGCCGGCGATCGCCTCTCGCGCGTGGTGGCCACGCTCGCTACTACGGGATACGCGATTCCCGGCCCGGTACTCGCGGTCGGTATCCTGCTGACGCTGACGCCGATCGACCACGCGCTCAACGACTTCCTCGAGCGCTGGGCGGGCTTTACCGTCGGCCTGGTGCTGACCGGGTCGGTGGTCGGCCTTGTCTATGGCTACGTCGCGCGCTTCCTCGCGGTGGCGTACCAGAGCACGGACGCTGCCCTCGAAAAGGTCAAGCCGAACCTGACGATGGCTGCGCGAACGCTGGGCGCGGGCTCGTGGCGGATCCTTGGCAGGGTACATCTGCCGCTCGCGGTGCCGGGGATCCTGGTCGCCGCGACTCTGGTCTTCGTCGACGTGATGAAGGAGCTGCCGGTGACGCTGATGCTTCGGCCCTTTGGCTACGAGACCCTGGCCACCTGGGTCTGGCAGATGTCGGCCGAGTCGATCTGGACCGGTGCCGCGGTGCCGGCGCTGGTGATCGTGCTGGCGGGCCTGCTGCCAGTGGCGGTGCTCGTGAAACTGGCAACGAACCGATGAGAGCCATGCGACTGCAGTTTGAAATGGATCAACTTTCACCGCCCGCCGGGCAAAGTCGTCGAGACGTGAGCGTGCGCCTGCACGGCGTGAGCAAGCGCTACGGCAAGGTCGAGGCCTTGCGCGAACTGACGCTCGAGGTCTACGCTGGCGAGAACCTCGTCATCGTCGGGCCGAGCGGCTGCGGCAAGTCGACCGCGCTGCGTCTGATCGCCGGCCTCGACACCCCAGACCAGGGCCAGATCGAGATCTCGGGCAAGGTCGTTGCCGGCAGCCGCTGGGTGCCGCCGGAGCAGCGCGGCGTTGGCATGGTGTTCCAGGACTACGCGCTATTTCCGCACCTGACCGTGGCGCAGAACGTCGCCTTCGGGCTGCAGCGCTGGAGCCGCGAGACCCGGGCGCCGCGCATCGACGAAGTGCTGGCGCTGGTCGGCCTCGAGCGCTACGCGCGCCGCTATCCGCACGAACTGTCGGGAGGTGAGCAGCAGCGAGTCGCGATCGCCCGTGCCCTGGCGCCCAAGCCGCACGTGCTGCTGCTCGACGAGCCGCTGAGCAATCTCGACGCCGAACTGCGCGCGGAGATGCGGGTGGAGCTGCGGCGGGTCCTGAAGGCCGCCGCAATCACCGGCATCATGGTCACGCACGATCAGGAAGAGGCCTTCGCCGTCGCCGACCGGGTGGGCGTGTTCAGCCGCGGGCAACTGTGCCAGATCGGCTCGGCCGAAGAGATCTATCACGCTCCGTCGTGCCGGTTCGTGGCCGACTTCGTCGGCGAGGCCTGCTTCCTGCGCGGCAGCGTGACCGACCGCCGGGTGATCACCGAGATCGGCGAGTTCGACGGCAGCGATCTGCCGCCGGGGACTGCCGTCGATCTGATGCTGCGACCGGCCGACGTGCGCCTGGACGTGAGGCAAGACGGCGACGGCGAGGTGGTGTCGCGCTCCTTCCGCGGTGCCGACAACGCCTACGACGTGCGTCTGCCCTCGGGCGCCGTGATCCGCTGCAGCCTGTCCGCGCATCTGCCGCTGCCGGTCGGCACCCGCGTGCGCGTGGCGCCGGCGCGCACGCGCGCCGTGGTTTTCCCGGTGGCGAGCCGCGAAGTGCAGTGCTGATTTCGCCCGCCCTGCGCTGCGGGCACCGCAGCCCGCAGTCAACGTCGTAGCGGCGCGGGTACAAGCACGTATCAAGGCCAGCCGGCTCGACAAGAGCCTCGTTGCGCTGACCTTTTTCATTATGCTGTCACGTACAAGCACTGCGCTGGGCTGTGTGCATGCCGGCTCGGAGCGCGCGGCCTGCGGGTTGGCCGGTCGGCGCGACAGCCATGGATTTTTCCGTCGATAGGAGATGCCACGATGCTTCCCATGCTGCCGTTTCTTGCCGGTCTCGTCGCCGGCGCGGCTGCCGTCTCGACCCTGCGCAGCAGCACGCGCGGCGCCGCTGAGGCCTCCGCAGCGCCGCCGCCCGCCGCCGCGCAGGCGCCT
>JBBIST010000010.1:0-49121 GCA_037441125.1 Burkholderiales bacterium
GCTCCTCTCATGAACCATGCTATGCCTCACACACAAAAAGCTGAACAGGCTCGCCCGAGGCGAAGAGTCCGCGCCACACCACGCGCCCAAGCGGCCGCGAAGGAACCTCTCGCCTTGATTCTCATCACAGTTGGAGCGCGTGATCGCCAAGCCTCGATCTGCCGCGCGCCCGGCGCGCGCCGCGCAGGCGCGCCCGACTGAGACCCCGCCCGCCTTGACCCCGGATCAGCGCCCCGAGACCCCTGCCGCCGACGCCAGCGCCGGAGCGCGTCTGCACGCGCTCGAGCAGGCGGTCCAGCACGCGGTCGAGGAGGCGATCACGACCACCGAACGCAGCGTCGAGCGTCGCGGCGGCCGGCGCCTGGTGCGCGCGCTGCACTTGGCGCTGAAGACCACCCTGATCGCAGCGGTGGTCGCCTACTTTGCCTTCGGCGCGCTGCTGCTCGCCACGCGCTACGTGCTGCTGCCGCGCATCGACCAGGCGCGGCCGTGGCTGGAGCAGCAGGCGAGCGCCGCTTTTGGCGCGCAGTTGACGATCGGCCGCATCGAGGCCGACTGGCGTGGACTGCACCCGCGCCTTGCGCTCAGCGACGTGCGCCTGGCGCGCGGCGACTCGGCCGACCTGGCGCTGGCCCAGGTCGACGCCGAACTGAGCTGGGCGAGCCTGCTGCGGCTGGCGCCGCACTTCCGTTCGTTGTCGGTGAGCGCGCCTTCACTCGAGGTGCAGCGGCTCGACGCGACCCGTTTCGCGCTGGCGGGCTTCGAGATCGATGTGGCCGCGCCCGTACCCGCCAGGGTGCCGCTGCTCGACTGGCTGCTCGACCAGCGCCAGGTGACGCTGCGCGACGCGCGCATCGACTACATCGACCGCACGCGCAGCGGCCCCGACGGCGCGCCGGCCGCACTCGCCTTCGACGGCGTGCAGTTGACGCTGCTCGGCGGCTTCAACTCGACGCGGCTGGCGCTGCAGGCGAACCCGCCGCCGCAACTGGCCGCGCGCATCGACCTGCGCGCCGAGTTCCGCCACGGCTGGTTCAAGCCGGCTTCGGCCTTTTCCGAGTGGCACGGGCGCGCCTATGTCGACCTGGAAGCGGCCGACCTGGCGCGCGCCGAGTCGATCGCGCGCCTGCTGCCACCGTCGATGCGCATCGAGCGCGCCCACGGCGCCCTGCGCGCCTGGGTCGAGATCGACCGCGCGCGGCTGCAGCGCCTGACCGCCGATCTGGCCCTGGCCGACGTGCGCGCGCTGGCCGGCGAGGGGCTGGCGCCGCTCGAGCTGGAGTCGCTGCGCGCTCGCCTCGTGAGCCGCGAATGGGGCAACGTGCTGCGCGGCGGCCACGAGCTGCAGTTGCAGGGCCTGACGCTGCAAGGCGCGAACATCGTGCTGCCGCCGACCGAGCTGCGCCTGCGCAGCACGCGCGGCAGCGCCGGCGAACCCGGCACGCGCGACGGCGCCCGCGCTCCGCGCACCGAATTCGAGGCCAATCGGATCTCGCTCGATGCGCTCACGCAACTGGCGGCGCACGTGCCGCTGGCGCGCGACCTGCGCAGCCGCATCGCCCGCCAGGATCTGCGCGGCACCCTGCACAACGTCCGGCTCGACGTCGACGGCGATCTCGCCGCCCCCGACCGCTACGCGCTGCGCGCCGACTTCGAGGGCCTGTCCAGCAGCGGCCAGTCGGCGCAGCCCGAGCACGACGCCGCCGGCTGGCCGCGCGCCGGGCTGCCCGGCTTCGCCAACCTGCGCGGCACGGTCGATCTGACCGAGGCCGGCGGCCGCCTCGAGGTCGACGCGCGCCAGGCGAGCCTCGAGTTCCCGGGCGTGTTCCGGCAGCCGCGCCTGGACTTCGACCGCCTGAGCGCGCAACTGCGCTGGAGCCGCAGCGGCGAGCAGTTGCAGGTCTGGCTGCAAAGCCTGGCCGCGGCCAATGCCGACCTGGAGCTGGCCGCCGGCGGCAGCTACCAGCGACGCCTGCCCGGCGACGGACCGGGCACGGTCGACCTGACCGCGCGCGTGGCCCACCTGGACGTGGCGGCTGCGCCGCGCTACGTGCCGCTGGTCACGGGACCGTACACCAGTCGATGGCTGGCGCAGGCGCTGATCGGCGGGCGCGCCACCGATGGCACGATTCGGCTGAAGGGCGATTTGGCCGACTTTCCGTTCCGCGATCCGCGCCGCGGCGAGTTCCGGGCAGCGATCCGCGTACGCGACGGCGAACTCAACTACGTGCCGGCCTACACCGGCGCCGACGGACGCGAGTGGCCGGCCTGGCCGGCGCTCGAGGCGATCGACGCCGATGTCGTGTTCGATCGCGCCGCCCTCACCGTGACCGCGCGCAGCGCCTCGATTTACGGCACCCGGGTGACGAACGCGCTGGCGCACATCGACGACCTGGAAGACGCCGACGCGCGCCTGACCGTGCGCGGGTCCACGCGCGGCCCCGCCGCCGACCTGCTGCGCTACGCGCGCGACAGCGGCCTGCGCGAGTCGCTGGCGTTTCTTGCCGGCGCGCGCGCCAGCGGCGAGGCGCGACTCGACCTGCGGCTCGAGATCCCGCTTGTCGGCGCCTACCGGACCGCGGTCGGCGGCGCGATCCAGCTCGCCGGCAACGACATCGTCCTGCGCGACGACCTCCTGCCCTTCACGCGCGCCAGCGGCCGCATCGAGTTCACGCGCCACACGCTGGCGCTGTCGAACCTCAGCGCCGGCTTCGCCGGCGGCCAGTTGAGCGCGAGCGCGCTCACCCGGCCCGACGGCACGTTCGTGGTGACCGGCAGCGGCAGCGCCACGCCGGCCGCGGTCGCGCGCCAGGTCGAGTTCGCGCCGGTGCAGCGACTGCTGGCGCGCGCGCAAGGCAGTGCGCGCTACACCGGCACCCTGAGCGTGCGCGGCGACGCGGTCGACCTGCGCCTCGAGTCGGATCTCGCCGGCTGGACGATCGACGCGCCGGCGCCGCTCGCCAAGGCCGCGGCCGAGGTCCTGCCGCTGCGCCTGGAACTGCTCGGCCTGGGAGGCGAGCGCGAGCGCATCGCCGTTGCCGCCGGCAACGCACTGGCGCTGCGGCTCGAGCGCGCGCGCCAGGCCGACGGCAGCCTGCAACTTTCCCGAGGCGCGCTCGGCGTCGGCGCTGCCGCGCCGCTGCCGGCGCGCGGCATGGTGGCGCGCATCGACCTGCCGACGCTCGACCTCGACGCCTGGCAGGCGCTGCTCGCTGCGCCTGCGGCGAGCGCCATCGCGCAAACGGCGCCCGCGCCGGCCGACTTCATGCCCGACCAGGTGAGCCTGCGCGCGCGCGAGCTGCTCGTGGCCGGCAAGTCGATCTCCAACATTGCGGTCGACGCCTCGCGCACCGGCACCGGCGCCAAGACGCTGTGGACGGCGCGGGTCGGCGCCGACCAGATCGAGGGAGAGATCGACTGGCGGCCCGGAGTCGATCACGGAAAGCTGAGCGCGCGCCTCGCCCGGCTGGCGATCGGCGAAGACCGGCGCACGCAGGTCGCCGACCTGTTCGAGGCACCCGCCGGCAACCTGCCCGATCTCGACCTGATCGCCGAGCGCTTCGAGCTCGAGGGCCGGCCGCTCGGCCGGCTCGAGCTGCAGGCGGCCAACGACGGCGCGCCGCTGGCGCCGGAGTGGAACCTGCACCGACTTGCCCTGACCACGCCGGAGGCGCGCCTGAACGCCAGCGGCCGCTGGCTGCGCGCGCAGGGGCAGCCAGCGCGCCACACGGCGCTCAAGTTCGCGCTCGAGTTCGACGATGCCGGCGCCCTGCTCGCCCGCTTCGGTGTGCCCGAGGCGCTGCGCGGCGGCCGGGGTCGGCTCGAAGGCGATCTCACCTGGCGTGGTGTGCCGCTGGCGATCCACACCCCGACGCTCGCCGGCAGCCTACGGCTGGACACCAGCCGTGGCCAGTTCCTGCGTGCCGACGCCGGCGCCGCGCGACTGCTCGGCGTGCTGTCGCTGCAGGCGCTGCCGCGCCGGATCACGCTCGACTTCCGCGACGTGTTCTCCGAGGGCTTCGCCTTCGACAGCGTGACCGCCACGGCCGAGGTAGCCGCGGGCGTCCTGTCGACGCGCGACCTGCGCATGCGCGGCACCAGCGCCAGCGTCCTGCTCGAAGGCAACGTCGACCTCGAGCGCGAAACCCAGAACCTGCACGTGTTGGTGCTGCCGGCGGTCGACGCCGGCTCGGCCACGCTCGCCTACGCGATGCTGGCCAACCCGGCCATCGGCCTGGGCGCCTTCGTTGCCCAGATGCTGCTGCGCGATCCGCTGTCGAAGGCCTTCTCGTTCGAGTACGACATCACCGGCACCTGGGATGACCCCCAGGTCAAGCGGCGACCGAGAGCGGTGGTGGAGCAGCCGTCGACCGGGTTGAATTAGGGTTATCGCCAGCGTTGGGGGCCGTCGCCACTTGCTGTGACGGCGTCGCATGCCCGTGCTGGACGACGGGTCATGAGGCCACGCCCGGCCCGGTCGCCGTTTCCGGCGACAATGGCAGCCCGCCAAGCCGCCCGCCCGCGGGCGTCCGACCCCCAAGATGACCTCCCCTGCCGTCCGCGTCGCCGCCGTGCAGATGGTGTCCGGCGCTTCGATCGACGCCAACCTGCGCGCTGCCGAGACGCTGATCGCCCAGGCCGCCGCCGCCGGCGCCGAACTGGTCGCGCTGCCCGAGTACTTCTGCTTGATGGGCGCGACCGAGACCGACAAGGTGGCCGCGCGCGAGCGCGACGGCCAGGGGCCGGTGCAGGAGTTCCTGTCGGCGCAGGCCAAAGGCCATCGCCTGTGGCTCGCCGGCGGCACGGTGCCGCTCGCGGATGCCTCGCCGCGGCACGTGCGCAACAGCGTCCTCGTCTACGACCCGAACGGCGTGCGCGTCGCGCGCTACGACAAGATCCACCTGTTCAGCTTCCGCCACGGCGACGAAAGCTACGACGAGTCGCGCACCATCGCCCCCGGCAGCGAGGTGGCGAGCTTTGCGCTGGTGGCGCGCAACGGCACGCGCCTGAAGGTCGGGCTTTCGGTCTGTTACGACCTTCGCTTTCCCGAGCTGTACCGGGCGCTCGCCCGGCCCGACCTGATCCTGGTGCCGGCGGCCTTTACCGCCACCACCGGGCGCGCGCACTGGAGCACGCTGCTCAAGGCGCGCGCGATCGAGAACCTGTGCTACGTGCTCGCCCCGGCGCAGGGCGGCCGCCACGACAACGGCCGCGAAACCTACGGTCACAGCGCACTGATCGATCCCTGGGGCGAGATCGTCGCCGAAGTCGCCTCCGGCAGCGGTGTGGCGATCGGCGAGGTCGACCCGCAGCGCATCGCCGACGTGCGCGCCAGTTTGCCGGCGCTCGAGCACCGGGTGCTTTAGGGCGCGGATTCGGGATTCGGGATTCGGGATTCAGGGAAAAGACGGCGACTTTCCGCATGATTGCGCTCCGTGGCCTCGCCTGCATGCCGCTTTCCGTTGCCTCGCCCTCTCGAACCGAGATGCCGTACTGAATCCCGAATCCTGAATCCTGAATCCGATCTTTCCCCCCGAATCCCGAGTCCCGAATCCCGAATCCTGAATCCGCCCCCATGACTCCCTCCGACGCCCCCTTCGACCACCTGGCGGCCGCGCGCCGGCTGCTGCTCGCCCCCTTCGATCTCGACGAGAGCCTGCTGCAGCGCGTGCTCGACGGCGTGTTCACGCACCGCGCCGATTTCGCCGACCTGTACTTCCAGTACACGCGCAGCGAGTCGTTCTCGCTCGAGGAAGGCATCGTCAAGAGCGGCAGCTTCGACATCGAGCAGGGCGTCGGCGTGCGTGCGGTGGCCGGCGACAAGACCGCGTTCTCCTACTCCGACGACATCTCGGCGGCGGCGCTCGCCGAGGCCGCCGACGCCGTGCGCTCGATCGCGCGCGTCGGCGGCGCCGGTGCGCGCCGGGTCGGCCGCCTCAAGCCGCGCCGGGCGCGGCCGCTGTACGGCGCCGGCGACCCGGTGGCGTCGCTGGAAGCGGCGGCCAAGGTACGGCTGCTCGAACGCGTCGAGCAGTTGGCGCGGGCGCGCGATGCGCGCGTGCGCCAGGTGATGGCCAACCTCGGCGCCGAGTACGACGTGATCCTGGTGGCGCGCTGCAACCGGCGCGACGACGGCGTGATCGCCGCCGATGTGCGGCCGCTGGTGCGCCTGTCGCTCACAGTGATCGTCGAGCAGGATGGCCGCCGCGAGCAGGGCTTTGCCGGCGGCGGCGGGCGCGTCGACCTGTCGCACTTCAGCGACGAGGTGCTCGCCCGCTACGCCGGCGAGGCGGTCGACATGGCGCTCACCAACCTCGAGGCGCGCGCCGCGCCGGCCGGCGTGATGACGGTCGTGCTCGGTCCGGGCTGGCCCGGGATCCTGCTGCACGAGGCGGTCGGCCACGGCCTCGAAGGCGACTTCAACCGCAAGGGATCGAGCGCGTTTTCCGGCCGCGTCGGCCAACGCGTCGCCAGCCCGGGAGTGACCGTAATCGACGACGGCACGCTGCCCGACCGGCGCGGGTCGCTGTCGATCGACGACGAGGGCAATGCTACCGGGCGCACGGTGCTGATCGAGGACGGCATCCTGCGCGGCTACCTGCAGGATGCGCTCAACGCGCGCCTGATGAAGGTGGCGCCGACCGGCAACGGCCGGCGCGAGAGCTTCGCCCACCTGCCGATGCCGCGCATGACCAACACCTACATGCTCGGCGGCGCGCACACGCACGAGGACATCCTGCGCTCGGTGAAAAATGGCGTCTACGCCTCCAACTTCGGCGGCGGCCAGGTCGACATCACGAGCGGCAAGTTCGTCTTCAGCATGGCGCAGGCCTGGCTGATCGAGGACGGCCGGCTGACGGCGCCGATCAAGGGCGCAACGCTGATCGGCAACGGCCCGGACGCGCTCACGCGCGTGACGATGATCGGCAACGACATGGCGCTCGACCCCGGCATCGGCACCTGCGGCAAGGACGGCCAGAGCGTGCCGGTCGGCGTCGGCCAGCCGACGCTGCGCATCGAGGGCCTGACCGTGGGCGGAACCGCCGGCTGAGGCGCAGCGCGCGCTCGCCGGCGCTCGCCTTGCGCCGAGTCGCCGGGCGCGTGACCGGGCGCGGATAGACTCGCTGCCCGCCGCCCCGTGGCGCGGTTGCGGGTGAACCGATCGCGGCTGCGATGCCGATCAAGCTGCTGCCTCCTCTGGTCCTGCTGGCACGCCTGCTGGTGGGTGCTTATCCGCGCTGGATCGGCACTGCACCTACCGCCACGCAGCGCATCTACTTCGCCAATCACAGCAGCCACATGGACACGCTGGTGCTGTGGGCGGCGCTGCCCGGCAGCCTGCGCGCCAACACGCGGCCGGTGGCGGCGCGCGACTACTGGGGCAAGGGCGGGCTCAGGCAGCGCCTGGCCGAGGAAGAACTGAACGTGGTGATGATCGACCGCGCGCGCGAGGATCGCGACGCCGATCCGCTCGACCCGCTGCGCGAGGCGCTCGAGCACGGTTTCTCGCTGATCCTGTTCCCCGAGGGCACGCGCAGCGCGCAGCCGCTGCCCGGGCCGTTCAAATCGGGCTTGTACTTCCTCGCCCAGGAGTTCGTGCAGGTCGAGTTGATCCCGGTGTACCTGGATAACCTGCACCGGTCGCTGCCCAAAGGCGCGCTGCTGCCGATCCCGATCTACAGCACCGTGCGCTTCGGCGCGCCGCTGCCGCGGGTGGCAGACGAAACCAAGGACGCCTTCCTGTCGCGCGCGCGCGCGGCGGTGATCGCGCTCGCGAGCGACTGAGCATGAGCGCGCACGGCCGCTCCGTAGCGCTCATCCCGAAGCGCGCAGCGCGGAGGGTAGCCCAGTGAGCGCGCACGAGACCTTCTTCGCGGTGCTCGCCGGCCTGGTGCTGCTGTTCGCCGGCGCCACCGCCTACGGCACCTGGCTGGAAGCGCGCACCAGCGACGCCGCCAAGCTCGCCTGGATCCATCACCTGAATCTGCGCATCCGCAGCTCCTGGGCCATCGTCGCCCTGTTCGCGCTCGCCTTCGCGCTCGGCGGCGAGGCGCTGACGATCGTGTTCGCGCTCGCCTCGTTCTTCGCCTTGCGCGAGTTCATCGCCTTGACGCCGACGCGCGCCTCCGATTACTGGGCGCTGGTGGTCGCCTTCTACGTCGCGATCCCGCTGCAGTACGTGCTGGTGGCGGCCGGCTGGTTCGGTCTGTACGCGGTCGTGATCCCGGTGTACCTGTTCCTGCTGCTGCCGGTGCTGATGGCGCTGAACCAGGACACCGAGCGCTATCTCGACCGCGTGGCCAAGGTGCAATGGGGTCTGATGATCAGCGTCTACTGCGTCAGCCACGCGCCGGCGATCGCCACCCTGGAGATCGCCGGCCACGAGGGGCGCGGCGCGCTGCTGCTGCTGTACTTCCTGCTCGTGCTGCAACTGTCGGAACTGCTGGCGGTGGTGTTCAGCGCCACCTTCGGCCGCACGCCATTGCGCTTCAACCCGAGCAAGAGCGTCGAGGGCGTGCTCGCCGGCGGCATCGCCGCCACCGCCGCCGGCACCGCGCTGTGGTGGCTGACGCCGTTTACCTGGTGGCAGTCGCTGCTGATGGCCGCGGCGATCGTCATCGCCGGCTTTCTCGGCGGACTGGTGCTGGCCTCGGTCAAGCGCAGCCTGGGTGCGCGCGACCTCTGGCTCGAAGGCGGCGTGCAACTGGCGCGCGGGGTCCTGGGTCGGCTCGATGCGCTGGCCTTCGCGGCGCCGGTCTTCTACCACCTGACGCAGTTCTTCTTCGTCGCCGTCTGACCCGGGGTCATCCCCTCGGTCGAGACCATGCGATCGAGCGACGCGGTCGCTGTGGGCTGCGAACGTGACCGCGATCCGTCCGATTGAGGCCAATTCACACCGAATTCATGCGCTCGACCGATTGGCAAACGCCGCCGGCACGGGCAAAGTGCACTCTCCGGCTGCGGGCGCTTGCCCGCGCAAGGAGGCTCGCGATGCACCGACGCCATCCGCTCCCGCTTCGCTCCGCCGTCGCCGCGCTGGCGATGTTGCTCGCCGGCCAGGCGCCGGCGCTCGCCTCGTCGGCGACCGCAGAACCGGTGACCTCCACCTATTACCTGCTCGGCGCTCCGGTGCTGGACTCGCTCGCGCCCGGCATCGATGCCCGGCGCCGGGTCGAAGTTGCCGCCGGCCTCGGCGGCCGCCACCAGCTTCGCCTGTCGACCCAGGCGGCACACACCCTCACGTTCGACCCCTTCGCGCCGTCGATGCGGCTGTTCAAAGCGCGCGCCACCTGGCGCTACACGATGCACGAGCAGGCCAACTGGGCCTGGCGCCTCGGTCTGACCGGCGCGCTGGGCAGCGGCGACGCGCTCGGTGCAGCCGGTTTCGGCTCGGCACCGATGCTGCACCTGGCCGGCGAGGCCAGTCTGGCGCGGCACTGGCGGCTGGGTTTCGACGCCGACACGCTGCTGAGCACGCGCCGCTTCGGCTTCGATCTGGGCGTGCGCGTCAGCTATCAGTTGGCGCCGAATCTGGCGCTCGTCGGCGGCTATCGCGTCGACGCCGGCGACGGCGACGAGGCGACCGGCTTCACAAGCAGCGCCAACGTCGGCGTGCGCCTGCGCTTCTAATTGCGCCCCGCGGCGCGCCTTCGCCGCTCAAGGCATGGCGCACGCGACGCAGCGACGTCAGCCGACGCCGGCCAGCGGGCACACTTCCCAGCGGCCGTCGCGAACGGCCAGATAGCCGCCGCGCGCCGGCAGCGTGTCGAGATCCCAGTCCGGCAGCACCCAGCGCTCGGCCGGCGCACCGTCGAGCACGAAGCGATGAGTCGCCGGCCGATGGGTGTGACCGTGGATCAGCCGGGTAAGGCCGGCGCGACGCAGCGCCGCCTCCACCTCGGCCGGCGTGACATCCATGATCTCGAGCGACTTAATCGCCTTGCCGGCTTCGCTCGCCGCACGCGCCTGGTCGAGCAGCGCGCGCCGCGCCGCCAGCGGCTGGGCAAGGAACTGCGCCTGCACCGCCGGCTGCCGTGCGCGCGCACGAAAGCGCATGTACTCGAGGTCCTGCGTGCACCAGGCGTCGCCATGGGCGAGCAGCACCGCGTCGCCGCCGATCGTCGCCACGCTCGGATCGGCGAGCAGGGTGGCGCCGGCCGCGGCGCAGAACTCGCGGCCGAGCAGCAGATCGCGGTTACCGTGCATGACGAACACGCGCCGGCCGCCATCGACCAGCGCGCGCAGCGCGCCGGCGACCTCGCGGCCTACGGCATCGTCGTCGTCGTCTCCGGCCCAGTACTCGAACAGGTCGCCGAGGATCACCAGTTCGGCAAACTGCGGCATGACCTCGCGCAGGAAGCGACCGAAGGCGGCGCGCGTGGCCGGCTGCGCGCCGTTCAGGTGCAGGTCGGAGATGAACACCGGCGCCGCGAGTTGCACGCGGTCGGCGTGCGCCGCGGCCGCAGGCAGCGGCGGCAGTGCGTTCACTCGACGACTTCGGCGCGCACGATCACGACGTCGGTGGCCGGCACGTCCTGGTGCATGCCGTGGCGGCCGGTCGGCACGGCCTTGATGGCGTCGACCACGTCTTGGCCTTCGACCACCTTGCCGAACACGCAGTAGCCCCAGCCCTGCGCCGTGGGCGCGCTGTGGTTCAGGAAGCCGTTGTCGGCGACGTTGATGAAGAACTGCGCCGAGGCCGAGTGCGGGTCCGAGGTGCGCGCCATGGCGATCGTGTAGCGATCGTTGGCCAGGCCGTTGCCGGCCTCGTTGCGGATCGGCGCCTGGGTCGGCTTCTGCTTCATTCCCGGCTCGAAACCGCCGCCCTGGATCATGAAGCCGTTGATCACGCGGTGGAACAGCGTGTTGTCGTAGTGGCCGCGACGCACGTAGGCGATGAAGTTCTCGACGGTCTGCGGCGCGCGCTCGGCGTCGAGCTCGAGCGCGATGGTGCCGTGGTTGGTGTGCAGGCGGATCATTTTTTCTCCGGGGTGGATGGAACGGCCGCGCTGGCCAGGCGCGCGCTGCGGATCAGCACCGGCTGCGCCGGAACATTCTGATGCACGCCGACGGTGGTGGTCGGCACGGCGCGGATCCGGTCGACCACGTCCATGCCGGCGACCACGCGCCCGAACACCGCGTAGCCATGGCCGTCGAAGCTCGGGAAGTCCAGGCTCGGATTGTCGACCACGTTGATGAAGAACTGCGACGTGGCCGAGTTCGGATCGGCGGTACGCGCCATCGCCACCGCGCCGCGCAGGTTGCGCAGGCCGTTGCGGCTCTCGAGCGCGATCGGCGGCCGGGCGGGCTTCTGGCGCAGGTCGGCGGTGAAGCCGCCGCCCTGGATCATGAAGTCGGCGATCACGCGATGGAACACCGTGCCGTCGTAGTGACCGGCGCCGACGTAGGCGAGGAAGTTGGCCACCGTCACCGGCGCACGCTCGGCGTCGAGCTCGAGCGTGATCTCGCCCAGGCTGGTGGCGAGCACAACGCGCGGCGTCTGTGTCTTGCCGGCCGTTGCCGCCGCCAGCGGCGCCAGCAGCGCGGCAGCGCACAGGCTCAGGACAATGCGTCGGATCGGCATCGGCTCTCCAGGCAAAGGTCGATTCGCGGACTTCAGCGCCCGGCACGCAGGCCGGCGGCCGCCTCGCGCGCCAGCTTCAGCTTGCGTTCAAGCGCGGCGTTGCCCGGGTCGAGCGCGAGCGCGCGCGCATAGACGTCGGCCGCCATGGCCAGGTAGAGGTCGCCGAGATTCTCGCGCGCCGTCACGTAGTTGGGCGCGACATCGATCGCCCGCAGCAGCAGAGCGCGCGCCAGTTCGTAGCGACCGGCGGCGGCGTGGATCACCGCCAGGTTGTTGTAGGGCTCGGGCAATTCCGGGAACTCCTGGGTCATCGCCTCGAAAGCGGCCGCCGCCTCGTCGCTGCGCGCCGCCTCGCCGAGCAGCACGGCGCGCAGGAAGCGCGCCCGCACGTTGCGCGGCGAGCGCTCGAGCAGCGCGTCGAGCCGGCGCAGCGCTTCGTCCAGGCGTAGCTCGCGCGCCAGACGATCGATCTCCCTGAGCTCTGCGGCCTCCGGGGCGGCTTCGGGCTGCGCCTGGCCGGCGGCCGGCAGCACGAGCGCGGCGGCAGCGACGAGCAACGCAACGGCAAAGGCGACGGAGCGCAAGCGCGGAGGCACGAGGCAGGCGAGGCGGACGACCGCACGCAGGGCGCGGATATACTGGCCGGCGATTCTACCGACCGCGACCCGCCGCCCCGATGCCCGCCGCCACGTTGCGCCAGCGCTGTTGATCGCGCCGTTACCAGCGCTTCGCCCGCATCGCCCACACCGCGCCCGCCGCGGCGCCGTGCCACCTCCGCCACGGGTCTCTCGTCCATGACGCTGTCGATCTACAACACGCTGACGCGCCGGCAGGAGCCGCTGCAACCGATCGTGCCGGGCAAGGTCGGCATGTACGTGTGCGGAATGACCGTGTACGACTACTGCCACCTCGGCCATGCGCGGCTGATGCTCGCCTTCGACGTCGCCCAGCGCTGGCTGCGCACCAGCGGCTTTGCGGTCACCTACGTACGCAACATCACCGACGTCGACGACAAGATCATCAAGCGCGCAGCGGACAACGGCGAGACGCCGGCCGAACTCACCGAGCGTTTCATCCGCTACATGCACGAGGACCTGGCGGCGCTCGGCGTGCAGGCACCCGACCTCGAGCCGCGCGCGACGCAGTTCATTCCGCAGATGCTCGGCATCATCGAACTGCTGGAGAAAAATGGCCTCGCCTACGCGGCCGAGGACGGCGACGTGAACTTCGCGGTGCGCAAGTTCGCCGGCTACGGCAAGCTCTCGGGCAAGTCGCTCGACGACCTGCGCGCCGGCAGCCGCGTGGCGGTGGGCGACTCCAAGCACGACCCGCTCGACTTCGTCCTGTGGAAGCACGCCCGGCCGGGCGAGCCGCAGTGGCAGTCGCGCTGGGGCGCCGGCCGGCCCGGCTGGCACATCGAGTGCTCGGCGATGGCGAGCGAGACGCTCGGCCGCAACTTCGACATCCACGGCGGCGGGCCGGACCTGATCTTCCCGCACCACGAAAACGAGATCGCGCAAAGCGAGGGCGCGTTTCGCCAACCCTTCGCCAACCTGTGGATGCACTGCGGTGCGCTGCGCGTCGGCGCCGACAAGATGTCGAAGTCGCTGGGCAACTTCAAGACGATCCGCGAGGCGCTGCGCGAGCACGACCCCGAGGTGCTGCGTTTTTTCCTGATCCGCAGCCACTATCGCAGCCAGGTGAGCTTCACGCCGGACATGATCGACGAGGCGAAGGCGGCGCTCACCAGACTGTATCGCGCACTCGACGAGGTACCGCCGGCGGCAGGCGGCGTCGACTGGAGCGAGGCGAACGCCGAGCGCTTCAAGGCGGCGATGGACGACGACTTCAACACCGCGCTGGCGGTGAGCGTGCTGTTCGATCTCGCGGCCGAAGTCAACCGCAGCAGGTCGTCGGAGCTGGCACGGCAGTTGAAGGCGCTGGGCGGCGTGCTGGGGTTGCTGCAGCGGCCGGCGCAGGATTTCCTGCAGGGACGTGCGACCGAAGTCGGTGGCGTCGAGCGAGCTGGCGAGGCGCAGGCACCGGCCGCGCGCGCTGCCTCGCGCCTCGGCGAGGCGCAGATCGAAGAGCAGATCGAGGCCCGCGCCGCCGCCAAGCGGGCGAAGAACTTCGCCGAAGCCGACCGCATCCGCGCCGCGCTGCTTGCCGAGGGCATCGTGCTCGAAGACAAGCCGGGCGGAGTCACCGTGTGGCGGCGCGCTTGAGAGCGACGTCGTGGCGGCGCGCGAGGAACGCGGCGGCATGCGACTCGAGGTCGCTGCGTTGCGCTGCCCCCACCCTGACCCTGCCCCGCTGATGCGAGACGGGGAACAAGGTCAGGTGCGATGACGCGCCCGCACTACTGGCTCAAGGCCAGGCGCGCACTGGCGGCCGCCGATCCGGTGCTGGCGGCGATCATCGCCGCGCATCCGCGCGCGGCACTGCTGTCGCGCGGCGACCCGTTTGCCACGCTCGCGCGCTCGATCGTCGGCCAGCAGATCTCGGTCAAGGCGGCCGACGCGGTGTGGGCGCGACTGCTCGCCGCCTGCCCGCAACTGACCCCGCGCACGGTGCTGCGCAAGCGTGCGACGACCCTGCGCAACTGCGGGCTGTCCGAGCGCAAGGTCGAGTACCTGGTCGACCTCGCGCGCCACTTCGAGCGCGACCACATCGACCTGCCGACACTGCAGGCGGCCGGCGACGAGGAAGTCGTCGAACGGCTGACTGCGGTGCGCGGCATCGGCCGCTGGACCGCGGAGATGTTCCTGATCTTCAACCTGCAACGGCCGGACGTGCTGCCGCTCGACGATCTCGGCCTGCTCAAGGCGATCAGCCGCCACTATCTGGGCGGCCGGCCGACCGAGGAGCTGCTGCGCCGCGCCGGCCGCGCGCGCGTGATCGAACTCGCCTCGGCCTGGACACCCTGGCGCAGCGTCGCCACGTGGTACCTTTGGCGCAGCCTCGACCCCGTGGCCGTCGAGTACTGAGCACGGCGACATGGCCGGCGACTCCCGAGGCTGGCCTGGGCAACCGGCTTTCACGCCGCCTCTCCCGAGCGGACCCCGATGAGCAAACCGACCTTTCTCGACTTCGAGCAGCCGATCGCCGAACTGGAGTCGAAGATCGAGGAACTGCGCTTCGTCCAGGACGACTCCGCGGTCGACATCTCCGAGGAGATCGAGCGCCTGCAGAAGAAGAGCCAGCTCCTGCTCAAGGACATCTACGCCAAGCTGACGCCCTGGCAGGTGTCGCAACTGGCGCGCCATCCGCAGCGGCCGTACACGCTCGATTACGTCGCCGACATCTTCACCGACTTCCACGAGCTGCACGGCGACCGCGCCTTCACCGACGACCTGTCGATCGTCGGCGGCATGGCGCGCTTCAACGGCGTGCCGGTGATGGTGCTCGGCCACCAAAAGGGGCGCGACACCAAGGAGCGCACGCTGCGCAACTTCGGCATGAGCAAACCGGAGGGCTACCGCAAGGCGCTGCGCCTGATGCGGCTGGCGGAGAAGTTCTCGCTGCCGGTGTTCACTTTCATCGACACGCCCGGCGCCTATCCGGGCGTCGACGCCGAAGAACGCGGCCAGTCCGAGGCGATCGGTCACAACCTGTACGAGATGTCGCGCCTCGAGGTGCCGGTGATCGCCACCGTCATCGGCGAAGGCGGCTCGGGCGGTGCACTGGCGATCGCGGTGGCCGACCACGTGCTGATGCTGCAGTACGCGACCTACGCCGTGATCTCGCCCGAGGGTTGCGCCTCGATCCTGTGGAAGAGTCCGGCCAAGGCGCCGGAAGCGGCCGAGGCGCTGGGCCTGACCGCGCACCGCCTGAAGGCGCTCGGCCTGATCGACCGCATCGTCTCCGAGCCGCTCGGCGGTGCGCACCGCGATCCCAAGCAGATGGCGGCGCTGCTCAAGCGCGCGCTCGGCGACAGCCTGCGCCAATTTCAGTCGATGAAGACCCGGGACCTGCTGGCCGCTCGCCATGCGCGGCTGATGGGCTATGGCAAGTTCAAGGAAGTCGCGCCCGACGCCTGAAACCGACGCGGCGGTTGCGATCGGGACCGCACTACGTGCCGCGGTCGAGGAAGCCCGCGCGGCCGACGGCGAGCCGCAACCGGCAGCGCTCGCGCGCCGGCGCCGCAACCGGCCCTGCCCTCTGGTCGTCGCCTTCAGCGGCGGCCGCGATTCGACCGTCCTGCTGCATGCCTGCTGCGCACTGCGCGCTGCGCGCGCGACCGGATTTCGCGAGCTGCTCGCGGTGCACGTCGACCACGGCCTGCACGCCGCCTCCGCCGCCTGGGGCGAGCATTGCCGCAGCGTGTGCAGCCAGTGGCAGGTGCCGCTGGAGGTAGTCCGGGTCGAGGTGCGACGAGGCGGGCGCGGACTGGAGGCGGCGGCGCGCGAGGCACGCTATGCGGCGCTTGCCGACGTGACGCTGGCGCGAGGCGCGCGCCTGGTTCTCACCGCGCATCACCGCGATGACCGGATCGAGACCTTCCTGATCCAGTGGCTGCGCGGCGCTGGCGCTGACGGCCTGGCGGCGATGCCGGCCGCGCGATCCTTCGCCGACGGCGCGCTGACCCTGGTGCGGCCGCTGCTCCAGGTCGGGCGCGCACAGATCGACGCCTATCTGCGGCAGCACGACCTGCCGTGCGTCGACGATCCTTCCAACCACGACAGCGCGATCCTGCGCAACGCGATCCGCACCCGCGTGCTGCCCGAGTTGGAGGCGGCGCGACCGGGATTCGCCGCCGCCGCCACGCGCAGCATCGAGCTCGTGGCCGATGCGGCGCAGGTCGTGCGTGCGCTCGCCGCCGAGGACCTGGCCGCCTGTCGCGCCGGGGTGGCCGCCGGCGCGCTGCGCCTCGACCGCCTGGCGGCGCTCGCACCCGAACGGCAGCGGCACGCGCTACGCGCCTGGCTGGCGGCGTCCGGACTGGTAGCGCCATCGCGCGCGCGCCTGCACGAAATCCTGCGCCAGGCAATGGCGGCGCGCGGCGATGCGCGCCTGCTGGTGCGACTGGCGGAAGGCGTCGACGTGCGCCGCCATCGCGGCCTGCTGGTGCTGCACAAGGCGGCAGCGGCGACGCGCGGCGGCCACACGATCCGCTGGCAGGGGCAGGACGAAGTAGCGTTGCCCGAGTGGGGCGGCGCGCTGCGCTTCGTCGCCACCGACGGCGAAGGCTTCGACCCCGACTGGCTGCGCGCAGCGCCGCTCGAGGTGCGCGCGCGCACCGGCGGCGAGCGCTTCAAGCCGCACCCGACGCGACCGTCGAAGACGCTCAAGCGCCTGTACCAGGATGCCGGCATCGCCGAGTTCGAGCGCGCCGCACTGCCGCTCGTCTGGCGCGACGATCGGCTGATCTTCGTCGCGGGCCTCGGCGCCGATGCGCGCCTGATCGACCGCGACGGCGCTCGCGTCACCCTGCAATGGCAGCCGGCCGCCGACCTGATCGGACGCGGCTGATCCGGCTCAAGCAAGGCGCGCCAGCGCGCTGCCTATAATTTGCGCTTTTTGAGTGGGCGCGGCCAGCGGTTGGGCGCGCCGCCGGTGAAGGTCACGTCGGCCGCGGCCACGGAGGAAGTTGCCCGCATGGCGCTCATCGTTCACAAGTACGGCGGCACCTCGGTCGGCAGCGCCGAGCGCATCCGCAACGTCGCACGCCGGGTTGCGAAGTGGAACCGCGCCGGACACCAGGTCGTGGTGGTCGTTTCGGCGATGAGCGGCGAAACCAACCGCTTGATCGCGCTCGCGCGCGAGGTCCAGGCCAACCCCGACCCGCGCGAGCTCGATGTCGTCGCCTCGACCGGCGAGCAGGTGACAATCGGCCTGCTGGCGATGGCCTTGAAGGAGCTCGGTTTGCAGGCCCGAAGCTACACCGGGCCGCAGGTGCACGTGCTCACCGACAGCTCTTTCACCAAGGCGCGCATCCTCGAGATCGACGAGAAAAAGATCCGCGCCGATCTCGCGCAGGGAACGGTGGTCGTGGTCGCCGGCTTCCAGGGCGTCGACGAGTTCGGCAACATCACCACGCTCGGGCGCGGCGGCTCCGACACCTCGGCGGTGGCGCTGGCCGCGGCGCTGAAGGCCGACGAGTGCCTGATCTACACCGACGTCGACGGCGTCTACACCACCGACCCGCGCATCGTTCCCGAAGCGCGCCGCCTGCATACGGTGACCTTCGAGGAGATGCTGGAAATGGCCAGCCTCGGCTCCAAGGTGCTGCAGATCCGCTCGGTCGAGTTCGCCGGCAAGTACCAGGTCAAGCTGCGCGTGCTTTCGAGCCTGACCGACCCCGACCTGCCGCTCGAGCAGGAGGCGCACTCCGGCACGCTGATCACTTTCGAGGAAGACCCACAGATGGAAAAGGCCGTCATCTCCGGCATCGCCTTCTCGCGCGACGAGGCCAAGATCACGCTCACGCGCGTGCCCGACCGCCCGGGCATCGCCTACCAGATCCTCGGCCCGATCGCGCAGGCCAACATCGACGTCGACATGATCGTGCAGAACATCAGCGTCGACGGCACCACCGACTTCAGCTTCACCGTCCATCGCAACGAGTACCAGAAGGCGATGGCGGTGCTCGACAGCCAGGTCAAGGACCACATCGGCGCGCGCCAGATCGTCGGCGATCCGAAGATATGCAAGGTGAGCGTGGTCGGCATCGGCATGCGCTCGCACGTCGGCATCGCCAGCCTGATGTTCCGCACGCTGGCCGAGGAAGGCATCAACATCCAGATGATCACCACCAGCGAGATCAAGATCTCGGTCGTGGTCGACGACAAGTACATGGAACTGGCGGTGCGCGCCCTGCACAAGGCCTTCGACCTCGACCAGGCCGCCGCCTAGCGCCGCCCGCATCACAGCGACTACACTGCGCCACCCGCCGGGCCTCGCCCGGGCGCGACCGGAGACGTGGCCGAGAGGTCGAAGGCACTCCCCTGCTAAGGGAGCATGCGCGCAAAAACGTGCATCGAGGGTTCGAATCCCTCCGTCTCCGCCATTGCTTGCCGTCGCCGGAGTCCGCCACCATCCGCTGCCGTTCTTGCGGTGGCGCACGGTTCGAGGGTAGAGTTCGCCCGTCAGCGCCTGGCGCAGCCGAGCCCATGAATCCGATCAGCCGTTTCGATCGCTTCTTCTTCTACTTTTTCCGGCCACTGGCGGGGAGAAGTTGATCGGCGCGCGCGAATCTTAGGCAGACCAAATCAACCGAACCGCCAGGCCACGAACCTGGCGGTTTTTTTTCGCCGGGCGGGCCGAACACCGAACAACGGCGAGACCTGGAGCAGCCCCAATGCGATACATGACCGACGACCTGCGGATCAAGGAAATCAAGGAGCTGACGCCGCCCGCGCACCTGATCCGCGAGTTTCCCTGCGACGAGGCCGCCAGCCGCACCGTGCACGAGGCGCGCCTGGCGGCGCACCGCATCCTGCACGGCATGGACGACCGGCTGTTGGTGGTGATCGGCCCGTGCTCGATCCACGACCCGAAGGCAGCACTCGAGTACGCGCAGCGACTGAAGGCCGAGCGCGAGCGCCTGGCCGCCGACCTCGAGATCACGATGCGCGTGTATTTCGAGAAGCCGCGCACCACGGTCGGCTGGAAGGGCCTGATCAACGACCCGGATCTGGACGGCAGCTTCCGCATCAATCACGGCCTGCGCGCGGCGCGCGAGCTGCTGGTGCAGATCAACACCGGCGGCGTGCCCGCCGGCTGCGAGTACCTCGACATGATCACGCCGCAGTACATCGCCGACCTGGTCTCCTGGGGCGCGATCGGCGCGCGCACCACCGAGAGCCAGGTCCACCGCGAACTGGCGAGCGGACTGTCGTGCCCGGTGGGCTTCAAGAACGGCACCGACGGCAGCGTGCGCGTCGCCGCCGAGGCGATCCGCGCCGCGCAGCAGCCGCATCACTTCCTGTCGGTGACCAAGGGCGGCCACTCGGCGATCGTCTCGACCCGAGGCAACGAGGACTGCCACATCATCCTGCGCGGCGGCAGCAAGAGCACGAACTTCGACGCCGTCAGCGTCGAGGCGGCCTGCCAGGAGCTGGCCAAGAACGGCCTGGCGCAGCGGCTGATGATCGACACCAGCCATGCCAACAGCCAGAAGCGGCACGACAACCAACTGGCCGTCGCCGACTGCATCGCGCAGCAGCTCGAAGCCGGCGAAGCGCGCATCGTCGGCGCGATGGCCGAGAGCCACCTGGTGGCGGGCCGCCAGGATCTGGTGCCCGGCGCCACGCTCACCTACGGCCAGTCGATCACCGACGCCTGTCTCGGCTGGGACGACAGCGTGCGCCTGCTCGAGCTGCTGGCGGCGGGGGTGCGGGCGCGCCGGCTGCGGGCGCAAAACTGCGCCGGCAAGTAGGCGCCCGCGGCCGACCGCATCCGACCAGGCGGTACGTGCGCCTGCGCAGCCCTGGCCCCCCGGCGGCCGCGCGACTTTCGACGACCAGCCAGGCCGGCTCGACAACTGACCGGCTTTCGGGTAGGGTGCGCTCCGCTAGTCGTTTAAGTCTCGTCAGTCCTTCGGTCACCCTGGCCGGCACGCAGCAAGCGCGCCGTCCGCCTGCAGGTTCCCCCAGGTTGCGTCGCTTGATCGCCGGCACGTGTGGCGCGCATGGCGTCCACAACGTTTTCACTCTTTCAACTTGATCAGGATATACCTCAGATGGCACAGGGCACCGTGAAGTGGTTCAACGAAGCGAAGGGCTACGGCTTCATCACCCCCGATGGCGGCGGCAGCGACCTCTTCGCACACTTCTCCGAAATCCAGGCAAGCGGCTTTCGCACGCTGCAGGAAAACCAACGCGTCGAATTCACCGTCACCCAGGGCAAGAAAGGCCCGCAGGCGAGCCAGATCAAGCCCATCTGATCGCCGCCACGGGCGTCGGCCGGCGGCATCGCCCGGCTCCGCGCCCTTGACCTGCCTCGTCAGGCCGCAGCCTCGGGCTGCGGCCTTTCTTTTTGGCGCTACGCTCGACCCGTCATCGGCTCACGGAACTGACATGCCCAAGCCCAACTATTCGTTCGAGAAGCGGCAACGCGAACTGGCGAAGAAAAAAAAGCAGGAGGAAAAGCGGGCGCGCAAGGCGACCCACAAGGCCGGTGCCGAAGGCGGCCAGGCCGGCGATGATGCGGCCGGCCCGGCGCCCACCGAGCGCAAGGACGATAAGAGCCACGGCGGGCGCTGACGTTGCCGCGTTTCGCAGCCGACCGAGCACGTCGGCGATGACGAACTGAATCGACGTCGCAACGTCGTCGCCGACCGTCATTGCCGGCGTCGCCCAGCCGGCGCCCGGGCCGGCGAGTTGGCACACCGATCCGGTTCGCGCCGCTTCGTCGCCAACGGCGACGCCGTAGACTCGGGCGTCCCGACCCTTCGCCGCCGCCTGCACGCGGCCGCGGTCCGCCGCCATGGACACGCTCGACGCCCAACGCAGTCTCGTCCGCGCCCGCATTTCCGCCCTGCGAGCGGCGCTCGGCAAAGCGGGGCTTGCCGCCTGGGTCGTTCCCTCGTCCGACCCGCACCTGTCCGAATATCTGCCGGATCACTGGCAGGGCCGGCAATGGCTCAGTGGCTTTACCGGGTCGGTCGGCACGCTGGTCGTCACCCGCGAAGCCGCCGGCCTGTGGGTCGACAGCCGCTACTGGGTGATGGCACAGGAGCAGCTCGCCGGCACCGGCATCGAGCTGATGAAGGTGCCGGGCGCGGCCAGCAGCGCTCACGTCGACTGGCTGTGCCAGACGCTGCCCGCCGGCAGCGCGGTCGGCGTCGACGGCGCCGTGCTGTCGATGACCGCGGCGCGCATGCTGCAGTCTGCGCTCGCCGCCGGCGCGATCCGGCTCGACACTTCGCGCGACCTGCTCGACGAGGTCTGGACCGACCGGCCGGCACTGCCCTCGGCGCCGCTGTACGAACACGTCGCGCCGTACGCAGTGACGGCGCGCGCCGACAAGCTGGCCCTGGTGCGCGCCGAGATGCGCAAAGCCGGCGCCACGCACCATCTGCTGTCGACACTCGACGATCTGGCCTGGCTGCTGAACCTGCGCGGCGCCGATGTTCCTTACAACCCGGTGTTCCTGGCGCACGCGCTGCTCGACGCCGACCGCGTGCGGCTGTTCGTCGCCGAGGGCAAGGTGGCGCCGGCGCTGGCGCACAGGCTCGCGCGCGACGGCGTCACCCTCGAGCCCTATGCGCGCATCGCCGAGGCGCTGCGCTCGCTGCCGGCGGCAGCCGCGCTGCTCGTCGATCCGCGCCGCGTCACCTGCGGCCTGAGGGCTGCGGTGGCCGAGCACGTGCAGGTGATCGAGGCGATCAACCCGAGCACGCTCGCCAAGAGCCGCAAGAGCGCGGCCGAGATCGAGCACGTGCGCCGCACGATGGAATACGACGGCGCCGCCCTGGCCGAGTTCTTCGCCTGGTTCGAGGCGGCGGTCGACGCCGGCGAACGGATCACCGAACTGTCGATCGACGAGCAGATCACCGCCGCGCGCGCGCGTCAGCCGGGCTTCGTCAGCCCGAGTTTCCCGACGATCGCCGGCTGGCGCGCCAACGGCGCCATGCCGCACTACCGCGCCAGCGCCGAGTCGCACGCGCTGATCTGCGACGGCAGCCAGCGCGCCGGCGGCCTGCTGCTGATCGACAGCGGCGGCCAGTATCTCGGCGGCACCACCGACATCACGCGCGTGGTGGCGGTGGGCGCGCCGAGCGAAGCCGAGCGCGCCGACTTCACGCGCGTGCTCAAGGGCATGATCGCGCTGTCGCGCACGGTTTTCCCGCGCGGCACCCGCTCGCCGGCGCTGGACGCAATCGCGCGCGCGCCGATCTGGGCCGCCGGCATCGACTACGGCCACGGCACCGGTCACGGCGTCGGCTACTTCCTGAACGTGCACGAGGGCCCGCACGGCATCAGTCCGCATCTGCCGCCCGAGCCGCAGACGGCGATGGAGCCGGGCATGATCACCTCCAACGAGCCCGGCATCTATCGACCCGGCCGCTGGGGCGTGCGCATCGAGAACCTGATCCTCAGCGTGCCGGCCGACACCGGCGCCGAAGCGCAGTGCTTCGGCGAGTTCCTGCGCTTCGAAACGCTGACGCTGTGCCCGATCGACACCCGCTGCATCGATCGCTCGCTGCTGAGCCGGGACGAAGTCGACTGGCTCGATGCCTATCACGCCGAGGTGCGAGCGCGGGTGTCGCCGCTGGTCGACGGCACCGCGCTCGCCTGGCTCGATCAGCGCACGCAGCCGCTGGCCTGAGCCGGCGGCGCTTGCACGCTCTCGGCGGCAGCGCCTCGATCGACACGGCGGCGGCGGCGCGACGTCGGTTCGCGCCTCTGACGGCGAAACAGCGGCTGGTACGCGGGACAGTTCAGGCGATTGACGGCCGGCGGGTGGCGCCGATCCTGATACACTGCGCGCCTGCGGTGAACGACCAGCGGCATCGATCCCATCGATTCCCTTCACCGCCGTCAATTCCGACGCGGGCCTTGCGTGCCATCCACGGCGCGCCCAGCCCTCAGCCCAATCCTCGCTCTGCAGTCGGCTGGTCGATGAACGTGTCGCGTGACGCATCGCGTCCGCATAGCACGGCAGGCCGAACACCCAACAAGGGTTTCACATGTCTTTCGCAAGTCTCGGCTTGACCGATGCGCTCGTGCGCGCGGTCGCTGACGTCGGCTACACCGAGCCGACCCCGATCCAGAAACAGGCCATCCCGGCGGTGCTCGAAGGCGGCGACCTCCTGGCCGGCGCGCAAACCGGCACCGGCAAGACCGCCGGCTTCGTCCTGCCGATCCTGCAGCGGCTGTCGCAGTCGCCGGCCCATGGCAAGCGCGCGATCCGCGTGCTGATCCTCGCGCCGACGCGCGAGCTCGCGGCGCAGGTCGAGGAAAGCGTTCGCACCTACGGTAAGTACGTCGACGTGAAGTCGGCGACGATCTTCGGCGGCGTGTCGATCAATCCGCAGATCGCGGCCCTCAAGGAAGGCGTGGACATCGTCGTCGCCACGCCGGGCCGGCTGCTCGACCACCATGGACAGCGGACGATCGACCTTTCGAAGGTCGAGGTGCTGGTGCTCGACGAGGCCGATCGCATGCTCGACATGGGCTTCATCCACGACATCAAGCGCGTGCTGAAGATCCTGCCGCCCAGGCGCCAGAACCTGCTGTTCTCGGCCACCTTCTCCGACGAGATCCGTGACCTTGCCAACGGCTTGCTCAACAACCCGCAGCACCTGCAGGCGACGCCGCGCAACACCACGGTCGAGGCCATCGTGCAGCGGGCGCTGGTGGTCGATGCCAAGCGCAAGCCGGAGTTGCTGATCCACCTGATCAAGGAGCACAACTGGTTTCAGGTGCTGGTGTTCACGCGCACCAAGCACGGCGCCAACAAGCTTGCCGCGCAACTGGTCAAGTACGAGGTCACGGCGTTGCCGATCCACGGCAACAAGAGCCAGAACGCGCGCACGCGCGCCTTGGCCGAGTTCAAGAGCGGCAAGTTGCAGGTGCTGGTGGCCACCGACATCGCCGCGCGCGGTATCGACATCGACGAGTTGCCGCATGTGGTCAACTTCGACCTGCCCAACGTGCCCGAGGACTACGTGCACCGGATCGGCCGCACCGGCCGCGCCGGCGCCACCGGCGAAGCCTTGTCGCTGGTCGCCCCCGACGAGATGGGCCTGCTGCGCGATATCGAGCGGCTGATCAAGCGCGCCCTACCGCGCGAGGTGGTGCCGGGCTTCGAGCACGGCACGCCGTCGAAGCTTCCCGCGCCGGCGCACGAAGCGCCGCACACGCCGCACGGCCACTCGCGCCGCGAGGCACACCACAACGCGCCGCGCCGCGCTCCGCAGCCGCAGCGCGAAACGCGCCGAGGCGAGTCGCGCGGCACCGGCCAAGGCCAGCGCGGGCAAGCGGCCGGCAGCGCGCGCCCGCAGCCGCAGCGGCCTTCCGGCCAGTCCGAGGAGCGGCGCCGCGGCGGCGAACGCAGCGACGAGCGCATCCTGGCCGATCCGAACGCTTACCTGAATGCGGCGCCTTTCCCGGGGCGGTCGGGCGACGGCAAGCGCGGCCATCGCGGTGCGCCGCGCGGCAGCCAGCCCGGATCGGCGGGCCCGCGACGCGATGCCGGCGACCGCGGTCGCCGTGGCCGCGACGGTCGGCCGGAAGAAAGCGGCGTGCGCGCCAACCTGCCCCCTGGTTGGGGAGGCGGCAGCGGCCGCCGCTGACCGGTCGGCTGCCGCCGGCGCCGCGGGCAGTAGTCAGGAGCGCGCGTCGGCGCCGGCGGTCACTACGGGTTGAGGTCGATCACGCGCACGCGCACGCGGCGCTCCTCGCGCCCGCGCATGACGGTCAGTTCGGCCGTGTTGTTGATGCCGATCCGGTCCAACTCGGCCGAGAAGCGCGACACGTTGTCGACCCGGCGCCCGTCGACGGCGACGATCACGTCGCCCAGATGGCGCGCGCGCGGATCGGCCGGGCGCAAGCCGGCTGCCGCCGCCGGCGAGCCTGCAGTCACGCCACGGATCACGACGCCGCGGATGCCGGCGCGCGCGACCGCATCAGGCGGAAACGGATCGATGCCGATGCCGGGCAGAGGCGCACGCCCGCGCTCGATCAGGCTGGGCACGATCCGGTTCACGAGATCGACCGGAATCGCGAAGCCGAGGCCGACCCAGGCGCCGGCCGGGGCGCGGATCGCCGTGTTGACGCCGATCAGCCGCCCGGCCGTGTCGACCAGCGGTCCGCCCGAATTGCCGGGGTTGATCGCCGCATCGGTCTGGATCACACCCGCCACCTCGCGAAAGCCCGCAGTCGGAAGCTCGCGGTCGAGCGCGCTGATGATTCCTTGCGTGAGCGTGCGTTCGAGCCCGAAGGGGTTGCCGATCGCCAGCACGATCTGACCGATGCGCAGGTCGGCCGAGGTGCCGATCGGAATCGGCCGCAGATCGCGCGGCGGTCGCGCCAGGCGCACGACCGCAAGGTCGTAGTGCGGCGCGAAGCCGACCGGCTCGGCCTCGATTGGCTCGCCCTCGTCCAAGCGCACGAAAACCCGTCTGGCCCCAGCCACGACGTGATTGTTCGTGACCACGTGGCCGCGCGCATCCCAGACGAAACCGCTGCCGGCGCCGACGGCGACGTCGCCGGTGAACACTCCGGTGGCGCGCACCCGCTCGGTTGTGATGTAGGCGACCGACGGCGCCGTCGCCTCGAAGGTCGCCACCAGATGCTGTTCGAGTGCCAGCAGCGGCCCGCGCGGCGCCACCGCACGCGGCTCAGCCCGCGTCGAGCTGTGTACCCACGAGACCACGCCGGCGACGCCGGCCAGCAGCGCCGCCAGCAGCGCGCCGGCCAGCAGCAGACGATGGCGGGCAAATGTCATGTTCGGTCCTCCCTTGCAACGGTGGTCTGCGCTCACGGCAGATGCTGGCACTGACCGGCCGCCGCCCCTGTCGCAAGTGGGCATCGGCCTCAATGTCGAGGCGGATTCAGTGCCCTCAAGGCTTCGACCAGTGATCGGCCGTCGGCTGATACGCTCGTTCCATGAGCAGTGCCTCCGGCCAACCGGTCATCACGCACAACCTCGAGGCATCACGTTTCGAGACGCGCGTCGAGGGCTGGTTGTGCCGCTGCGACTACCGGCTGGTCGACGGCACCATGCATCTGGTTCACACCGAAGTTGCACCAGCAATTGAGGGTCGCGGCATCGCCGCGCGCCTGGTGCAGGCAGCCCTGGACCACGCGGCAGCCAACGGTCTGAAGGTGCAGCCGCGCTGCTCCTATGTTCGCGTCTACATGCGGCGCCACCCGCAGGCGCAGTCGCTGCTCGCCTGAGCGCGCACCAGCCCCTCGCGACCGCCGGCGGCAATGCCGTGCCTCAGCGGCAGGACCGCAGCGTACGCAACCGCTGGCGACACTCCCACGGTGGCATCGGCGCCTCGTCGCTCCATAATCCGCGCCGTGCCGCGCGCGCCTGCGCCTCGGCGGCCGCATAGGCGACGCGATCGCCAGCGGCCTGCTCGCCAGCGTAGGCGCGGTAGTGCCAGGCGAGACCACGCTGCAGCAGGATCCGCTCGATGTCCACCTCGGCAGGGGCGACCGCCACCCGGCACACCGCACGCGCGCGCGCATCGCGCTTGTAGCAGGACAGGGTCAATCGACGCCCGGCGGTGAGTTCGGCCAGGGCGGAACGAGAAGCAGCGGCGTGGCGCTGGACAAGTTCGGGTGCGTCGACCGCGTGCAGTCGAACCGTCAACCGCCGCACCTGGCCGGCGATCGGCTCGTCGGCCTCGAAGTCGAAGCTGTCTCCGTCCGCCACCGACAGCGCGCGCCCTTCGACCGTGAACGGAAACGCATCGTCGCCAAGGACCTGTGTCGGCCGCCACTGCAGCCAGCTTGCAGCCGCCACCAGTGCGGCCGCAACAACCAGCAACAGCACGCGATGCAACTGGCTGGCGACTGAACGACGGCTGCTTGTCAAGGGCGCGCTGGAAGCACGCGAGCGGGACCATCGAACTTCGCCGGCATCGGCAATAGCCCGCAGGTCACCCGACTCGCATCCGGGTCACAGTGCGTCGCAATATGCAATCTCACAGCCGCAGGCGAATTCGAACGTGCCAACGCAAATTAGGCCAAATTGGAGTCACAAAGCCGTCATAAAAGACAAAATGACGACTTGAATGGTCACTCCAATCGCTTTTGCAGTGCGCCATCCAATGCTAGGATCCATACCAGTCGGTCCTTTGGACCAGCCGCTTGTCTCCTCCACCTCCTCAAGGTGGTTCCAACCCGGGCTTCGTGCCCGGGTCTTTTTTTCGCGGCGCAGGCGGCAGCAGAGCCGGCCTCAACGCGCAATCACCTCGAGCCGGGTGTTCAGCCCGTCCGATAGAGATACCTCGAATACGCCGCTGATCAACTCCGAGCTGCCGAACCGGAGCAGCCCCGCCTGGGCATCGATGGCCAGCACCCGCCGTCCTGCCGCTGCGACGTGGACAACCGAGGCGAACGGATAGCGCGCCGCGTCCCAGCTCAGAGTCACCACGCCGTCCGACTCGACCGACGTCACCGCCGGGGCAACAGCGGCCGCTCGTACCCGGTCAGTCGCCACCTCGGATACTCGCGCCGCGATCACACGATCGGCGCGCAACACCTCAACGGATACGAGTTCACCCGGATCGGGTACGCGCACGAGGAAGTGACGCTCCGGCGGCAGCGCATGGTCGACCGTCACCGCGTCGAAGGGTACCTCGAAGCTGCCACCGGTCGCGGTGCGCAGCCGCAGTTGGTACTCGCCGGGCGGTGCGACGCCGGCGCTGCCGCGCGCAGCCTGCAGCGGTGCGAGGCGAACGCCGGTCAGGCCGATCACGCCCGAGACCACGAGCACCCTGCCCTCCTCGCTCGCCGCCGTGGCCGTCACGACCTCGCTCGCGGTCTGCGGCCTGGCTTCGAGAAAGCGCTGCACTTCGCGCAGGTTGTAATCGGAGAACCACTGCCCGCCGCAGTAGCCCATCACGTCCGACAACCCAAGCGGGGACACGACCGCGTCGAGTAGCGCCTCGAACAGCGGCGTCGGCCCCAACGCGCCATTGGCGTAGGGATAGCCGAGATCAGGGTTGGCCACCGCGCCGCAGGGCGCATGGAGGCGGCCGAAGTTGTGGCCGAGCTCGTGGATCATCGTGCGCAGCCAGTTGCTGCGGCTCGTGTCCCAGCCGATCGACGCCAGCGCCGGCGACGCGGAGCCGACCGGATTGACGTAACCGATGCCGGCGGTGCCCGCGCTCACCATCGGCCGCACCAGGCCGTAGTAGTGGCGGTTGGGCGCCTCGAGATCGCGCAGCCGCTCGAGCTCCGCGAGCGCGCTGCTCCACTCGCTCGACTGGTCGACGCCGTCGCTGACCGAGGTCAGCGTGTAGGGGCTGCGCAGCGACACTGAAATGCTCGAGCGCGGCACCGGCAGGCGCCGCGTCAATTCGTCGACGACCTGCGCCACCGCCGTCGACGAGACGGTCGGCACGTTCGGCCCCGACACCAGCGGCACGAGCACGAGATCGATGCGCGTGCCGCTGCCCACCGCGGGCACGCTCGGGACCAGAATCGGCGCGCCGAAGACGCCGTCCGGATCGACCGCCACCTGCACGCGCAGACCGGGCTCGACCCAGGCGTCGTCGAGCTGCGCGTTGAAGCTCATTGCGCCGCTGTAGCGCATCGAGTCCGGCAGGACGCTGCCGGCGGCGAGCACCGGCAACGGCGACGGACCGATCATCGCCCGCGTGCCCAGCAGCGTCGTGCCGTTGAACGCAGTCAGGCGGACCACCGGCGCCGGCTGTCCGGTGTGGGTCGAGACGACATACGCGCGCACCCAGGTCTCCCGGCGCGGGACGAGCCGCTGGCGCGCGTCCGCGCTCGGCTGCGACAGCACCTGCGCGAACTCGATCGACTCGAGGCGCAGGCTGCAGCCGCCATCGACCGCAACCGATCCCGCAGCCACCGGCGGCTGGCTGGCCGACAGCAGCGTGATCGCGCCGCAGGCGATGCCCGCCGGCACGGTCAGTCGCAGTTCGGTCGCGCTGCGGGCGCTGATCACGGCCGCCAGCGCGCCGACCGTCACCGAGGTCACCTCGTTCAGTCCAGTGCCGGCGAGCGTCACGCTGCCGCCGGCCGCCACTGCGAAGCTACCGGCATTGGTGACGACGATGCGCGGTACGACGGTGAGCGAGGCGGCCGATGTGACGCGTTCACCGTTGCCCGTGATCGCGACCACCGGACCGGACTGCGCCGCCGCCGGAACGGTGACGACGATCGACGTGCTGCCGCTGCGCGAGGTCGGCGTTGCACTTGTGCCGCCGGCAAACTCGACCGAGATGACGCGATCGAGCCCGCGTCCGGTGATGGTGAGCGCTCCGCCGCTCAGCACCGAGGCCGGCGCGAGCGAACTCAGGACGACGTCAGCCAGGACCGTGATCTGCTGCGCGCTGACGCGCAGCGTGCCTTGGCGGTCGACCAGAGCCAGGAAGCCGGTGGCGGCACCCGCAGGCACATCGAGAGCGAGGGTCGCTGGCGACTGGGCCGCGATCCCAAGAGTCGCGCTGCCGAGGCGTGCCTGCACCACCGCGTCGAGGCCGGTACCGTTGACCACGATTCGAGCTGGCGGTGTGATCGTGGTCGGTGCCACCGACGTGATCTGCGGCGCCGGCGGTGGCGGCGCCGGCGCCGCGGCTTGCGCAGGCGCATCGCCGCCGCCGCAGCCCGCCAGGACGATGCCGGCCAGCAGCGCAGCGATGGCAAGCCGCATCAGGAATCGTGGTCGCATCTGCGTCGCCTGTTTGCGGTCGGGCGTTGCGCCCGCCGCCCGCATCTCCACACCTACCGGTATTTCGGCGGCCCTTCGCGCCGGTTGAGGCCCACGGGGGGGTTCGGGTCAGCGCCGGGATCGTGCCACCGGCACCGACATCGGTCATCGCCCGCAGCCGCTCGTCCGATCCGCCGTGCGCGGCGCGTTCGCGTCACCGGGCATGCATTCGGACTAGGCGATAATTCGTGCCATGCAAAGCCGTACCTTCCCCCACACGAAGAGCGACCGTCACTTCGACATCTCGCTGCGCCTGCTGATGATTGCGGTCGGCGTGACCCTGGCCGGCTGCATCGTCTGGCTTGGCCTGCGCTGGGCCGATACACCGACCGTACCGGCAGACTTGGTCCCGCTCACCGAACTGGCCCCGAGATCGGGCTCATTGACGGCGATCGAGGCAGGCTCCAGCGAGGCGCGGCAACTGCTGCTCGCGCCCGGACAGGTGTTCCGCTGCGTCAGCGGCAATCGGGTCACTTTCACCGATCGACCCTGCCCGACCAAAGTCCGGTAGTCAGAGCTGCGGTTACAACCCGCAATACACGTGCGCCTGCGGTGGTCGTCCGCGGCGTCGGCGCGCAGCGTTAGTCGGGCGGGCTCATCTCGAGCCTTCAGGAGAACTCCTCATGAGACTGCCCGCCCTCGTTGCCGCGCTGATTGCCGGCGCCGCGCTGCTACCGGCCGCGCAAGCCCGCAACATCACTGTCCACGTCGATACACCGGAGTTCGGCATCCGCATCGGCCCCGGGGGCGCCTTGCACGCACCCTCGCCCTGGCACCCGGCGCAGATTGCAGCGCCAGTGGTGCTCATACCTCAGCCGGTCTTTGTGACGCCGGTGGTCAAGCCGGTACTCGTCTTTGTGCCGGGCGCCGGATGGGTGCCGGCGCCGGCGTTGCATCCCCACTGGCGCGGCCACTTCGGCCCTCCGGGCCACCATCGCAAGCATCTGCGCCACTGGCGGCACGCCGAGCGCGGCCACTGGCGCGGACAGCGAGACGACGACTGACGCCCGCGCGCCCAAGCGCGCGACGGGACAACGCGATCGACCCGGTGTCACCTCAGGCGGCAGAACGATCGCCTGCGCTCAGACCTGAATCTTTCCCGTGCCCAGTCCCGGCGGCACGCCGCCGGCCCCGAATCCGCCCTGTCCGGGCAGCACTAGAGACGAGGCCGACTGGCGGCGCAGTTCCTGCAATTCGCGCAGCGCCCGCTCGAAAGCCTCCGCGGCGGCACGACCGTAGCCGGCGACCGCCTCGGCGAGCGACTTGGCCTCGATCTCGAAGCTGATCGGCAACGGACCCATGTTGGTCATCATCTGCGCCTCGCCGACGTAGGTGGTCTGGCGCCCCGGGTCGACCGCGCCGTCGGCGCGGATCGGCGTCATCACGCGCAGGGTGCCGATCTTGCGGTCGGTGACGATCTCCTCGCGCCAGAGGTCGCTGGCATCCATCTTCACGTCGCGCGCGCTGGCGGACGAGGCGTTGCGATCGGCCATCATTGCTTCTCCGAAGGTGTTCCGTCGACCAAGGTCGGCAGCGAGCATAGCGCGCGCTGTCGCGCCAGGCGCCGGTCCTAGGCCGCGGCCGCAGCCGCGCCGGCCTCACTCACCGTTGAGCCAGCGCGCCAGCGGCACGTCCATGTTGCGGGCGTGGGCGACGAACCAACCCATCAGCTCCGCAGCGTAACGACGCACGCCGTCGACGTCGCCGGCGTCGAACTGGCGCCGCATGTCGGCCAGGCGCTCGATGAAGCGGTCGTGCTCGCGCTTGTGAACGCCGTAGTGCTCGTAGCCTTCCTCGCGCATCAGCCGCTCTTCGAGGGCGGCATGGCGCAGCATGTGCTCGTGTAGCGCCAGCAGGTGCTCGCCGTAGTCGGCGTCGGCAGGGTCGTTGAGCGCGGCGACGATCGCCTCGAACTCGCGGTGCAGGTCGTCGATCGGCTTGAAGCCGACAAAGATGTCGCCGTGCCGAACCAACTCAGCCATCGCCGTCTCCCCTCGCTCATTGAGTTTTCCCGCGACGGTACGGCGCCGGATCAGCCGCTTTCTTGACCCAGCGCAAGCACGCGTGGACCTGCCTCGGCCGGCGTGCGCAGCGCACATGAAAAGAGCCCGCAGCCACAAGGCGGCGGGCTCTTGAGGCGGGCACGATGCCCGCCCTGGGGGTGCGCCTAAAGGCGCACCGTCATCGGTACACCATCACCGGGATGGTGGAGTGCGTCAGCACCTTCTGCGTCTCACTGCCGAGCAGCACGGCGTTCAGTCCGCGCCGGCCGTGTGACGCCATGAAGATCGTGTCGCAGCCGTGCTTGGTGGCGGCGTCGATGATCGCCTCGTAGGGCGAGAACGACTTCACCACTGCCAGCACGACCGGAACATTAGCGGCTTTGGCGGCCGTTTCAAGCCCCGCCAGCCGCTGCATCGCGACTTTTTCGGTGCGCGCCTCGTAGTCGTCAAAGGTCTCAGGTCGATACTCGGACAGCGACGAGTACGAATAAGGCTCGACCACGGTGATGCCAACGATCGTGGCGCCGAGCTTGGCCGCCAATTCGACCGCGCCCCGGATCGCCTTCTGCGACAGTTCCGACCCGTCGGTCGGCAGCAGGATCTTGTTGATCATTGCTTCTCGCGGCTCCGTTGTCACCGGTTTCGCCTGCACCGAAGGCGGCGAGCCCGCCCTCGCTACGTCCATAGATTAATCGTAGGCGACCGTCGCCGGGCACCCTTGACCGCTATCAAGGCCGGCTGCAAGCACGGACATCGCCTCGCCTGCGGCGGCAAAACCCAGGCACGCCGTCACTACCACGCTCGAGCCGTAGCCACTGCACGCCAGCCCGTGCGTGACTGGCGCGGCCGGCGCGCAGCCTGCATCGACTCGCGGCGCTCGGACAGGCTCGTCGGAGTAGACCGCGCGTACGCCGAAGCGGCGCACGCGGCCGCGGCCGTCCTCGCGCTCAAAGCCATAGTGTCGCCGCAGACGATAGCGCGTCTTGGCGAGCAGCGGGTCGCCGTGCGCGCGCGCCAGGTCATCGCTGCGAATGCGCGTCGGGTCGATGCGTCCGCCGCCGGCACCGCAGCAGACAGCCACCACGCCCTGGCGCCGACACCAAGCGATCAGGGCCGCCTTGGCGTCGACTTGGTCGATGCAGTCGAGCACAACGTCGGCCGCCGGCACGATCCGGCCGACGTTTTCCGGCGTGACGAAGTCCTCGATCGCGGCCACGGCGCAGGCCGGGTTGATGGCGGTGATGCGGCTCGCCATCGCCCGCACCTTGGCCTCGCCATAGGCGTCGCCGAGCGCGTGAATCTGGCGGTTGGTGTTGCTCTCGGCGATGTGGTCGAGGTCGATCAGCGTGATCCGCCCCAGCGCGCTGCGCGCCAGCGCCTCCGCCGCCCACGAGCCGACGCCGCCGATGCCGACCACCACCACATGGGCGCCGGCGAACCGGCGCAGCGCCTCGCGGCCGTGCAGCCGAGCGACGCCGGCGAAGCGACGCTCGAGATCGGCTTCGCCGTCTGGCGACGTCGCGCCGACCGCGGCGCTGATGCGCGGCTCGCTCATGCCACCAGACCACCGGCGCTCAGTTCGCGCGCACCATCTGCACGATCTTGGCGACGTCGACCGTGCGTGCCTGCTGCTCGATCTGCGGCCGATACTGCTCCTGCAGGCGCTGCGCTTGGCCCATCATGGCCGCGAAGGCGTCCTTGAGCATCTGCGCGTTCATCGTCCGCCCGCCGGCGTAGTAGCGCTTGGCGACGTGACCGAGCGCGTAGGTGGTGGCAAACGAGAAGGCCACACCGGTCGCACCGCGCGCCAAGCGGCCGGCGGTGCGGCCGGCGGCCTTGCCGATCAGGCCGCCGATCAGCTTGCGACCGATCTCCTCCAGGTACTGGCCGGTGAGTCCGACGCCGACGGTGGCCAGGAAGTCCTTAATGTGGCCGCGATCGAGTTCGTAGCCGTAGCGCTTGCCGATCCGGTAGACCATCTTCATCTGCAGCGGAATGATCGCCATCGAGGCCATCGACTGCGGCAGCAGCTCGAGCGCGCCGTTGAGGATTGAGTAGTTGAGGATCGACTTGTCGAGTTCCGCTTCGGTCTGCGCGCTGACGCTGGCGCCGATCGGCGTCGCCGCTGCCGCGGCCGCGCCGGCGGCCACGGTCGCGGCGACCGCTCCCGCGCCGACGACCGCGGCCGCCGGCACTGAAGGCGCACCACCGACGATCTCCTCCAGCGGCACCGTGGCCAAGGCGTCGGCGGTCGCCGCCGGTTCTGCCATCTGCGGCTGCGTCAACGCCAGCGCCTGCCCGAGTTCGGCCAGGAAGCGCGTCTCCTGCTCGTTGCGCAAGCCGTCGGCATCGCACACGCCGACCGCGAGTTCGAAGGCAAGCTGACGCAGCTCCGGTGCTGCGAGCTGGGCCGCGGCCGCGGCCACCGTCACACGCTTCAGCAGCACGTCCTGGTAGAGCGCGGCGACGTTCAGATCGCTGCCATCGGCCGGTCGCAGCGACTCGGCGACCCGCCGCACTTCCTCGCGCTCGCGCTCACCCTTGCTGCCGTCGGCAAACGCCGCCAGCAAGGCGATCGTCATGATGGCTCTCTGGTCATTGGCTTGCATGGCGACTCCTCGAAATTCGGGACAAAAAGTGTCGGACTCGAGCGCGATCATGCCTGCTTTTGACGCCGGCCCTGGCGTCCGGCGCCGGCGCCGGCGCCGCCGGTTCAGGGCGCGAGGAGCAGCGCCACCCGCGTGATGCGATCGCCGTCCATCGCCGCCACCGCCAGGCGCACGCCGCAGGTCTCAACCTCGTCGCCTTCGACCGGAAGCGGTCGCTGCAGGCGGATCGCCGCCTCCAGGGTCAGGGAGGCATCGACCTCGCCGGCGCGGCTCGGCGCATACAGCGACAGCACCTCGGCCAGCGCCGTGTCGCCGGAGAAGACGAATTGCAGCGCTGCACCGTCGGGCGCGGCGCGCCGCTCGACCACCGACATCAGCTCGTTCAACCGCTCCAGGTCCGCCTCCGGCGCCGCAAACAGCAGCCCGTCGCCGGCAATCAGGGCAAGCACCGATGCCGGCGCCTGCACCTGACCGGCGCGCACTACGCCGAGCAGGCGCGTCCGAGGCGGCAGTTCCAGTTGCGTCGCGCCGGCGCCGACCCAGGCATGCCCGGCCGGCAGCGCGAACTGCAGCGCTTCCTGCGGCACGGAACCGTCGGCGGCCTCGATCGCCATCCGCGCCACCGGCTCGGCACGCGCTGGCAAGGCGATGCGCAAGGCGCGCGCCGCCAAGGCGATGGTCGTGCCCTGCAGGACCAGCGACGCGAGCACGATCACGAAAGCGACGTCGAACAGCAGCCGCGCCTGCTCGACCCCGTAGAGCAACGGAAAAATGGCCAGCACGATCGGCACCGCGCCGCGCAGTCCGACCCAGCTCACGAAGGCGATCTCACGGCGCGAGAAGTCCATCGGCGCCAAACACAACGTCACCGCCAGCGGCCGCGCCACGAACATCAACAGCAGCGCCAAAGCGAAGGCCGGCAGGGCGATCTCGAGTACCCGCGCCGGCGTCGCGAGCAGCCCGAGCAGAAGAAACATGCCGGCCTGCGCCAGCCACGCGAGACCGTCCATCGCGCGCAAGGTGCCGTCGCTGGCGTGCCGGCGCCGGTTGCCGCAGATCAGCCCGACCAGGTAGACGGCGAGAAAGCCGCTGCCGCCGAGACGGTTGGTAGCGGCGAAGATCGCCACGCCGCCGGCGCAGATCAGCAGCGCCGTCAGGCCGTCGCCGAGCCGCGCGCGCTGCACCAGCGCCGACAGCGGGAAGCCGAGCAGGACCCCGGCCACCAGACCGACGCCGAACTGCTGCACGAAGGACAGCGACAGCGTGCCTGCGGTCGGCGCCGTTGCGGCGGTGGCGATGCCGATCAGGGTGAGCGTGAGGAACACCGCCATCGGATCGTTGACCCCGGACTCGACCTCGAGGGTCGCGGCGATGCGCACGCTCAGACGCACGCCGCTGGCCTTGAGCAGCGCGAACACCGCCGCCGCATCGGTCGAGCCGACGATCGCCCCCAGCAGCAGCGCCAGCCGCCAGTCGAGGTCGAACAGCCACAGCGCGCCGGCGGCGACCGCCAGCGCGGTCAGCGCCACGCCGACCGTGGCCAGCACCAGCGCCGGAGTGAATGCGACGCGAAACGAATCGACGCGCGTGCGCAGGCCGCCGTCGAGCAGGATCACCGCCAGCGCCAGGTTGCCGACGGCGAAGCTGAGCCGGTGATCGTCGAAGGCGATGCCGCCGGGACCGTCCTCGCCGGCCAGCATGCCCACCAGCAGGAACACCAGCAGCGACGGGATGCCCCAGCGCGAGGTCCAGGCGCCGAGCATCAGCGCCGCCAGCAGCAGCAGGGCGCCGAACAACAGCCACTGGTTGACAAAATCGACGTACAAGAACCGAATCCGCGGCGAGTGCGAGGGCGGCCGGCACGCAACCCGACCGGGGCCGATCGTAGCGACCGGCCGGCACTAACCCCATCGGTGACCTCCGCGCGCGCTCGGCCGCCTCGCGCTTGAGCGACAATGCGTGCCGCACCTGCCGACGCCCGCTGCACCGATCAGACCATGGACCCTACTGCCCTGTCGCGCGTCATCGCCGCCATGCCCGTGCTGGCCGATTTGCCGCCATCGCTAAGCGCGGAGCTGGCCGCCGGTCTGGTGGTGAGCCGGATCGCAGCCGGCACGCCGGTGTTTCGCGAAACCGACACCTGCCCCGGGTTCCCGATCGTCCTCGCCGGCCGCGTGCGCGTGATGCGTTCGCTCGACAACGGCCGCCAGTTCAACCTGTACGACGTCGAGCCGGGCGAGAGCTGCGTGATGTCGACCGGCTGCATGCTCGGCAACATGCCCTATCGCGCGCATGGCACCTGCGTCACCGATGTCGAACTGGCGCTGATCCCGAAGGCGCTGTTCGACCGGCTGCTGGCCGAGCACCCGCCGTTTCGCCACGAGGTCTTCGCGCTGTTTACGGAACGCCTGACGCATCTGATGGAGCTGGTCGAGGCGGTCGGCTTTCAGCGGCTCGATCAGCGCCTGGCGGCGACTTTGCTCGGCAAAGGCCAGAGAATCGAGATCTCGCACGAGCAAATGGCGCAGCAGCTCGGCGTCTCGCGCGAGTCCGTCAGCCGCCAGCTCAAGAGCTTCGAGGAGCGCGGTTGGGTGCAGCTCGGCCGCGGCGCCATCGGCATCCTCGACCCGCGCGCGCTGCGGCAGGTGGCCGCTGGCGGCGCTACCCAGGAGGCAGCGTTCGAGCCGCCGTCCTGAGAGCGAACCGAACCCTGCCCGGACCCGCGGTGCGTGAGACCGGTTACTGACGAAGGCACCGCGGCTCGGCAAGACTCACCGGCCCCGGCGCCGCGATGACGTGCAGGATCTGCACAGGCGCCGCCCACCCGCCCGGTCATCCGGGCCTCACCAGGAGCATCTGCCATGAAAGCGAACGTTGGCGGCATCGACCGCCTGCTGCGCATCGGCGTCGGAGTCGCGCTGCTCGGATTGACCGCGTTCGGCGCCATCGGCCTGTGGGGCCTGATCGGCGTGCTGCCGCTCGCCACCGGCCTGATACGCGTGTGCCCCGCCTACTCGCTGCTCGGCATGAGCACCTGCGACAGCAAGGCGCAGACCAAGTAGGCGCCTGATCGACACGGGCGACACGGCCGCCTCACGTAGACTGAACCTGCTCGGCGCGGCGGCCGGCGGATTCGCGCCGGGCAGCGACCGAGCGACTCGACGTCAGCATCGGAGCGGCTTCATGAAGATCCTGGTCCCGGTCGACGGCAGCCGCCACAGTCAGGCGGCGGTCGCCTTCATCGCCTCGCGCTCGCAGCTGATCGGCACCGATCCCGACGTGCGGCTGCTCAACGTGCAGTTGCCGATTCCGACCCGGGCCGCGCGCGTGGTCGGCAAGGAAGTGGCGAAGTCCTACTACGAGGACGAATCGGCCAAGGCGCTGAAGGGCGCGCTCGCGGTCCTGGGCAAGGCGGGCCTGAACGCCACCGGCGAGTACCGCGTCGGCTACCCGGCCGAGGCGATCGCCGAAGCGGCCGAGGCGCTGGACGCCGACCTGGTCGTGATGGGATCGCACGGCCACGGCGCGCTCGCCGGTCTGGTCCTCGGCTCGGTCACCAACGGCGTGCTCGCGCGCAGCAAGCGGCCGCTGCTGGTGCTGCGCGAAAGCCATGCCGCGCGCGGCGACTCGCTGAAGGTCGGGATCGCGGTCGACGGCTCGCGCTTCGGTCGCGAAGCGGTCAAGTACGTGATCCGCCATCGCGACCTGTTCGGCGCGCAGCCGCAGTTGCAGTTGCTCAACGTCGTCCCGGACTTCGCCGGCGCGGTGATGCCCGACATGGCGGGCATCGCCCTGCCCGCCTTCTCGGCCGAGGAAGTCGCGGCGATGCAGGCCAAGACCTTCGACAAGGTCATGCGCCCGGCGCTCAAGCTGCTGGCCAAGGCGCAGTTGACCGCCGAGACCGTGCGTCTGGCCGGCAATCCGGGCGACGAGCTGGCGGCCTACGCGAAGAAAAAGCGCCTCGACCTGCTGGTCATGGGCTCGCACGGCTACGGCGCCTTCCGCCAGGCGGTGATGGGCTCGGTGGCCACGCGCGTGATCGCACATTGCACGACCCCGGTGCTGCTGGTACGCGACGCCTGACCGCGCCGCAACCGTCGCCGCGGGGGCGCCTGTTCGGGGGTCACCCGCATTCGGCGCCGGCCGGGGCGCGTGCTACCTTCGCCGCGATCGATGCCGCCGCCGGCGCCGCGCCGGCGCTCACAGTGCGTCGACGCCTCCAAGGAGATCGCTCGCATGTCGTCCCTACTGTCGCGCCTGTTGGCGTGTATTGCGCTGGCCGTCACGCCGCTGGCAGCGCTGGCCCAGGCCTACCCGAACAAACCGATTCGGTTGATCGTTCCCTTCGCGCCGGGCGGCACCACCGACATCATCGCCCGCCTGATCGCCGATCCGCTGAGCAAGGAGCTGGGCCAGCCGATCGTGGTCGAGAACCGCGGCGGCGGCGGCGGTGCTCCGGGCGCCACCGAACTGGCGCGCGCTGCGCCCGACGGCTACACGCTGGGGATGGCGACGGTGTCGACGATGGCGGTCAATCCGGCCTGCAATCCGAGGCTGCCGTACCGCTCGCCCGAGGACTTCGCGATGATCACCAACCTGGCGGCGGTGCCGAACGTGCTGGCGGTGAACCCGAACCGGGTCGCCGCGCGCACCATGGACGAGTTCGTGCGCTTCCTGCGCGCTCATCCGGGCAAGCTGTCGTACGCGTCGTCCGGAACCTGCGGCATCGGCCACATGATGGGCGAGCTGTTCAAGGCCACCTCCGGCACCTTCATGGTCCACATTCCCTACCGCGGCGCCGGGCCGGCGCTGAACGACGTGCTCGCCGGACAAGTCGAGGTGCTGTTCGACAACATCCCGTCGTCGCTACCGCACCTGCAGGGCGGCCGCCTGCATCCGCTGGCGGTGGCCGCGCCGCGCCGCCTCGAGCAGTTGCCGAACGTGCCCACCTTCGCCGAGCTGAAGATGGCGCCGGTCAACGATCAGGTCTGGTACGGGCTGCTGGCGCCGGCGCGCACGCCCGACGAAATCATCAAGCGCGTGCACGCGGCCGCGATCAAGGTGCTGGCGCAGCCGGAGATCCGCACGCGCCTGCTGCAACTGACCGCGGTGCCGGTCGGCAACACGCCCGAAGAGTTTCGCCGCCAGATCGTCGCCGAGCGCGACAAGATGATCGATCTGGTCAAGCGCCAGGGCATCAAGCTGGAGCAGTGATCCCGCCGCTGCGGCGCGCGTAGCGGCGCGCCGCACCGAAGGCGCCGAGTTGCGCCACTCGGCGCCGCCGATGCCGCGCGCGGGCGCGGCATCGCTCGATCGCTCGCTGGTCAGCGCTCGACCCGCGCCGCGCCGGTTTGCCAGAATGCGGCGCCCGACCATGAACCGAGCCGCGCCGCCCCCTGAAGGCCAGATTGCGCCCGCCCACGGTGTGGCCCTGTTCTCCTCGCCGCTGCTTGCCTGGTACTTCGTCGCCGTCTGGGGCTCCGGCTATCTGGCGACCAAGGTCGGCCTGCAGTACGCGCCGCCGTTCACCTTCCTGACGTTGCGCTTCCTGCTCGGCCTGGCGCTGCTGGCGCCGCTGCTGGCACTATGGCACCGGCACCAGCCGTTGCGCTGGCCGCAGACTCGGCGCGACGCCCTGCACGTGGCAGTCGCCGGATTGCTGATGCACGCGGTCAACCTCGGCGGCAGCCACTACGCGCAGTACCTCGGCTTGTCGGCCGGGGTCACGGCGCTGGTGCTGGCGGCGCAGCCGCTGGCCACCGCCGTGGTCGCCGCCGCACTGCTCGGCGAGCGCCTGCGGCGCGCGCAGTGGCTCGGGGTGGTGGTGGGACTGCTCGGCGTGCTGCTCGTGGTCTGGCACAAGATCGACGCGCGTGCGGTCGGCGCGCCGGCGCTGGCGGCGGTGCTGACGGCGCTGGCGGCGATCACCGCCGGCACGCTGTACCAGCGCCGCTTCTGCCCGAATGTGGACCTGCGCGCCGCCACGGCGCTGCAGTTCGCGCTCACCGCGATCGTGCTCGCGCCGCTGGCCGTGGGCATCGAGGGCTTCGCGCTGCAACCGCACTGGGCGCTGGCGGCGGCGATTTTCTACCTCGTCGTGTTCGCCTCGATCCTCGCGGTCAACGCGCTGCACACGCTGATGCGTCGCGGCGAGTCGACCCGGGTCACGAGCCTGCTGTACCTGACGCCGCTGTTCGCGGTAGCACTCGAGTGGGCGATGTTCGCGGTCGTGCCGACCCGGCTGACCGCGCTCGGCGTCGCCGTCACCTGTGCCGGCGTCGCCCTCGTGGCCTGGCAGCCGCGAACCCGAGCGAGCCGGCCACAGTCATGACGCTGGCGCGCATCCTGCTCCTGACCGTGCTCACGCACACCGCCTTCGGTGCCGTGCGCCTGACCGGCTCACTGTACGCGCTGGCGCACCAGGTCTCGGCCTTCACCGTCGGCGTGTACATGGCGTTGTTCGCGCTGCTGCCGATGCTGCTGGCACTGAGCGCAGGCCGCTGGCTGGATGCGGTCGGCCCGCGCCGGCCGCTGCTCGCCGGCACCGGTTTGATGACCGCCGGGGTCGTGCTGCCGGCGCTGTTCCCGTTCACCGTGGCCGACGTCGCCGCGCTGCTGGTGGCGGCGGTGCTGGTCGGCACCGGCTTCCTGTACCTGCAGTTGACGCTGCAGCATCTGGTGGGCGAGCGGGCCGCGCCCGAGCGTCGCGCCGAAGCCTTCTCCTACCTCGCGCTCGGCTTCTCGGCCTCGGGCCTGCTGGCACCGGTGAGCAGCGGGCTGCTGATCGACGCCATCGGCCATCGCGCAACCTTCGCCGTGTTCTTCGTCGTCATGCTCGTGGCCCTGGCACTGCTGCTGGCGCAGCGCCGGCAACTGGCCGACCGGCGGCGCCGGCCGACGGCCGGCGGCGAGCATCCGGTGTTCGACCTGTTCCGGCACCGCGAGGTGCGCGACGTGCTGATCGCCAGCGCGCTGATCTCGATGTCCTGGGATCTGCAAAGCTTCCTGATCCCGGTCTACGGCACGCGCGCCGGGCTGAGCGCCTCCGAGATCGGCCTGGTGCTCGGCAGCTTTGCCGCCGCCACCTTCGCGATCCGTCTGGCGATGCCGCTGCTCGCGCGCCGCTTCCGCGAGTGGCAAGTACTGAGCTTCACGCTGTTCACCGGTGCCGCGGCGTTCGCGCTGATTCCGCTGTTCGACACGCCGGCGCCGCTGGCGGCCTGCACCTTCCTGCTCGGGCTCGGACTGGGCGCGGCGCAGCCGAACGTCATGTCGCTGCTGCACGCGCGCTCGCCGGCCGGCCGCGTCGGCGAGGCGCTGGGCCTGCGCACGACGATCATGAACGGCAGCCACGTGGCGCTGCCGCTGGTGTTCGGCGCCTTCGGCGCGCTGGTCGGCGCCGGCGTCGCGTTCTGGCTGATGGCGGCGCTGCTGACGGCCGGCGGCGGGGCAGCGCTGCGGCGCAAGTCGCATCACCTGCGTCGGCCATGAGCGCTCAATGCGAATCGCTGCGGCTCGTCGCGCGCCGGCGCTGCGCGGCGCGATGCCTATGAGCGGCGCCGCCCGACCCGCGGCGCTGCCGCGCCGCCGCCGCCTCGGCGCGCGCGCTCTCGATGCCTCGCTCGCGCAGGCGCTCGCCGGCTGGGACCGGCGCTCGGCCGTCTGGGTGTTTGCCTACGGCTCACTGATCTGGCAGCCCGGCTTCGACTTCGACCGGCGCGTGCCGGCGCGCGTGTTCGGCTACCACCGGCGCCTGTGCCTGCACTCGGTGCGCTACCGCGGCAGCTTCGACTGCCCTGGCGTGGTCGCCGGACTCGACCGCGGCGGCAGTTGCGCCGGCATCGCCTACCGCCTGCCGGCCGCCGGCGCGCTGCGCCAGTTGCGGGCCCTATGGGAGCGCGAGATGCTGCTGGGCTCGTACGCGGCGCGCTGGCTGCGCGTGCACCGCCTGGACCGCAGCCAGACGCTGCGAGCCCTTGCCTTCGTCGTCGTGCGCGACGGCCCGCACTACTGCGGCGGCCTGAAAGAGACCCAGCTTCTGGACGTGCTGGCGCACGCGCGCGGCAGCCGCGGCAGCAGTCTCGACTACTTGCGCCGCACGGTGCAGGCGCTGCACGCCTGTGGCCTGCGCGACCCGCACCTGGAGCGGCTGCTGGCGCGCGCCGGTCGATGATGAATGATGCGGCCTGCGGCCGCGGTGACGGCGCTGCGCGCCTATGATCGTCGAGCGATCGCCGCCGCACCGCCATCGTTCATCATCGATCATCGATCATCCATCATCGTTCATGCCCTCCATCGCCGACCTGCGCACCGACTACAAGCGCGACGCCCTCGACGAAGACCACGCCGACGCCGATCCGATCGCGCAGTTTGCGCGCTGGTGGGACGAGGCGCTGCGCTGCGAAGTGCTCGAAGCCAACGCGATGACGCTCGCCACCGCGTCGGCCGACGGCCGGCCTTCGGCGCGCATCGTCCTGCTCAAGGACTTCGACGCGCGCGGCTTCGTCTTCTACACCAACTACGACAGCGCCAAGGGACGCGACCTGGCGGCCAACCCGCGCGCCGGCCTGCTGTTCTTCTGGCCGGAACTCGAGCGGCAGGTGCGCATCGACGGCGATGTGACCCGCGTCGATGACGCCGAGTCCGACGCTTACTACGCCAGCCGCCCGCTCGCCAGCCGCATCGGCGCCTGGGCCTCGCCGCAAAGCGAGCCGATTCCCGGCAAGGCCTGGCTGATGGCCAAGGCGGCCGAAATGGGGCTGCGCCACGGCTTGAATCCGGCGCGGCCGCCGCACTGGGGCGGTTATCGAGTGCACCCGCAGTCGGTCGAGTTCTGGCAGGGCCGGCCGTCGCGCCTGCACGACCGGCTGCGCTATACGCGTAGCGACGGCGGCTGGCGGCGCGAGCGGCTGGCGCCCTGAGCCGACTCGAGGCGGCACCACTGGCCGGCCGATCTAGTCGAAATCGGTTAGCGCGGCGCCGGACCGGTGCGCGCCGGCGGCTATCATCGGCCACCCTTTCAGCAGCGGCCAGACCGAGGTGAGCGCATGAGCGAGGCACCGATTGGGATCGTGATCGTCGAGGACGAGCCGGAGTTTCGCCGGCGCTTCGCGCAGATCGTCGAAAACGAGCCGTCGATGAGGCTGGTCGGGGTGGCCGCCAACCGGCGCGAGGCGCAGGCGATTCTCGACAAGGAGGACTTCGACGTCCTGCTGATCGATCTCGGACTGCCCGACGGCAACGGCATCGACCTGATCCGCCAGGTGAGCCAGAAGAAGCCCGAGGCCGACATCATGGTGGTCACGGTCTTCGGCGACGAGCAGCACGTGGTCTCGTCGATCGAGGCCGGCGCCACCGGCTACATCCTCAAGGACTCGACGCCGGCCGACGTGATCTCCTGCATCCGCCTGCTGCGCGCCGGCGGCAGTCCGGTCAGTCCGGTGGTGGCGCGCAGCGTGCTGCGCGCGATCCGCAACCGCATCGGCGCCAGCGCGCCGGCGGCGCGCGCGGCGCAGCCGGAGAACAGCCCGCTGTCGGCGCGCGAGACCGAGATCCTGCAACTGCTCGCCAAAGGCATGAGCTTCAACGAGATCGGCGAGATCCTCGGCATCTCGCCGCACACGGTGACCGCGCACATCAAGAAGATCTACCGCAAGCTCGCCGTGCACTCGCGCGGCGAGGCGGTCTACGAAGCGACCCAGATGGGTCTGCTGCGCACCTGATCGCCACGGCGATGCGGCCGGCGGCCGGCGCGCGGCTCCCGTGCACGCGCGCGGCGCGCGACTTTCTCGTTCGACTGCTGCTGGCGGCGGCCTGCCTGCTGCTCGCGGCGCAGGCGCACGCGGTCACGATCGAGGCGGTGGACTGGACGCCGACCACGGTCGGCGCCGAACCGGCGCTGGACGCCACCTGGACCCGGCTCGAGCTGCCGCTGCGCTGGACAGCGGCCGAACACACGCCGCTTGCCGGCGTGGCGCTGCGCGCGCGCTTCGCGCTCGCGGCCGTGCCGGCCGAGCCCTGGGCGCTGCGCCTCGGCCACGCCACCAACGGCGGCCGCGTGAGCATCAACGGCCGCACGATCGGCGTGCTGCGCATGGCCGATCCCGACACGCTCGTGCGCTGGCGCCGGCCGCACCTGCTGGCGATCGACCCCGCATTGCTCACGGTCGGCCAGAACACGCTGCTGATCCAGACCACCTACCGCGGCGGCGCCCAGGGGCTAGCCGATCTCGAGATCGGGCCGCTGGCCGAACTGTCGCGCACGCACGAACGCGCCTTCTTCGCCGCCGCGACGATGCCTTGGATCAGCGCCACGCTGGCCGCCGTGGTGGCGCTGCTGCTCGGATTGCTGTGGCTGCGCCGCCCCGATCCGCTGCTGGCGCTGCTGGCGGTCGCCGCCGCGCTGTGGGTGGCGCGCAGTGCCTACCTGCTGGTCGAGGTGGCGCCGGTGGCGAGCCGCCTGTGGCTGCTGCTGCTGCACTACGCGGCCGTCGGCGGCTTCGCGGCGGCGATCACGGTGGCACTGCTGCGTCTGTCGGGGCGCGCGCGCGCGCGCGATGAATGGGCGGCGCTCGGCTTCGGCCTGTTCGGGCCGGCGCTGCTGCTGCTCACAGCGCGCCACGCCGCGCCCTTCCTCGATCAGTTGTGGCTGCCGGCGCTGATCGCCATGGCGACACTCGCCTTCGCCTATGCGGCCGGGCACCGGCTGCGCCGCCAGCCGGCGCCGCACCCGCTGCCGCTGGCGGCGGCGCTGGTGGCGCTGGCGGCGGCGCTGCACGACTGGCTGCTCACCCAGGGCGTGGTCGTCGCCGGCACCTCGCAGTGGCTGCACTGGGCGGCGCCGCTGCTGCTGGTGGCGCTCGCCACGCCGCTGATGGACGGCTTCCTGCGCGTGCTCGGCGAGGCCGAGTCGGCGCGCGCCGAGCTGGAGTCGCGCGTGCGCGAGCGCGAGCAGTTGCTCAAGCGCAACTACGAGCGCCTGCGCGAGAGCGAGCGGCTGCAGGTGCAGGCGCAGGAGCGGCAACGGATCATGCAGGACATGCACGACGGCCTCGGCTCGCAACTGCTGTCGAGCCTGATGCTGGTCGAGCGCGGCGCGGTCAGTCAGCCGCAGATGGCGCAACTGCTGCGCGAGTCGATCGACGACATGCGCCTGGCGATCGACGCCCTGGCGGCCGAAGATGCCGGTCTGCTGTCGGCGCTGGGCAACCTGCGCTACCGGATGGAGCCGCGCCTGAAGGCGGCCGGCATGACGCTGGTGTGGGACGCGCGCGGCCTGCCCGAGGAGGTCGACCTCAATCCGGACTCGGTGCTGCCGATCCTGCGCATTGTCCAGGAGGCGCTGACCAACGTCCTCAAGCACAGCAATGCGCGCGTCGTGCAGGTGGTGATCGCGGTCGAGCGCGGCACCGGCGTCGAGTGGCTGAACCTGCGCGTCACCGACAACGGCCGCGGCATCGTCGACGAGCGCAGCGGCGGCCGCGGCCTGCTCAACATGCGCAACCGCGCCAACCGCATCGGCGCGCAGTTGAAGATCGATACCGTGCCCGGCGCCGGCACCTCGGTGGCGCTGCGCTGCCGCATCGACAACGACGGCAGCGGCGCGAACACGCGCGTCTCGCAGCTCAACCTGAATACCGAGGCCGTGATCGAGCGCACGCGCAACGAGTAGGTCGCGCGGCGGCGTGCCCGGCCTGCCGCGGCCGGCCAGCCCGCCGCCGCGCCTTCCTTACACTGCCGCGCATGAGCCCGACCGGCCGCCCGAACGGCGATCGCCTTGCGCGCAGCGCCCAGGCAGTCCAGTGAGCCACGGCCGTCACCCGCGCGCCGACTCGCTGTTCGACGACGGCGAGCCCGAGCGCGCGCCCGCCGACGAGCCGGCGACCCCGGTGGCACCGGCGCCGGTAAGCGACGAGTTGCGCCGCCTCGGCCGCCATCTGGCCGCCAGCGTGCACCTGGGCACCTCGTCGTGGAGCTTTCCCGGCTGGCGCGGCCTGGTCTACGCCGGCAGCCACAGCGAAAGCCGGCTGGCCAGAGAGGGCTTGGCCGCCTACGCCGCGCACCCGCTGCTGCGCGCCGTCGGCATCGACCGCAGCTACCACCGGCCGCTGGCGCAGTCCGAGTTCGAGCGCTATGCGGCCGAGGCACCGCCGCAGCTGCGCTTCGTGGTCAAGGCGCCGGCACTGATCAGCGATGCGCTGACGCGTGCTGAAGGCGGCCTGCCGGCGGCGGACAACGCGCACTTCCTCGACGCCGAACTGGCGGCCCAGTGCTTCGTGCGACCGGCGCTGCTCGGGCTCGGTGCGCGCGCCGCCGTGCTCGTGTTCCAGCTCGCGCCGCTGCCACCGGCGCTGGCGCGCGGCGCGGCTCCGGCGCTGATCGAACGCATCGGCGCCTTCCTTGAGGCGCTGCCGAAGTCGGTCGCGGGCCTGGCGCCGGTCTACGCGGTCGAGCTGCGCAACGCCGAGTTGCTGACACCGCGCCTCGTGCGCACGCTGCGCACCGCCGGCGCGCGCCTGTGCCTGGGCATCCACGCCCGCATGCCGCCGGCGGCACGCCAGGCGGCGGCACTGCACGCAATGGACGATGCGCAGGCGAGCGGCGAGAGCTGGCGGCTCGCCGGACCGCTGGTAGCACGCTGGAGCCTGCACGCGGGACTGCGCTACGAGGAGGCGCGGCGCCGCTACGCGCCCTTCGATCGGCTGCTCGACCCGGATTTGGCCACGCGCGGCGTGCTCGCGCACCTGATCCACGTCGCGATCCGCAGCCAGCAGCCGGCCTACGTGATCGTCAACAACAAGGCCGAAGGCAGCGCGCCGCTCAGTTGCATCGAGCTGGCGCGGGCGGTGCTCGGCTGGGCGCGGCCGCCGCCTGATCTGGGTCAAGCGCCTCCATGGCCGGAGCCTGTGTGACACCCGGGTCCGGTAGAGTCCGCCCGGCTGCCTGCGCCGACGGCTTGGCGGCGGCCGCGACCGGAGTCGCTGCGCCCGCCAGCGCACACCGTGGAAATCGCCGCCTGGCCCTGCGCTCATGCGGCGGCCACGGCCGGGACACGATGACTTCCCCGAGACCGAAGCGAATGACTCTTGCGATGATCCGACGGCTGGTGGCGATCCTGCTGGCAGCGGCTGCGCCGTTGGCCGCGCTCGCCTCGGCGCCGCCCGCCTACCCGGACAAGCCGCTGCGACTGATCGTGCCTTTCCCACCCGGCGGCGGCGCCGACACGCTGGCGCGGCTGATCATGGCGCGCGTCGCACCAGCGCTCGGCCAGCCGATCGTGGTCGAGAACCGGCCCGGCGCCGGCGGCAATGTCGGTGCCGAGTCGGTCGCGCGCGCCGAGCCCGACGGCTACACGCTGCTGTACGGCACCAACGGCACGCACGCGATCAACCCGCATCTGTACCGCGAACTGCGTTTCGATCCGGTCAAGGACCTGGCGCCGGTGTCGCGCATGACCGAGATCGCCGCCGTCCTCGTCGTCCACCCGAAGCTGCCGGTGCAGTCGGTGCCGGAGCTGATCCAGTACGCGCGCGCGCATCCGGGCAAGATCAACTTCGCCTCGGCCGGCAACGGCACCACCTCGCACCTGGCGGGCGAGATGTTCAAGGCTGCCGCCGGCATCGACGTCGTCCACATCCCCTACCGCGGCGGCGCGGCGGCGATCGCCGACCTCGTGAGTGGTCAGGTGCAGATGATGATCGAGGTCATGCCCAACGCGCTGCCGCTGGCGCGCGACGGGCGCGTGCGCGCGCTGGCCGTGACCACGGCGCAGCGGTCCGCCAGCGCGCCCGATCTGCCGACGCTGGCCGAGACTGGGATGCGCGGCTTCGAGGCCAGCGCCTGGGACGGCATCTTCGTGCCGGCGGCCACGCCGCCGGCGATCGTCGCGCGCCTGAACGCGGCGATCCGCGCCGCGCTCGAAGAGCCGGAGCTGGTCGCGGCGCTGCGCGCCCGCGGCGCCACCCCGGTGCCGAGCACGCCCGAGGCCTTCGCGCGCCACATCGCCGCTAGCTCCGAACTCTGGGGGCGCGCGGTGCGCACCTCGGGCGCGAAAATCGATTGAGAGCTTCGCGCCAACTGCCGCATCCTTCGCCACGCCGCCGATTCGCCGCCGCCCGCGGGCGGCGACCGCGCCTGTCCTTGCCATCGCACCGATGAACGCTGCGCAACCCCTGCCGATCCCCGTCTGGAACGACGTTCCCGGCTTCACCGACATCGTCTACGCCAAGGCCGACGAAGGCATCGCCAAGATCACGATCAACCGGCCCGAGGTGCGCAATGCCTTCCGGCCCGAGACCGTGCAGGAGATGCAGGCCGCGTTCAACGACGCGCGCGACGACGAGAGAATCGGCGTCGTCATCCTCACCGGCGCCGGCAAGGAAGCGTTTTGCTCCGGCGGCGACCAGCGCGTGCGCGGCAAGGGCGGCTACGTCGGCGGCGACAAAGTGCCGCGGCTCAACGTGCTCGACCTGCAGCGGCAGATCCGCACCCTGCCCAAGCCGGTGGTGGCGATGGTCGCCGGCTACGCGATCGGCGGCGGCCACGTGCTGCACATGATCTGCG
>JBBIST010000011.1:0-48929 GCA_037441125.1 Burkholderiales bacterium
TCGCCCTGGGCCGCGCGGGCCGGCGGCTTGCCCGCGGCTCAAGCGAAACACGCCGGCACCGGTTCAGCCCGGTCCCGCCTCGCCGAGCGCCGCATGCGCGGCCGCCAGGCGCGCCACCGGCACGCGCGGCCCCGAGCACGACACGTAGTCGAGCCCGGCGCGGTGGCAGAAGCGGATCGAGGTCGGGTCGCCGCCGTGCTCGCCGCAGATGCCGACCTTCAGGTCCGGGCGCTGCCGGCGGCCGGCGTCGATGGCGAGCTTCATCAGCTCGCCGACGCCCTTCTCGTCGAGCACCTCGAACGGGTTGTCCTTGAGGATCCCGGCGTCGTAGTAGGCGGGCAGGAACTTGTTTTCGGCGTCCTCGCGCGAGAACGAGAAGGTGGCCTGGGTCAGGTCGTTGGTGCCGAAGGAGAAGAAGTCGGCGGTCTGCGCCAGCCGCGCGGCGCGCACGCAGGCGCGCACCACCTCGATCATGCTGCCGAAGCGGTACGGCACGCGCACACCCGAGCTGTGCTCGACCTCGGCATGGATGCGCGTCACGTACTCGTGCACGCGCTTGAGCTCCTCGACCGTGGCCAGTTGCGGCACCATGATCTCGGGCTGCACGTCCAGCCCCTGGTGCCAGCACTCGGCGGCCGCCTCCAGGATCGCCCGGATCTGCATTTCGTAGATCTCGGGATAGGTGACGCCGAGGCGCACGCCGCGGTGGCCGAGCATCGGATTGACCTCGGACAGCGCCTTGACCTTCTTCAGCACCTCCTTCTTGCGCGCGACCAACTGGTCCTCGAGGTGCGAGTCCTTGAACTCGGTCAGAACTGCGAGCAGCTTGGCAAGGCTGCCCTCGTACTGGTGGTGCAGGCGCGGGCTGAGGATGCGCAGCGTCTGCGGGATCTCCTGCAGCACGTCAACCGCCTCGCGGAAGTGGTGCAGGTGCGCGATCTCCAGTTCGAGCTGCGCCACCGTCGGCAGGAACTCGTGCATCGGCGGGTCGAGCAGGCGGATCGTCACCGGCAGCCCGTCCATCGCCTTGAAGATGCCTTTGAAGTCCTCCTTCTGCATCGGCCGCAGCTTCTCCAGCGCCGCCAGGCGCGCCTCGCGCGTGTCGGCCAGGATCATCTCCTGCATGATCGGCAGGCGGTCGATCTGGTTGAACATGCGCTCGGTGCGGCACAGGCCGATGCCCTGGGCGCCGAATTCGCGCGCGCGTTGCGCATCGCGCGGCGCATCGGCGTTGGCCCGCACCTTCAGGCGCGCCGCCTCGTCGGCCCAGGCCAGCAGGGTCGCCATCTCGTGCGAGAACTCGACCTCGACCGTCGGCACTTCGCCGAAGTAGACGGCTCCGGTCGAGCCGTCGATCGTCACCACCTGCCCCTCCTTGAGCGTCGCCGGCCCAACGGTGGCGACCTTGTTGTGGACATCGACGACGATGCTCTCGGCGCCCGACACGCACGGCTTGCCCATGCCGCGCGCCACCACCGCCGCGTGCGAGGTCTTGCCGCCGCGCGAGGTCAGGATCCCCTGCGCGGCGAAGAATCCGTGGATGTCCTCGGGCTTGGTCTCCTCGCGCACGAGGATGAGTCTCTCGCCGGCGCGGCCGCGCAGCTCGGCGCTGTCGGCGTCGAACACGATCGCGCCGCAGGCCGCCCCCGGCGAGGCCGGCAGGCCGGTGGCGAGCGGCCGGCCCTTGAAGGCCGGATCCAGGCGCGGCACCAGCAACTGCTCGAGCGTCGACGGCGCCACGCGCAGCAGCGCCTGGCGGCGGTCGATCAGCCCTTCGCGCTCCATCTCGACCGAGGTGCGCACCATCGCCAATGCATTCATCTTGCCGTTGCGCGTCTGCAGCACCCACAGCTTGGCGCGCTCGATCGTGAACTCGAAGTCCTGCACCTCGCGATAGTGCGCCTCGAGCGTGGCCGCCAGTTGCATCAACTGCGCGTGCAGCGCCGGCATCTCCTGCGCCATCGCCGCGATCGGCTTCGGCGTACGGATGCCGGCCACCACGTCCTCGCCCTGGGCGTTGGTCAGGTACTCGCCGTAGACCTGGCGCTCACCGGTGCCCGGATTGCGCGTGAAGCCCACGCCGGTGCCCGAGTCGTTGCCCAGGTTTCCGAACACCATCGTGCAGATGTTGGCGGCGGTGCCGTGCGCCATCTCGGGCGTGATCCGGAACTGACGCCGGTAGTCGACCGCGCGCTTGCCGTTCCAGGAGCGGAACACGGCGGCGATCGCGATCTCGAGCTGTTGGTAAGGATCGTCGGGGAAGGGTTGACCGGTGTGCTCGCGCACCACATCGAGGAAACGCGCGGCGAGACGCTGCAAGTGCTCGGCACCCAGTTCGACGTCGTGCTGCGCGCCGGCGGCGCGCTTGAGCTCGGCCATCGCGCGGTCGAAGGGTTCGTCGGGCACGCCGAGGGCGACCTTGCCGAACAACTGGATCATGCGCCGGTACGCGTCCCAGCCGAAGCGCGCGTTGCCGGTGGCCGCGATCAGCCCCGACAGCGAGGCCGGATTCAGTCCGAGGTTCAGGATCGTGTCCATCATCCCCGGCATCGACATCGCCGAGCCCGAGCGCACCGACACCAGCAGCGGATTGCCGGCATCGCCGAAGCGCTTGCCGGTGGCGCGCTCGACGCGCGCCAGGTGCTCGCGCACCTCGTCCATCAGCCCCTCGGGCAGACGCTGGTCGCGCAGGTAGGCGAGGCAAGCGGCGGTGGTCACCGTGAAGCCCGGCGGCACCGGCAGGCCGATGCGCGTCATCTCGCACAGGTTGGCGCCCTTGCCGCCGAGCAGCATCTTGTTCTTGCCGTCGCCTTCGCTGAACGCGAAGACCCACTTGGTTGCCGCCACGGTCTGCTCCTTTCGCACATGTTTGCCCCCGCCATCGCCCAGCATCGCATCCCCGATTCCGCCTGCGCTTGATGCCAGGCAGGATCCGCGCTCGCGTAGCGGCTCAGCCGCCGCCGCCGATGCCCGGCGCCAACGATACGGCGCGAACGCCCGCCGCCCGCGCGCGCCGCGACCGCGCTCAGGCAGAATCGCCGCACACGATCGCCACTCGAGCCGCCGCCCATGAACCTCAAGACCTACGAAGCCTGCCCGGCGCACCGCGTCGCCTTCCTCGGCCTGGGCGTGATGGGCTACCCGATGGCCGGCCACCTGGCGCGCGCCGGCCACCATGTCACCGTCTACAACCGCACCGCCAAGCGCGCCGAGCAGTGGCTCGAGGAATTCGGCGGCAAGGCGGCGCCGACGCCGCGCGCGGCCGCCGCCGGCGCCCAGATCCTGTTCTCCTGTGTCGGCAACGACGACGACCTGCGCAGCGTGCTGCTCGGCGCCGACGGCGCACTTGCCGGCCTCGGCGCCGACGCGATCGTGGTCGACAACACCACGGCGTCGGCGATGGTGGCGCGCGAGCTGTACGCGGCGGCGCGCGCGCGCGGCCTGCACTTCATCGATGCGCCGGTCTCCGGCGGCCAAGCGGGCGCGGCCAACGGCGCACTGACCGTGATGTGCGGCGGCGATGCCTCCGCCTTCGAGCGCGCAAGGCCGGTGGCGATGGCCTACGCGCGCGCGGTCACCTTGATCGGCCAGCCCGGCGCCGGACAGCTTGCCAAGATGGTCAACCAGATCTGCATTGCCGGGCTGCTGCAGGGACTGGCCGAAGGCATCCACTTCGGCCGCACCGCCGGCCTCGACATGAAGCTCGTGCTGCAGGTGATCGGCAAGGGCGCGGCGCAAAGCTGGCAGATGGACAATCGCGGCGCGACCATGGTCGACGACAAGTTCGACTTCGGTTTCGCCGTCGACTGGATGCGCAAGGATCTCGGCCTGTGCCTGGACGAGGCGCGGCGCAACGGCGCGCCGCTGCCGGTGGCGGCGCTGGTCGATCAGTTCTACGCCGAGGTGCAGGCGCTTGGCGGCCACCGCTGGGATACCTCGTCGCTGATCCGCCGCCTGCGCCGCAAGTAGGCGGCCGTCTGCGCCGGCGTCAGTCGCGCTTGCCATGACCGCGGGCCGCCTGGCGCTGCTGGCGCTGATCGCGGCTGCGGTCGGCGCCTTCTTCGCGCTCGAGCTCGACCGCTTCCTGACCCTGGAAGCGCTCAAGGACCGGCAGGAAGCACTGCTCGTCTTCTACGAGGCGAACCGCGCGCTCGCGATCGCCGCCTACGCGCTCGTGTACGTGGCGGCGGCGGCGCTGTCGGTGCCCGGCGCGGCGCTGCTGAACATGGCCGGCGGCGCGCTGTTCGGCTTCTGGATCGGCCTGGTCGCGGCCTCTTTCGCTTCCAGCGTCGGCGCCCTGCTGGCGATGCTGGTCGCGCGCTTCCTGCTGCGCGACCTGGTGCAGGCGCGCTTTGGCGCGCGGCTGGCCACGGTCAACGCCGGCATGCAGCGCGACGGCGCCTTCTACCTCTTTGCGCTGCGCCTGCTGCCGATCTTTCCCTACTTCATGATCAACGCAGTCATGGGGCTCACGCAGATACGCGCGCTGACCTACTACTGGGTGAGCCAGCTCGGCATGCTGGCGGCCACCGCCGCCTACGTGAACCTGGGCACGCAACTGGCGCAGGTCGAATCGCTCGCCGGCGCACTGTCGCTGGAATTGATCGCCTCGTTCGCGCTGCTCGGCGTGCTGCCGCTGGCGGCTCGCAAGGCGGTGGAGGTGCTCAGGGCGCGCGGCGTCGGCCGTGCGGCGGCGCGCGTCGATTAGGGCCCGGCGCTTCAGCGCGCGAGCGCCTCCTGCACCCGCGCCTGCAGTTCGCGCCCCTCGTAGGCGGTCAGATCGGCGGCGACGCCACCCGCCAGCTTCTTCGCCGACTGCACGTCCAGGTGCGACTTGATCTGACCGAGGAAGGGGTTGGAGGCGACGATGAACACGCGTTCGCAGCGATGCGCGGCGACCGCGGCATTCACGTGCGCCGCCAGTTGCTGCGCGAACTTGTCGTGCTCCCAGGTCTTCGGATCGACGCGCGGCTGGTAGCTGGCGTTGCCTGGCCCGTGACCGATGCCGACGACCCGACCCGGGCGATCCGACCCCAGCACGCTGCCCGGCTTGCGGCTGTCGGGGCGCTCGAAGCGCTCGACCAGCGTCAGGGCGCGGTCGGCGCCCTGCTCGAAGCAGCGCGCGGTCGAAGCGTTGGCGATCAGGATCCAGGTGGCTTTCATCGTCGGCTCCTCGGTCGTCCGCACACGGCCGCGCATCAGCACCGCATCGGCGCTCGCACGCGACCGCGCAGCCTTGCGCACTCAATATGGGCGCACCGGCCTGCTCGCCCTTGACCCTCGTCAACGGCGACCGGCTTGGCGCAGCCGGCGTGCGGCGCCGACACGGCCGCGAGCCTAGTGCTCCTCGATGTGCGGCACACCGTGTTCGGCGGGCGAGTGGGTGTCGGGATCGATCCAGTCGGCCACGCCGATCTCGTCCTCGACCTCGCGCAGCACCGCGCCCGGCTCGAGCGCGGTCTCGCTGCCGGCCAGATCGGCCTGCGCCTCGGCCGCGCTGGTGAAGGGTCCGCCCTCGCGCCGGCCGTCCTGTGCGACCCAGTACCAGCCGTCGGGCCGCTGCACCAGCGACGGCGCGAATCCCTCGTCGCCGGCGGGCAGTGCGCTCGTCGTTACAGCCTCGGAACGCTTCATCGGATCCTCCATGACCATTGCACCTGCCGTCGATCGTCGGTCACATGGCGCCATCGATCTTGACGCCGATCAGCGACGCGCGCACCTGCGGCTTCGGGGAAAGCGAGCGGCCGGCCGCGCACTCGCCGATAGACTGCGCGCCGGCTGAACGGGCGGAGCCGGGCGATGGATCGCGTCGAGTGCGTGGTGGTCGGGGCGGGCGTGATCGGACTGGCGGTGGCGCGCGCGCTGGCAACCGCCGGCCGCGAGGTGCTGGTGCTCGAGCGCAGCCGCGCGATCGGCACCGGCACGTCGTCGCGCAACAGCGAGGTCGTGCACGGCGGCCTGTACTACACGCCCGGCTCGCTCAAGGCGCGCCTGTGCGTGAGCGGACGGCGCCTGCTGCACGCCTACTGCGCCGAGCGCGGCATCGCCCAGCGCAAACTCGGCAAGTTCGTCGTCGGCACGCGCCCCGAGCACGAGGCGAAGCTGGCGCAGATCCTCGCCACCGCGCAGGCCAACGGCGTCGAGAACATCGACTGGATCGAGCCGCGTGCGGCGATCGCCGCCGAGCCGGCGCTGCGCTGCCTGGCGGCGCTGCACTCGCGCGAGACCGGCATCGTCGACAGCCACGGCCTGATGCTGGCGCTGCAGGGCGATCTCGAGCGCGCCGGCGGCACGATCGCCTTCGATGCGCCGCTCGAGCGCGCCACGCGCGCCGGCGGCCATTGGCGGCTCGCCACCGGCGGCGCCGCTCCCTTCGCGCTTGCCTGCGACTGGCTCGTCAACTGCGCCGGGCTGCAGGCGCAGGACGTGGCGGCGACGATCGAGCCGCTGCCGGCCTCAAAGGTGCCGCGCCTGGTGCTGGCGCGCGGCTGCTACTTCGCTCTTCCCGGGCGGGCGCCGTTTTCGCGCCTGATCTACCCGGTGCCGGTCGACGGCGGCCTCGGCGTGCACCTGACGCTCGATCTCGCCGGCCAGGCGCGCTTCGGCCCCGACGTCGAGTGGATCGATCGCATCGACTACACGGTCGATCCGGCGCGCGCCGCGCCCTTTTACGCCGAGATCCGCGAGTACTGGCCGCAGCTTCCCGACGGTGTCCTGCAGCCGGCCTACGCCGGCATCCGGCCCAAACTCTCCGGTCCGGGCGAGCCGGCGCGCGATTTCGTCATCGACGGCCCGCAGGCGCACGGCGTGCCTGGCCTGGTGAACCTGTTCGGCATCGAGTCGCCGGGGCTGACCGCCTGCCTGGCGATCGGCGCCGAGGTCGCGCGCCTGGCGGACTGACGCCCTGGGCGCGCGGGCGTCGCGCCGGACCCACGCGCACCGTGCTCCGCTGTGGTTCAATGGACGCACCGCGCGCCGCCGGCGAGGCCTCCGATGCGTCTGGCGATCATCGTTCCCGTGCTCAACCAAGCGTCGTCGATCGAGGCGACGCTGCGCCGCCTGGCGCCGCTGCGCGCGCGCGGCGCACGCCTGATCGTCGTCGACGGCGGCAGCCAGGACGGCACGGTGCAGGCGGCCGCGCCGCTCGCCGACCGCGTGCTCGCCAGCGCCCGCGGCCGCGCGCTGCAGATGAACGCCGGCGCGCGCGACCACCTGGCGCAGGAGGTCGACGCGCTGCTGTTCCTGCGACCGGATACCTTGCTGCCGCCGCTGGCCGATGTCGCGATCCTGCGCGCGCTGTCGAACCTGCCGCGGCCCTGGGGCTGCTTCAATCTCGCCATCGCCGGCGCCGACCCGCGCCTTGCCTGGATCGCGCGCCTGATCAACGGGCGCGCGCGGCTCACCGGCCTGTGCAGCGGCGAGCAGGCGATCTTCGTCACCCGCGCCGCGTTCAGCGCCCTTGAAGGCTTCGCGCCGATACCGCTGCTCGAAGACGACGAGTTCAGCCGTCGCGCACGCCTGCTGTCGCCGCCGATCGTCCTGCGCCAAAGGGTCCTGATCTCGGGTCGACGCTTCGAGCGCGACGGCCCGTGGCGCACGCTGTGGTCGCTTGGGCGGCTGCGGCTCGCCTTCCTGCTCGGCGCCGATCCGGCCGACCTCGCGCGCCGCCAGCGCCGTTGAGCCGGCCGGCTGTTCCCGGCTCGGGCCGCCGCTGCGCTATGGTGCGCGCCTCGCAATCGTTGCGCCGTCGTCGATGGACCTGCTGCACCTGCTGTCGATCCTGCTCGTTGTCGCCGTCGTGCTCGTGCTCGTCGCCGGCCAGGCCGGCCTGCTGCGCCGGCCGATGGCCGACGAGTTCGGTCTGCGCGAGGGCCGTGTCGATCGGATTCAAGAGCGCAGTGCCGGCAGCGGCCGCGCGCGACCGCCGGCGGGCGCAGGCGCGCGCCAGGCGCGCATCGACCCGATCCGCTTCGCCGGCGACGGCGCCGACGCGCTCACGCGCATCGGCGCGACCGTGCTGAAGATGCCCGGTGCGCGCATCCTGCAGTCGGGCCCCGACTACCTGTACGTGCAGTTCGAGTCGCGCTGGCTGCGATTGGTCGATGACGTCGAGTTCGCCGTCGACCCGGCCGCCGGCCTGATCCACGTGCGCTCGTCGCTGCGCCTGGGCTGGACCGACTTCTCCAGCCGCGCGCGCATCGAGTCGATCCGCGCCGCCTTCGACGCCGCAGCACTGCCACGATGAGTCGCCGCCGATGATCGCCCCGCCCAGCTTGCACACCACCGCGCGCCTCGCCGCCGCCGGTCTAACCGCCGCCGCGGTGGCGCTGTCGGGCTGCGCCAGTGCGCCCGCGGCCGATGCCTACGTCGTGCCGCCGGCGGCACTCACCATGACCGGCGTGCCGCCGGTGCCGGCCAGCCTGCCGGCGCGCATCGGCCGCTACACCGACTTCAAGGGCGCCGGACTGGCCGACTGGTCGCCCGACGGCAGGCGCCTGCTGGTGAGTTTTCTCGCCGGCGCACCCGGCCAGCAGCGCACGCAGTTGCACACGGTCGACGGCCCCGGTGCGCCGCTGCGCCAGGTGACCTTTGGCGCCGAGCCGACCCGCGACGGCCGCTTCGTGCCGGCCGACGGCAACCTGATCGTGTTCGAGCGCGATGTCGGCGGCAGAGAGGCCACGCAGGTGTTCCGCCTCGATCTGGCCACGGGCGTGGAGACCGCGCTCACCGAGCCCGGCCCGCGCTGCAGCGACGGCCCCTTCAGCCGCGCCGGCAACGCCGTGCTGATCGCCTGCGTGCGCGTCGACCGCAACGCCGCCGACCGCAGCGCGCCGATCGACAACCTGCTGCGCCTGGTCGACGTGCGCAGCGGCCGCACACTGGCGAGCGCGGCCCTGCCGGGTGTCGGCTGGTTCGCCGCCGCGTTCGCCGACGACGACCGCAGCGTGCTGGTGAACCGCTTCGTCTCGGCCAGCCAGGCCGAGCTGTGGCGGCTCGATCTGGCCAGCGGCGAGCGCCGCCGCCTGCTGCCGCGCGACGGCGAGCCGCCGCAGTTCACGCTCGGCCTGGGTCCGGCCGGCGACGACGGCTCGCTGCTCGTGCTCAGCGACCGCTTCGGCGAGTTCCGCCAGCTCTACCGCTACCACCCGCAGCAGCATCGCTTCGACGGCGTGACCGACCGCATCGCCTGGGACGTGATCGCCGGCGAGCGCGCGCGCAACGGCGCCGCCGCAGTGGCGCTGGTCAACGACCGCGGCATCGGCGTGCCCTACCTGTTCGACGCCGCGCAGGGATCGCCGCGGCCGCTGCGGCTGCCGGCCGGACTGAACGTGACCACGGTGCGGCTGTCGCCCGACGGCTCGCGCCTGGCCTTCGCCGCTAGTTCGGCGCGCGCGCCCTCCGAGGTGCGCGTGGTCGACCTCGGCCAGCCGCAGGCGGCAGCACAGCTCTGGGCGGCGGCCGACACCGCCGGGCTCGACACCAGCGGCTTTGCGCCGATCGAGCGCATCGAGTGGCCGAGCTTCGACGACCGCGTCATCAGCGGCCTGATCCAGCGCCCGCCGGCGCGCTTCACCGGCCGGCGGCCGGTGCTGATCGAGATCCACGGCGGCCCCGAGGCGCAGGCGCGCGCCGCCTTCAACGGCCGCTACAACTTCATCGTCAACGAGCTCGGCGTGGCGTTCATCGAGCCGAACGTGCGCGGATCGACCGGCTACGGCAAGACCTTCCACCAGCTCGACAACGGCAAGCTGCGCGAGGACGCAGTGCGCGACATCGGCGCCCTGCTCGACTGGATCGCCGCCCAGCCCGACCTCGACCCGGCGCGCGTCGTGGTCCAGGGCGGCAGCTACGGCGGCTACCTGGCGAACGCGGTCGCCGTCCACTACTCGGACCGGATCCGCGGCGCGATTCCGAGTGTGGGCATCTCCAACTTCGTCACCTTCCTCGAACGCACCGAGAGCTACCGCCGCGACCTGCGCCGGGTCGAGTACGGCGACGAGCGCGACCCGGCGATGCGCGCCTGGATGCAGGCGATCGCTCCGGTCAACAACGCGCACCGGATCCGCGTGCCGCTGTTCGTCGTGCACGGTCGCAACGATCCGCGCGTGCCGGTGCAGGAAGCCCTGCAGATCGCCGCCACGGTGGCCAACAACGGCGTGCCGGTCTGGACGCTGATCGCCGAGAACGAAGGCCACGGCTTCGCCAAGAAGGAGAACGCCGACTTCCTGTTCGCCGCGCGCGTGCTGTTCCTGGAGAAGTTCCTGCTCGGGCGGTGAACGCATCGCGGTCGCTCGCCGCTGCGCGACTAGACTCGGCGCCACTCTGTTTGCGCACCATCAAGCGACCGCATGCGCGCTGCCCGCACCGAGGGCCGGTCGAAGTGGTTCAGCGTCCACCGCTGGCTCGGCATCGTGCTCGGGCTGTGGTTCGCGCTGGTCGGGCTGACCGGCGCCATCCTGGTCTACGAGGAACCGCTCGACGCCTGGCTCAACCCGCAGCTTCTGACCGCTCGCAGCACCGCTGCGCCGCTGCCGCCGCAGGCGATCCTGGCGCGCGCCCGCGCCGAGGGTCTCGGTCACGTCGAGCGGCTGCGCCTGCCGCGGGCGCAGGGCGAGGTCTACCGGCTGCTGGCGCGCACGCATCCGACGCGGCGCATCGGCAACCCGCGCCTCGAGGCGATGTTCGATCCGGCCAGCGGCGCGCTGCTCGGCACGCGCTCGGCGGAGAAGCGCTCGCTCGCGCCACGCTACGCACTGCAGACGATCTACGAGTTTCACCGCAACCTGCTGCTCGGCGAGGCCGGCTCGAACCTGGTCGGCATCGCCGGCTTTCTGCTGCTCGCCTCGGCGCTGACCGGCATCGTGCTGGCCGCGCCGCGCAGCCGCGCCGGCTGGTCGCGGCTGCTGGCGGTCAACCTGCGCGCCTCGGGCACGCGCATCGCTTACGACGGCCACCGCGCGCTCGGCGCAGTGGTCGCGGCACTCCTGGTACTGGCGACCGTCACCGGGGTGACGCTGGTCTACACCAACTACGTGCGCGACATCGTCAGCGTTTTCTCGCGCGTGCAGTCGTTTCCGACTATTCCGTTCCAGGCCAGCGCCGAGCAGGCGCTGCCGCTCGAGCGGCTGCTCGCCTCGGTCGAGCAAGCCTTTCCGCAGCGCGCGATCACCGAAATCCGCATCCCCTTCGGCCAGATGACGGGGATCCAGGTCTACCTGCGCGCGCCGGGCGACGAGTTCAGGCTCGGCGACACGATCGTCTGGGTGCACCCGGGCAGCGGCGAGATCCTGGTCGAGCGCAGCGACCGCACGCGCAGCGCCGGCGAGTCGTTCATGCACTGGCTGTTCCCGCTGCACAGCGGCAGCGCCTTCGGCGCGCCGGGCATGGCGGCGATGTTCGTCACCGGGCTGGCGCCGCTGCTGCTCGTGGCCACGGGACTGTGGGTGTGGCTGCGCAAGCGGCGCGGCGAACGCATCGCCTCGGCTCGTTCCGCGCAGCGTCGTCAAGCGAGCGCGCAGTCGCGTTCCTAACCAGGGGCGCGCGGCCGGAAGGTCTCAGCCGTGCTCCGCGTCGCTGCGCCGTCCAAGACGCGGCCGCCAGACGGCGAGCGCGGCCGCCAGCGCCGCCAGAGCCAGCACGATCCACTGCCCGCGCTCCTCGCGCACCAGCACGACCTCGAGCGGCGGCTGCGACGCATCGCGCGGCGCTCCCTGCTGCAGGACGCTGGCAGCGGCCACGCCGCCGACCATGGCACTGACCTGGCGCGTGGTCGGGTAAGCGTGCAGCAGCACGAACGCCGCGAGCGCCAGCCCGACCGCGGCCTTGGCCCAGACCCAGCGCGCTTCGATCAGCATCGGCCGCGCCACCACCAGCAGCATGCCGCTGGCGACCATCACCAGCAGCGCCGGCAACACGACGTCGCGCGCACCGGTGCTGACCGTCTCGCGCACGGCGGCGAAGGACTCGGGCGACATCGGCGTGAAGCTCGCCATTTGCACCAGCATCAGCACGGTGGCGCCGGCGAACACCGCCACGCTCGCCAGATGGATCCACAGCAGGGCATTGCGCACCTTCTCCTCCGTCGTCGACTGCGGCGCTGCGGCGTCGCAACACCGGTGGCTACAATCAGGTCACTTCCCCGTCTCGGCCACGCGCAGCGTCCCGCCATCATGACCGACCAGCCCGCCGCGAAGCAGCCCCGGCCCGCGGCGCCCAACTTCATCCGCAACATCATCGCCGAAGATCTCGAGCGCGGCACCTACGCCGGTCGCCGCTGGGCGGGGGTGCCGGGCGTCTACGACCGCCACGCCGACGCGCCCGAGGACCGGGCGCGCATACGCACCCGCTTTCCGCCCGAGCCGAACGGCTACCTGCACATCGGCCACGCCAAGAGCATCTGCCTGAACTTCGGCCTGGCGCGCGACTTCGGCGGCCGCTGCCACATGCGCTTCGACGACACCAACCCGGTCAAGGAGGACCAGGAGTTCGTCGACGCGATCCTCGAGTCGGTGCGCTGGCTCGGCTTCGACTGGGAGGACGCGCACGAGCGCAATCTGTACCACGCCTCGGACTACTTCGAGGACATGTTCGGCTGCGCCGAGCACCTGGTCGCCACCGGCTACGCCTACGTCGACGAGCAAAGTGCCGAGCAGATGCGTGCCACGCGCGGCACGCTGACCGAGGCCGGTGTCGACTCGCCGTTTCGCGACCGGCCGATTGCCGACAGCCTGCGCCTGCTGCACGAGATGCGTGCCGGCCGGCACGCCGAGGGCAGCCTGGTGCTGCGCGCGCGCATCGACATGGCCTCGCCCAACATCAACCTGCGCGACCCGGCGATCTACCGCATCCGCTTCGCCACGCACCACATGACCGGCGATCGCTGGTGCATCTACCCGATGTACGCCTACGCGCATCCGCTCGAAGACGCGCTGGAGAACATCACGCACTCGATCTGCACCCTCGAGTTCGAGGACCAGCGCCCGTTCTACGACTGGGTGCTCGAGCGCTGCGCGCCGGTGCTGCGCGCGCCGCAATTCGCGCGCGCGCGCGAGCACCTGGAGCGGATCGCGGCGCAGGGGATCGAGGCGCGGCGCGAGTTCGCGCTCGTGTGCCGCAACGTCGCCGAGCGCGCGCGCGACAAGCTCGGCCACAGCCGCTACGAGCGGCGCGTGCAGGCGATGTTCGCCAGCTGGAGCAGGAATCCGGACCTCGCGGTCGGCGACGCCGACGAGTTCTTCCGCCTGCTGCGCGAGCAGACGCAGCACTTCACGCCGCTGCTGCAGCACGCGCTGGCCGCCAGCCCGGTGCTGCCGCTGCCCAACGCCTTCCTGCTGCCGCACCAGCACGAGTTCAACCGCCTCAACCTCAGCCACGTGATGCTGAGCAAGCGCCGGCTGGTCGAGCTGGTCGACAGCGGTGCCGTCGACGGCTGGGACGACCCGCGCCTGCCGACCCTGGTCGGGCTGCGCCGGCGCGGCTACACGCCGCACGCGATCCAGCTGTTCATGGAGCGCATCGGCGTCAGCAAGAGCACGCAGTGGATCGACTACGCGCTGCTCGAGCAGGCGCTGCGCGACGACCTCGAGACGCGCACACCGCGCGCCACCGCGGTGCTCGAGCCGCTGCGGCTGGTGCTCGACAACTGGCCCGACGGCCGCATCGAGCCGTGCCTGCTGCCGCTGCACCCGCAGCGCCCGGAGCTGGGCACGCGCTCGCTGCCGTTCGCGCGCGAGCTGTGGATCGAGCGCAGCGACTTCATGGAAGATCCGCCCAAGGGCTACCACCGGCTCGTCCCCGGCGGCCTGGTGCGGCTGCGCAACGCCTACGTGATCCGCGCCACCGCGGTCGAGCGCGACGCCGACGGCCGCGCCAGCGTCGTCCGCGCCGAGGTCCTGCCTGACACGCGCAGCGGCACCGAGGGCGCGAGCCGGGTCAAGGTCAAGGGCACGATCCACTGGCTGCCGGTGCACGCCAGTTGTGCCGCCGAGGTGCGCCTGTACGAGCGCCTGTTCCGCGACCCGCAGCCCGATGCCGACGGCAAGCCGCTGCGCGAACTGCTGAACCCGGACAGCCGGCGCGTGTGTCAAGCCTACGTCGAGCCTTCGCTGGCGCAGGCGCGCGCCGAAGACACGTTCCAGTTCGAGCGCAACGGCTACTTCGTCGCCGACCGCAAGGACCACGCCCCCGGGCGGCCGGTGTTCAACCTGGCGGTGACGCTGAAGGACGCCTGGGGCCGGTAGTCGGTCGAGCGCGCAAACTTGCGGGCGAACTCGCGCGCGAACTCGCTAGCCAAGAGGCGGCGGCGCGGATCGGCGCCGCTGCCTGGGCGCCGCCTCACTCGGCGGTAAAGAAGCCCTTCATCCGGTCCATGAAGCCCTTGCTCTGCGGCGAGTGGCGCGCGCCGCCTTCCTTCAGGCTGGACTCGAACTCGCGCAGCAGCTTCTTCTGCTTCTCGGTCAGGCGCACCGGCGTCTCGACCGTCACGTGGCAGTACAGATCGCCCGGGTAGCCGGAGCGCACGCCTTTGATGCCCTTGCCGCGCAGGCGGAAGGTCTTGCCGGTCTGCGTGCCTTCGGGGATGTCGATGCTGACCTTCTCGGTCAGCGTTGCGATCTCGACTTCGCCGCCGAGCGCGGCGGTCACCAGCGACACCGGCACCGCGCAGTGCAAGTCGTCGCCCTCGCGCTGGAACACTTCGTGCGGCTTGATGCGGATCTCGACGTACAGGTCGCCCGGCGGCCCGCCGTTCCTGCCCGGTTCACCCTTGCCGGCCAGACGGATGCGCTGGCCCTCGTCGATGCCGGCCGGGATGTTGACCTCGAGCACCTTGTGCTTCTTGATCCGTCCCTCGCCGTGGCAGGCGGCGCAGGGCTCGGCGATCACCTTGCCGGCGCCGTGACAGGTCGGGCAGGTCTGCTGGATCGAGAAGAAGCCTTGCGTGATGCGCACCGCGCCGCTGCCGCCGCAGGTGCCGCAGGTCTTGGCCGAGGTGCCCGGCTTGGCGCCGCTGCCGTGGCAGGTCTCGCAGGTCTCCCAACTGGGCACGCGGATGTCGCTGGCGAAGCCCTTGGCCGCCTGCTCGAGCGTGATTTCCATGTTGTAGCGAAGATCGGCGCCGCGATAGGCGCCCGAGCGCCCAGCGGCGCGCCCGCCCATGGCGCCGCCGAAGATGTCGCCGAAGATGTCGCCGAAGGCGTCGGCAAAGCCGCCGAAGCCCTCGGCCCCCGGCCCGCGCGGCCCGCCGCCGACACTCGGATCCACACCGGCGTGGCCGAAGCGGTCGTAGGCGGCGCGCTTGCCGGCATCGGAGAGGATCTCGTAGGCCTGCTTGACCTCCTTGAACTTCTCCTCGGCCTCTTTGGCCGCCTTGACGTCGCCCTGACCCTGGTTGCGGTCCGGGTGGAACTTCATCGCCAGCTTGCGATAGGCCTTCTTGATCTCGTCCTCGGAGGCGTTCTTCGCCACGCCGAGGATGTCGTAGAAGTCACGTTTGGCCATTTTTCTCGTGAAACGTGAAAGGTGAAACGTGAAACGTGACTACTCCAGCCTTTCGCGCAGCGACTCCATCATCGCAAGAAGCAGTGCGCTGACCGCGTCGATACGCCCCTGAAGAACCTCCTTGTCGACCGCATAGCCGAGCCGCGAAGCGACTTCCAGTTGCGCGTCGAGTTCAGCCAGTGAGCCGCTGGCGACTGAGGCAAACCTGAGCAACTCGCGAGTGCCCTTCCTGGCCGCACCTTCGGCGATGTTGCTGGGAACGGAGACTGCCGCGCGCCGCATCTGTTGCGCAAGGCCGTAAGTCTCGTCCTTCGGAAACGCGCCGGTGACCCGATAGACGTGCTCGACCAGGTCGATCGCCTGCTGCCAAACCCGCAGTTCGCGGTGGCCACGTTTCACGTTTCACCTTTCACGTTTCACGGCCTCACCCGCGCTTCACTTCCTTGTAGTCGGCGTCGACCACGTCGTCGTTCTTACCGCCTTTGCTCTCGCCGCCGGCGGCTGCACCGGCTGCGGCCGCCTGCGCCGCGGCTTCGGCGCCGGCGCCGCCCTGCATGCCGGCGTACATCTTCTCGCCGAGCTTCTGGCTGGCGGTCATGAGCGCAGCGGTCTTGGCCTCGATCGCGGCCTTGTCGTCGCCCTTGAGCGCTTCCTCGACGTCCTTGATCGCGGCCTCGATCCTCTCCTTCTCGCCGGCATCGAGCGCGGCGCCGTGCTCGGCCAGCGCCTTCCTGATCTGGTGCACGCTGGCGTCGGCGCTGTTCCTCGCCTGGGCGAGTTCGAAGCGGCGATGGTCCTCGGCCTTGTTGGCCTCGGCGTCCTTGACCATTGCCTGGATCTCGGCCTCGGTCAGTCCCGAGTTGGCCTTGATCGTGATCTTGTTTTCCTTGCCGGTGGCCTTGTCCCTCGCGCCCACGTGCAGGATGCCGTTGGCGTCGATGTCGAAGGTGACCTCGATCTGCGGCAGGCCGCGCGGCGCCGGCGGGATGCCCTCCAGGTTGAACTCGCCGAGCAGCTTGTTGCCGCCCGCCATCTCGCGCTCGCCCTGGTAGACCTTGATCGTCACCGCCGGCTGGTTGTCGTCGGCGGTGCTGAAGGTCTGCGCGAACTTGGTCGGGATCGTCGTGTTCTTCTGGATCATCTTGGTCATCACGCCGCCCAGCGTCTCGATGCCGAGCGACAGTGGCGTCACGTCGAGCAGCAGCACGTCCTTGCGGTCGCCTGCCAGCACCGAGCCCTGGATCGCCGCGCCGACCGCCACCGCCTCGTCGGGGTTCACGTCCTTGCGCGGCTCGCGGCCGAAGAACTCCTTGACCTTGTCCTGCACCTTGGGCATGCGCGTCATGCCGCCGACCAGGATCACGTCGTCGATCTCGCTCGTCTTGACGCCGGCGTCCTTGATCGCGATCCGGCACGGCTCGATCGTCTTCTCGATCAGGTCTTCGACCAGCGCCTCGAGCTTGGCGCGGGTGAGCTTCATGTTCAGGTGCTTCGGGCCTGAGGCGTCGGCGGTGATGTACGGCAGGTTGATCTCGGTCTGCGCACTCGATGACAGCTCGATCTTTGCTTTCTCGGCCGAGTCCTTCAGCCGCTGCAAGGCGAGCACGTCCTTGCTCAGGTCGGCGCCTGACTCCTTCTTGAACTCGGTCACCACGTAGTCGATGATGCGCTGGTCGAAGTCCTCGCCGCCGAGGAAGGTGTCGCCGTTGGTCGACAGCACCTCGAACTGCTTCTCGCCCTCGACGTCGGCGATCTCGATGATCGAGATGTCGAAGGTGCCGCCGCCGAGGTCATAGACGGCGATCTTGCGGTCGCCGCGCTCGCCCTTCTTGTCGAGGCCGAAGGCGAGCGCGGCCGCGGTCGGCTCGTTGATGATGCGCTTGACCTCCAGCCCGGCGATGCGGCCGGCGTCTTTGGTGGCCTGGCGCTGCGAGTCGTTGAAGTAGGCCGGCACCGTGATCACCGCTTCGGTCACGGTCTCGCCCAGGTAGTCCTCGGCGGTCTTCTTCATCTTGCGCAGCACTTCGGCCGAGACCTGCGGCGGCGCGATCGCCTTGCCGCGCACCTCGACCCAGGCATCGCCGTTGGGCGCGCGCGAGATCTTGTAGGGCATCATGTTGATGTCCTTCTGGACCTCCTTCTCCTCGAAGCGCCGTCCGATCAGGCGCTTGACCGCGTACAGCGTGTTCTTCGGATTGGTCACCGCCTGGCGCTTGGCCGGCGCGCCGACCAGGATTTCGCCGTCTTCCATGTAGGCGACGATCGACGGCGTCGTGCGCGCGCCCTCGCTGTTCTCGATCACCTTGGGCGTGCCGCCCTCGAGAATGGCGACGCAGGAGTTCGTGGTGCCCAGGTCGATGCCGATGATCTTTGCCATGTCTGCCTCGGTTCGTGTTCAAGTCCCGGCCGCGCCGGGGAGTTCCGTTGTCGGGTAATTTGGCGTCCTGCGCCGGGTTTCAAGGTCGGCGGCGAGCGATCAGCCCTGCGCCACGGTGACCAGCGCCGGGCGCAGCACCCGGTCGGCGATCATCCAGCCCTTCTGCAGCACGGCGACCACGTGGTTCGGCGGCACGTCCTCGGCCGCGACGATCGAGATCGCCTGGTGCCGGTGCGGATCGAACTTCTGGCCGACCGGGTTGATCTCGGTGAGCCGGTTCTTCTCGAAGGCGCTGCGCAACTGCTTGAGCGTCAGTTGCACGCCCTCGCGCATCTGCTCGGCGCTCGCCGTCTGGGCTTCGAGCGCCTTCTCCAGCGAGTCCACGACCGGCACCATCGCCTCGGCGAAGGACTCGACCGCGAATTTGTGCGCCTTGGCGATGTCTTCCTGCGCCCGCCGGCGGATGTTCTCGCCCTCGGCCACCGCGCGCAGATAGCGCTCCTGGTTCTCCGCCGCCCTGGCCAGCGCCGCCTGCAGGTCGAGCTCGACCTCGCTCACCGTGGCCGAAGCGAGCGCAGGCGCGCCCTCTTGCGCCACACTGGCGGCGAGCGCCGCCTCGTTAGCCGCCTCGGCCGGCGCGGCGCCGTTGCCCGCCGGCTGCCCCGCCGCCTGCCCCGCGCCGATCCCGGATGCGCCTCGCTCCGGTTCGCTCATGCTTCCCCCACAAGTCTTGTCAGATCATGGACTTGGCGGTTGTTGGGGCGGGGCGAGAAAATTCAAGGGGTTGGGGTCTTTGGCGCGCCTGCCGGCACAGGCGCAGGCGCAGGCGTGGCGCGCTGCCGCGCTGAGTAACTGTCTTGTCGTGCGTGATCCCCGCTTTACGACCGCGGGGCCCCTTACCTTCTATGCCTTGCCAAAGAAGGTAAACAGGCGCGCGAGTACGGGCTGCGTAGCTGCGACGCCGTGCACCTGGCCTGCGCGCCGGTGTGGCTCGAGGCGCTCGCCGCGCCGGGGTTGCGGTCGCCACCTACGACCGGGAGCTATGGCGCAGCGCAAGAGCGGCCGGGCTCGTTGCCCGGCCGGCAAAGCCGCCGCGAAAAGCTTCAAGCTGCACGCGGCGATGCGCGGCAAGACACGATCGTGAAACCGGCGCCAGCCGCGGCCCCCGTGGTGCCGGCGGTCGAGTTCCCGCGGATTGCGGTTCGGGCCTTCAGCGCGACTTCGCGTAGTCGATCATTCCCTGAAAGTCAACGACCACGGCGGGTTCGTTGCCGACGACCCAGGCATCGTGACCGGAGGGCAGCAGCGAGACGTCGCCGGGTTTGCAGTCAAACTCGGTGCCGTCGTCCATGCGGATGCGCAGCACACCCGAGACGTGATACTGGAAGTGCGGTGCCTCGCAGCTCGCGGTCTTGGCCAGCGGCTGCACGGAAGTCGCCCAGCGCCAGCCGGGATCGAAGACTGCGCGACCGATCATTGCGCCGCCGATCTTGATCAGTTCGAGCCGTCCCTTGGGGAACTCGCGGACCTCGTCGGGCTGGTTGAAGTTCTTCCACTCTGCCTTTTCCCCATGGGCGATTGCATGTGCGTGTGTCATCGGCCCCTCCTTCGTCTCAGCGCAGGTCTTCATGCAAACAGAGGGTGTTGCCTTCGGGATCGCGGAACCAAGCCGCCTTCTCGGAGCCAAGCACGCAGATGTGGTCGACCGTCTTGAATCCCGGCAGGTCGTAGTCGTCGAATACGACGCCGCGCTGCTTCAGTTCGGCTATGGCGGCGACGATATCGGCGACGCGGAAGCTCAGCGCCGTATGCTCGGCTTTCGTGCCTTCTGGCTTGGGAAAGAGCGCGATTTCGGTTCCGCCGCAGCGATAGACGAACTTGCCGTCCGGTCGGGCGCCGATCGGTGTCAGGCGCAGCTTCTCGCTGTAGTAGCGCCGCGCCCGTTCGAGGTCCTTCACCGGCAGCATGCAGGTCACCTGTGTGTCGGCGAGCACACTCATTTCCTTTCTCCGGCCACGACCCAGTTCTCCACCGGCGACTTGCCCTGGCGGATCGAAACGGCAGTGGCATCGAGCTTGCCGTCGCGGATCACGCCCTTCCATAGCAGCTTGCCGTGGCGCGGGCTCTCGGTCTCGGCCTCGAAGTGCACAGCATCGCCAGTCGCCGTCGCCTTGTACGGCGCGTCGGAATAGCCGTAACGGTCGCAGGCGGTCGATCGGAAGCGCCCTTCCTTGAAGATCAGCGTGTCGGCGTCGCCCGAGGTCTTGCCGCGCTCGATGAAAACGCCTTCAAAGCGGCGGCCGTCGAGCGATCCGGCCAGGGCCAGGGTCGGCAAAAGCAGCATCATCGCCAGGGCGACTCGCGCCGCCACGCCGCAGGGGGATGCGTTCATCGGAGTCCTCCTTGTGTACCAACCGCGGGTGCCTATACTGCTGCGCATCGGTCGGTACGGCGATGAGCAGGATTGCGTACATCGCACCGCGACCGCGAAAGGCAGGGTCGGCATGGCGTCGCTGAGTGCAAGCGACTACCGCGCCGTGCTACGCGTGGTGCAAGAGCTGGCGGCGGTCGACGATACAGATCAGTTCGCGCGGCGCGGCGTGCAGTTGCTGGGCAACCTGGTCGCCTCCGAATTGACCACGCTGTCGGTGTGCGACCTCGCCAACGACCGCCGCAGCGTTGTCAGCTCGCCGGCCGGCGCAATCAGCGCCGCCGACCGCGCCGCATTTGACCGGCACTTCATCGAACATCCGCTGGTGCTGTATCACGCGATCGAGCGCGGCCGCGGCACCCACCGGATCAGCGACTCAATTCCGTTCGCCCGCTTCCGCCACTCGGCGCTCTTCGCCGAGTATTACCGGCCGATCGGCATCGACCATGTGATCGCGATGCCACTGCATGTCAACAACCGGCTGCTGGTGAGCTTCGTACTGAACCGCAAGGGACGCGATTTCAGCGACCACGAGCGCGCGCTGCTCGATGCTCTGGCCGGCAGCCTCGGCGAGTTGTACCGCCACACCGCCGCGCTCGACCGCGCCCGCCGCGCCGCACGTGGTCTTGGCGAGCTGATGCACAGCACGCGCATCGGCACGCTGCGCCTCGGGCCGGGCGGCGAAGTACGCGGCTTCTCACCGCGCGCCGCCGAGCAGTTGCTGCACTTCTGGGGCGTGCGGATAAGGCGTGGCGGCAAACTGCCGGCCGAACTCGCCGCCTATCTGGCGCGACCGATGCGCTGCGCCTCGATCGCTGCGACGATGCCGCCGCTGCTCCGCGCCACCTTCGACCGGCGATTGACGGTGCGCACGTATCCGGCGATCGACATGGCGGGCGGCCTGCTCGTGCTGCTCGACGAGGAGGCGAAAGACCTTGCGCCGCCCGCACCGGAAGACTGGCCGCTGTCGGCACGCCAGCAGCAGGTGCTGCACTGGGTGGCCGCCGGCAAAACCGACCGCGACATCAGCACGATCCTCGGCATCAGCGCCCGCACCGTCGGCAAGCACCTGCAACGCGTCTACGAGAAGCTCGGCGTGGAAACGCGCACTGCCGCGGTGATGCGCCTGCGCGGGCGCTGACTCGGATTCGACCGGTTGGGTCGCGCTCCAGGAACGGTCAGGAAGACGCCGTTGCAGCGGATCGGCGCGTTCGCATCCTTTCGCGCGCGGCCGTACGTCTCGCGCTAGTAGTTTCTCGCCGACAAGTCGCCGGAAGTCCAGGGACCACGGGGATCGCTATCCGGGTTTTTGTACGAGGCATTTTGACGCTCGCTGCGCGGCATCGGATTCGGCGCCCAGCGCTCCCCGTCTTTCGCAAAAACCAAAACGTGATCGTGATCCTCCGAAAAGTGCCTCGCCGTGCTTTTCGGCGAGAAGACCTTCTGCCAAAGCACGTTCGCAACGAAGCTGCGCCGCCCAAACACTTCATCCGTCAACACCTTCAGGTAGTGCACTTCGTTGTCGTCGATCGTCACCCAAATCGACCCGTCCTCGGCCAGCAGTTCGCGCAGCAGCGCCAGCCGTGGATACATCATCGTCAGCCACTGGCTGTGCTCGAGGTTGTCGTCGTAGTGCTCGAACGCGCTCTTCGTGTTGTACGGCGGGTCGATGAAGATGCACTTCACCCGCCCTCGATAGAAGGGCAACAGCGCCTTGAGCGCGTCGAGGTTATCGCCCTGGATCAGCAGGTTGTCGGGGTTGCCGTCGCCGTGCTCGGACACGGGTTCGAGCACGCGATACGGCACGCGGGCGGCGCCGGTCAGCGCCTCGGCGCGGTTGAGCCAGTCGAGAGTCGGCATGTGTCAGTACTTCGTGGTCCTGTAAATGCCCGTGCGTCCCGGGCAGTCGCGGCCTCGCGGGTCCTTGTGCGGTTTGAGCGCCGAGTCCATCGTGCGCCGCTCGAACTGCTTGCGACAGAGCGCGCACTCGTAGATGTAGGTCGGGCCAGTCGCCGCGCGTAGGCCACGCCTCGGCTTGGTCGCCCGCGACGCCGGCCGCGCGGCAGACGTTCGCGAAGTCGTCATCTGCTGCTGCGTCCCCGCCTCAGGCGCAACGGCCATCGGCGCCGTGCCCGGCGCGCTGGCGATCAGCTCGACCGCATAGCGCGGCTTGAACGAAAGCGGCAGCACGCGCGCGCCGCGCATGCGGTCGACGCGATAGCTGCGCGTCTCGCCGTCTTCGCTACGCACCGCATAGAGCAGCAGCTCCCCGGCACGCGTACGGCGCAGCGCGTAGGGCTCGATCGTGCGCCGGCTGCGCTCGCCGCGCTCGTTCTCGTAATCGAGTTCGACGAGCAGGCGGTTGGCGCCGGCAAAGCGGACTGCTTCGAGCGGCATCGCGTAGCCCCAGCGCGCAACCATCGGCGGCGCCGACCAGCCGGTGTCGAGGCCGCCCGCGGGCGCGGCGATCGCGCGGCCGATGCTCGGCAGCGGGGCGTGCGGCTTGGGCGCTTGCAACCACGCAAAGACCGCGTGCAGTTCGTCCCAGAACTCCGCGAAGTGCGGGCACACCGGCAATTGGTGCGCCAGCATCTGCTCCCACTCCACCTCGATGGCCTGCCGTTCCGGCCGGTTCGTCAGCAGCGCCAGCGTGGGCACGTCGATGCCCTTGAACTCGCACTTGCAGGCGAGCGTCGACTGCACGCGCGCCCGGTCCGGCCCGAGGTCGAGCCGGCGATGCAGGTGGATCACGTCGTACAGATCGCGCGGGCGTTGCCGCTCGGCGAGTGCGCGCAGCTTTTCGGCGAAGACTTCTTCGTACGCATAGCAGAGGACCGGCATGCCGTCCGGCGGCGCGTCCGAGTAGGGATGGTGGATCTTGCGCCACACGGGTTCGAGCGCCAGCAATTCGTCGGCGGCGAGATCGAGCTTGATGCGCGGCGTGCCGCCGACGCGCGCGTTGGGGCCGCGGTAGCCGACGCGCCCCTGCCCTGCGCGCTTGCCGCGTGGATTGCTGAAGATCTCGAAGACGCGCGCGTCGCGCGGCAGCTCGATGCCCGACTGTTCGTAAACCCAGTCGCCGATCTCGTCGAACGTGCGCGCGAGAAAGGCTTGGTCGAGGTGCGTCTCGTCGCGCAGCGTGAAGTCGAGATCCTCAGAGAAGCGGTAGGTCTCGAACCAACACTTCTTCAGGCAGGTGCCGCCCTTGAAGATCCACGTTTCGCGCAGCGCCGGGTGCGCGCCGATTCCGGCAAGCAGCCAGCCGAGCGCATAGTCCTTCTCGACCACGTTGACGTCGAGCTGGAACTCGCGCGCGGCCTGACGCAGTTCTTCGCGCGTGATCACGGCGATTGATCTCGCGCGGATGCAGGAATCCAGAGCCGCCACGCTGTGACCAGGCGCCCCGAAGGCAGCTTGGGATCGAGCTTGACGTAGCCGCTGGTCAGCCGGGAGCGACAGACGTCGATCAGCGACAACTGCTCCGGATGCCGTGTTTCGAGCATGAACCCGAGCCGTTTGTAGGCCGCGCCGTTGCCGATGCGATCGAGGTATTCGATCAGGCGCGGCGCGTCGTTGGCCTGTTCGTGCAGCCACGCTGACAGGATGTCGGAAACGTGGCGCACGCCGCCGCCGAGCCGCGGGTCCGCCAACATGTCGGCCAAGGTCCGGGCCGGGTCCGATACTTGAACGCGCGTCTGGCCACGCCAGACTGTCTTGAGGCCGAAAAGCCGGTCCCGTGGCACGGTGTGAAGTTCGAACGCCGTGCCGCGAAGGGTTGGCCGGCGATTGCGCGGGCGCGCTGCCGTCACGACGCAGATGACTCTAAAGATCTGCTCGGTCATGCCCCAGTGCTCAGCCGCCGACCATCCGCCGATGTAGCAGGGTTCATAGAGACGGGCGGCGACCGACCAGGGATCTTCGAGCGGAACGTCGGGCGACGCGGACTCGACCGGAACCGGCACGTAGACGCCCCGCCGCACCCGTGCAACCCAGCCGGCGCGAGCCCAGCGCGCGAGCTGCTGCGCAGCCTGGGGACGCGCAATGGACAGGATCTGCGCGGTCCGATTCGGCGTGAGCACGGCGTCGCCGGCGCGCAGCACCCGACCGAGCTGCGAGCGGGCGGCGGCGGAAAGTCCGGGGGTCGCCATGAACTAGAGTCTGAACGCCGAAACGTTCATAGTCAAAGAGCAAATGCGCTTGAAATGTAGTTCGCTGGGTGCACACGGCAACATCAGGTGTCTGCGGCGATGCGCCTGGTACCGGTCACCGCCGCGCTCGACTTGCAGGCGTGGCCTCAGGCATCGAGCATCGCCGCCCTCGCCCCCATCCAGCGCTTCACGTGCGCCGCCGCCGCGTCCGGATGCTCGCGCAACATGACCTCGGCCGCCTGCGCCGCCTGCTCGACCAGCGCGGCGTCGTCGTCCAGCGAGGCGAAGCGCAGCATCGGCACCCCCGCCTGCCGCGCGCCGAGGAACTCGCCCGGGCCGCGCAACTGCAGGTCGCGGCGCGCAACCTCGAAGCCGTCGGCGGTCTCGTAGATCACTTTCAGCCGCTCGCGCGCGGCGGCTGACAGCGGCTCGTCGTACAGCAGCACGCAGTAGCTGCGCCCCGCACCTCGGCCCACGCGGCCGCGCAACTGGTGCAGTTGCGCCAGCCCGAAGCGCTGCGCGTGCTCGATCACCATCAGCGTCGCGTTGGCGACGTCGACACCGACCTCGATCACCGTGGTCGCCACCAGCACGTCGAGGTCACCGCGGGCGAAAAGCTGCATCACCGCCGCCTTCTGCGCCGGCGGCAACTGGCCGTGCAGCAGGCCCCAGCGCAGATCGGGCAGTTGCGCGCGCGTTGCCTCGTACATCTTGGTCGCGGCGCTGAGATCGACCGGCGAGTCGATCAGCTCGCTTACCTCGACCAGCGGGCACACCCAGTACGCCTGCCGACCCTGCCGCACCTCGCCGCGCAGGCGCTCGAGCACCTCGCTGCGGCGCGCGGTGGCGACGAGCTTGGTCACGACCGGCGTGCGGCCGGGCGGCAGCTCGTCGATCACGCTTACGTCGAGGTCCGCCAGATAGCTCATCGCCAGCGTGCGCGGGATCGGCGTCGCACTCAACATCAGCAGGTGCGGAACCGGCGCATCGTCGCCGCGGCCGGGACCGGTGCGCAGCTTCAGCCGCTGCGCCACACCGAAGCGGTGTTGCTCGTCGACGATCGCCAGCCCCAGCCGCGCGAAACTCACCGCCTCCTGGATCAGCGCATGGGTGCCGACCACGAGCTGCGCGTGGCCCTCGGCGACTTCTTCCTGCGCCGCTCGCTTGTCAGCGGGCTTGAGCTTTCCCGCCAGCCAGGCCACACGCACGCCGAGCGGCGTCAGCCACTGCTCGATGCCGCGGAAGTGTTGCTCGGCCAGGATCTCGGTCGGCGCCATCAGCGCCGCCTGCCAGCCAGCGTCGATCGCGCGCGCCGCGGCGAGTGCGGCGACGACCGTCTTGCCGCTGCCGACATCGCCTTGCACCAGCCGGTGCATCGGCTGGCCGCGCGCAAGATCGGCCTCGACTTCGCGCCAGACGCGCTGCTGCGCGCCGGTAAGTTCAAAGGGCAGCGCGCCGAGCAGCCGCTCGACCAGCGTGGCGCCCGGCAGCGCGGCAAGCACCGGCGCGCGCCGGCTGGCGCGTAGTGCGCGCGCGGTGGCGAGCGAGATCTGCTGCGCCAGAAGTTCGTCGAACTTCACGCGCCGCCAGTGCGGGCCGCGCTTGTCGCTGAGCGCCGCGAGGTCGGCATCGGGCGCCGGCAGGTGCAGCGCGCGCAGGCTGGCGGCGAGCTCGCCGAGTTGCCAGCGTTCGCGCACCGCCGCCGGCAGCGTGTCGCCGCGCGCGATGTCGACGTCGCGCAGCGCGCGCTCGATGCGCTTGCGCAGCCAGGACTGCGGCACGCCCTCGGTGGTCGGGTACACGGGCGTCAGCCGGCCGGGCAGCGGCGCATCGACGGCCACGCGTACGCGCGGATGGACCATCTCCGCCAGCGCGCCGTAGAAGCCGGCGCGCGCAGCACCGTAAACGCGCACGCGGCGGCCGACCGCGAGCTGCTGGCGGGTCGAAGCGTAGAAGTGCAGGAAGCGCAGCAGCAGTTCGCCCGAGTCGTCGCGCAGCCGCGCCAGCAACTGGCGGCGGCCACGGACGACGACTTCGCAGCTTTCGATCGTACCTTCGGCCTGCGCCTCCACGCCCATCGGCAACTCGGCGATCGGCGTGATCCGGGTCTCGTCCTCGTAGCGCAGCGGCAGGTGCAGCAGGTAGTCCCAGTCGGTCTTCAGGCCGAGCTTTGCCAGGCGCGCGGCGCGGTCGCGCGGCGCAGCGGCGCCGGCTTGCGCCGGGGTCGGCGTGCCGGAACTCGTCACCGAGGCGGCGCTCGAGGCAGCGCGGCGCGCCCCGCCGCGCACTGCGGCCATCACGCGTGCCGCGCCGTCGCCGCGATCGGCAACCGCACCGCCGTCATGAGGCGCGCCTCAGCCGCCGAGCACGAGGATCGCTTCGACCTCGAACTGCGCGCCTCGCGGCAGGCTCGCGACGCCGATCGTCGAGCGCGCCGGATAGGGCTGCGGCACGACCTCGCCCATGATCGCGTTGACCTGGGCGAAGTTTGCGAGATCGGTGAGGAAGAGCGTGAACTTGACCGCATCGGCGAGCGAGCCGCCGGCCGCCTGCGCCACCGCCGCCAGGTTGCGAAACGCCTGCCGCACCTGCGCCTCGAAGTCCGGGCCGGCGAGCTGCTGCGTCGCCGGATCGAGGCCGATCTGGCCGGACAGATAGACGGTGTTCGCGGCGCGCACTGCCTGCGAGTACGGGCCAATGGCGGCCGGTGCGGCCGCGGTCGAGACGATCTGCTTGGGCATCGAGAACTCCGGTGGACGCGCTGCGCAGGGCAGCGGCGCGCACTTTAGCAACCGCGACGCGTCGACTCCCCGTTGCCGATCAGCTCGCGGTGGCGGTGTGCACGGTGCGCTCGCACCTGCAGGCGCTCGACCAGAAGACCGGTGCCGCGCGCCAGGCCGCCCTCGTGCGGCTGGTCGCGTCGCTCGTCTGAGGCGGCCGGCCGCTTCGGAGCCGCTGGCACCGGTCGCCGACCCGAACCCACGCATCATGCCCCGCCACGGCCGGAAGGCGCAGCACTGCCACAGCTCATCGGCGCCGCAGCCGCAGAGCATTGCCGACGACGCTGACGGACGAAAGCGCCATCGCCGCCGCTGCGATGAGCGGCGACAGCAGCAGGCCGAAGAACGGATAGAGGACGCCGGCTGCAACGGGCACGGCGGACGCGTTGTAGACGAACGCGAAGAAGAGGTTCTGCCGCATGTTGCGCACCGTCTGCCGCGACAGCTCGCGCGCGCGCGCGATCCCGGTCAGATCGCCCTTGATCAGCGTCACGTGGCCGGCGTTCATCGCCACGTCGGTACCGGTGCCCATCGCGATGCCGACGTCGGCGGCGGCCAGCGCCGGTGCGTCGTTGATGCCGTCGCCGGCCATCGCCACCTTGCGGCCCTCGGCTTTCAGGCGAGCGACCAGATCGACCTTGTCCTGCGGCTTGACCTCGCCGAACACCTGGTCGATGCCGAGCTTCGCCGCGACCGCTCGCGCCGTCGTCCAGCCGTCACCGGTGGCCATCACGACGCGCACGCCGTCGGCGCGCAGCGCCTCCAGTGCCGCCGGCGTCGTCGGCTTGATCGGGTCGGAGACGGCGAGCAGTCCGGTGATGCGACCGGCGACGGCGACGAACATCACGCTCGCGCCCTGCGCGCGCAGCGCTTCGGCCGCGCGCTCGAGCGGCCGCCAGTCGACTGCTTCTTCCTGCATCAGCACGGTGTTGCCGATCGCCATCCAGCGGCCGCCGACCGCGCCGCGCACGCCGATGCCGCCGGCGGTCGCGAAAGACTCCGGCGCCTCGAGCGACAGCCCGCGGCGGCGCGCCTCGGCGACGATCGCTTCCGCGAGCGGATGCTCGGCGCCCTGGTCGAGGCTGGCGGCGAGCCGCAGCACTTCGTCCTCGGTCCAGCCTGCAGCCGCGACCGCGCGATCGAACGCGGGCTTGCCTGCGGTCAGCGTGCCGGTCTTGTCGACGACCAGCGTGTCGATCCTGCGCATCGACTCGATCGCCGCCGCGTCGCGGAACAGCACGCCCTGCGTCGCGCCGCGGCCGGTGGCGACCATGATCGACATCGGCGTGGCGAGCCCCAGAGCGCACGGGCAGGCAATGATCAGCACCGCGAGCGCATTGACCGTCGCGTACACCCAGCTCGGCTCGGGTCCGAAGTTGCCCCAGACCAGGAACGTGGCAAGTGCGATGGCAATCACCACCAGCACGAAACGGCCGGCGACCACGTCCGCCAGCCGCTGCATCGGCGCGCGCGAGCGCGCCGCTTCGGCGACCATCTGCACAATCTGCGCCAACATCGTCGCCGAACCGACCTTCTCGGCGCGCATCACGAGCGCGCCCGTGGTGTTGATCGTCGCGCCGATCAGCTTGTCGCCGGCACGCTTGTGCACGGGAATCGGCTCGCCGGTCAGCATCGATTCGTCGACGCCGCTTTCGCCTTCGAGCACGACGCCGTCGACCGGCACCTTTTCGCCCGGGCGCACGCGCAGCCGATCGCCGATGTGCACGTGCGCGAGCGCAATGTCCTCCTCGGCGCCGTCGTCCCGCAGCCGGCGCGCGGTCTTGGGCGCGAGCCCGAGCAGCGCCTTGATCGCCGCCGAGGTCTTCGAGCGCGCGCGCAACTCGAGCACCTGGCCAAGCAGCGTCAGCGACACGATCACCGCCGCCACCTCGAAATACACGCCGACGCGGCCGTGCACGACGAAGCTCGCCGGGAAAAGCTGCGGCGCGATCGTGGCCGCCGTGCTGTAGACGAAGGCCGTCGCCACGCCGAGCCCGATCAGCGTCCACATGTTCGGGCTGCGCTGGATCACCGACTGCACGCCGCGCACGAAAAACGGCCAGCCGGCCCACAGGATCACCGGCGCCGACAGCGCCAGTTCGAGCCACGAAAGCAGCGCCGGCGACACCTCGGCGACGCGGTGGCCGAGCATCGCCAGCGGCACGACGATCGCCGTCAGCGGCAGCGTCCACCAGAAGCGGCGCGTGAAGTCGGCGAGTTCCGGATTCTCTTCCTCTTCGAGCGAGGGCAGCAGCGGCTCGAGCGCCATGCCGCAGATCGGGCAGTGGCCGGGCGTCGGCTGGCGCACCTGCGGGTGCATCGGGCAGGTGTAGATCGTTGCGCCGGGTTCCCGCGCCGCGACCCCTTCGTCCGGGGCCGGCGGCTTATCGATGTGGGCGGAGGCGGCACGCCCGGCCGCGGCATGATGCGAGTGCGCGTGCCCGGCGGTCCCGTGGCTCGCCTGCGGCGCGGTCGAGGCGAAGCGCTGTGGATCGGCGTTGAACTTTGCATGGCAACGGGTCGAGCAGAACCAGTACGTGGCGCCTTGATAAGTCGCGCTGCCGGCGGCCGTATTCGGGTCGACCGTCATGCCGCAAACGGGGTCGGTTGCCATTGCGTCTGCTCCTTTCGTGTGCGGTGCGGCCGGCGCGCCGGCAGCTTTGACCGCCGATGCGGCACAACGCGCGTGCTCACGCGTGGCGCGGGGTCGATGCGTCCCGATGAACGCGATGCCCGCACCGCTGGCGGCGAGCCTGACCCAGAAGAACTCGACCTGATACTGCGCAGCCGATCACCCGCAGCTTGACCTCCTCGACGCTGCCCAGCGGCTTGAAGCTCAGCACGCCCTTGCGGTGGTGACCGCCCGGCGGATCGCCGTCCCAGGCGAGCGGCGCGTGCCTGCCTCCAGCGGCGTCGATCAGTGATGCGCTCTTGGCGACGTCGTGGTTCAGGTCGACGGTGTGCGTGTCGAAGACGACCTCGAAACGCCAGTGCTGTGCGTCTGCCGCGACATCCTTCGGCGTTACGCTGACCGTGACACTGCCCCCGCGGCTCGTCTGCGCGGGGAGCGCCTTCGGCGTTGCCGGCTGCGCCATCGTGGCAGCCGGTCCGAACAGCGCAAGCGCCAGCGCGCACGCGATCGTCGCCACCGGCTTCACGGCTGCTCCCGATCACTCTTCTCGGATCGCATCGCTTCGGCTTGCACGGGGTTCGGCTCGGCCTCGTGCATCGCGGCCGGCGCCGGCAGACGGCAAAAGCCTTGCGGCGCGATGCCGAGCGCGCTGTTGAATTTGCTCGACAGGTTCTGGAACGCGATGAGCCCCGTCAGTTCGACGATCGCGTCGTCGTCGAAGTGGCGCTTGAGCCGCGCAAAAAGCGCGTCGTCGACGCCGCGATCAGGGTAGGTGATGGCCTCCGCGTATCCGAGCGCGACCCGCTCACGCTCGTCGAACAGTTCGCTGTCGCGCCAGCGGTCGAGCGCCTGCACCTTGTCCGGGCTCGCGCCGCGCTCCATCAGCGTCGCCGAATTGAGGTCGACGCAGAACGGGCAGTGGTTGATCTGGGAGACGCGGACCGTCAGCAGCGAGCGAAGCGCCGGTTCGATCGGCGAGGAGCCCCGGTCGATCATGCCGTACAGCGCCGCCACGCCGAGGAAAAGCCGCGGCGACCGCGCCCACGCGAGCGCCGAATCAAGCGCAGCGCCGTACTTCCTGCGCTGGTTCCAGAAGAACGGGCGCAGGTACCACGGCGTGTCCGCAGGCGACTTGATCGTGATGCGCATGTCATCTTCCTACTTCGCCGGTGCGGGCTCGGTCAGCGCTCCTCGGCTGCGGCGGTGGCGCCGAGCCGCGGGAAAAGGCGCGGCGTGTGCGCCGCATAGCGCTCGTATTCGGCGCCGAACTGCGCGCGCACCTCCACTTCTTCCCGCAGCGCCAGCCGCACGTACATGAAGACGAGGATCGGATACATCGCCAACGTCAGCAGCGTCGGCCACTGCAGCAGAAAGCCCGTCATGATCAGCACGAAGCCCGCGTACTGCGGGTGGCGGATGCGCGCGTAGGGCCCGGTGGTGGCCAGTCGGTTCTCGCTCTGCGCCGCGTGCAGAACGCGCCACGCCGACGCGAGCAGGATGAAGCCGGCGAAGATCAGCACGGTGCTCGCGATATGGAACGGTCCGAAGTGCGGGTTGGTCCGCCAGCCGAAGACGACTTCGAGCAGATGGCCGGCGTCGTGCGACAGGAAGTCCACACCGGGGAAGCGGCTCGCGAGCCAGCCCGACAGCAGGTAGATCGTCAGCGGGAAGCCGTACATCTCGGTGAACAGCGCGACCAGGAACGCGCCGAACGCGCCGAACGAACGCCAGTCGCGCCGTGTCTTGGGCCGCGCGAACGAGAACGCGAAGATCACGAACACCGCGATGTTGATAAAGACGAGCGACCACAGCCCGTAGGCCAGCATCGGGTCGGCGTTCATTGCGAACCTACGTCGTGGCGATGCGGCCGGCCAGCGGGCGGCTGCTTCGCTTCGTGGCTACCGTGCGACCCGTGGCCGCCATGGCCGTGCAGCAGGTGAAGCAGCGGGCAGGCGAGCAGGAGCACGAACGGCAGCCAGGCGAGGAAGTGCGCCCGGTGCTCGGTCAGCAGGAAATACGCGGCGATCGCCAGAAACGCGATCAGCACCCAGGTGCCGCGCGAACTGCCCTTGCGGGGCGTGTGATGTTCGTGGTCTTGCATGGCGCCGATCCTCGTTGCTACATCCCGCAGCCGCGCTTCATCGCACGGGCGCGTAGGTGAAGGTTGCGACCGTGGGTCTGAGTGCATTCGGACGAACGATATGCACCTCGATCCGATACCGACCCGGCGGCGACAGCGTGAAGTAGTTGCCGTAGCTGATCGCGCCGGCGATCGCCATCGGTTCGAGCCGCCTGCGCACCGGCGCCAGACCCGCTTCGCCGACTGTCGCTGTAACGACCGCGTCGTCGATGCGCGCACCGGTTGCGGCGTCGAACACGGCCACCATCACGTGCCGCTGACCACATCCGGGCGGCACGCCGCCGTGCATCCTGTGTTCCTGATGTTCGGGCGGATGATGGCGTTGCACGATGGCGGCCGCAACGACGCCGAGATAGATCGCGTAGCCGTCGACGGTGCGCTGATCGCCCGCCGCATATGCCGCGGCCGCCGGCGTCAGCCCGACGACTGCCGCGCAGGCAACCGATGCGATCCGTCGCGCCAATCGGCGATCGACCTGCAGTCGCCCTTGCCAAAGCGCGGGCATCGAGTCCTCCTGCCGGCAATGAAGTCCGACCTCGCGCACTCGCGGCGCGCTCGGCTCACTTGCCGCTCTTCATCATCATGTGGCCTTCGCGCATCGGCATCATCATCATGCGCTCGGCGTCCATCATCTGGCCCATCATCTGATCCATCAGTTTCAGATGCTCGTCGATCCATTCGCGAAGCTGCGGCGCCGTGGCGTTCGGACCGGGGCGGGCCGATCTCATCTGCTGCCTCATCTGGCTCATCAGATCCATGTGTTCCTGCAGCAGCTTGTCGCGCCGCGCGCCTTGTGCGCTGCGCGCAGCGTCGAGCTTGCGCTGCGCCTCCATCGAACGCTGCATCATCTGCTTCTGCGACTCGTCGGGTGCGGCGGCGGCGAGCGTCGGGCCTGCCAGCATCACGACCGCCAGGGCAGAGAGGAATTTGCGTTTCATCGTCGTTCTCCTTTGAGAAGGGATCCGCGGCTGTCGTCGCGATCGGCAGCGCAGCGGGCTGCCGAGCCACAGCATTCGCGACGGCTTCCGATCGAAGTGTCGGCAGCAGTAGCCGCCGCCGAGCTGACGGGTCGATTACAGCTCCGTCATCCTTGCGTTGGCGCAAGGGCGCGGCAGCGGGCGCGATCTTCTTCGCGCCCGCCAGCGCGTCGGGCGGGTTGGCCGCTCTCGGCGCACTACCCGGCGAGGTCGCGCTTCTTCTGCTCGTACTCGTCGCGGCCGATTTCGCCGCGCGCGTAGCGCTTGTCGAGGAGGTCGCGCGCGGTTTCGCGCGGCGCCGAGGGGTTGTCGCTGCCCGCCCGCCGGTACGCCAACACGCCGAGGGCGACGACCAGCGCGACCAGCAGGATCCACCACAACCCCATGCCGAACCAGACGCCGCCCACGCCGTAGCCGTTCATCATCGGCGGCTCCCGCCCAGGGCCGTCACGGCGCGTAGCGCCGCAGCCGCTCGCGCTGCTGCGGCGTGAGCACGGCTTCGGCCTTGTCGGCCGCGTCGAGCATGTTCTCGAGCATCTGCTGGCGCAGCTCGGACATGCGCTTGTTGGCGGCGAGGATCGCCGCGCGGTCGCGCTTGTCGGTCCACATCGCGTCGCGCATCCGCGACATCTCGTCGTGCATCTTGCCCATCAGGTCCCAGTTCTTGCGGCGCAGCTCGTCGTCGATTCTCTGCACCTGGCGGCGCTGGGCGTCGTTCAGGTCGAGGCGGCTGATCATGCCGAGCCCGAAACCCATCATGCCCATGCCGTCCATCATCATGCCGGGGCCCATGCCGCGCCCGCCCATCATGCCCATGCCGCGACCGCCCATCATTCCCCAGCCCCAGCGGTCGTCGTCGTCGCGCCAACCGCGGCCCTCGCCCGGCCCGCCGCCCATCATTCCGGGCCCCATCATTCCGGGCCCCATCGTGCGCGGCTCCTGGCTCTGCTGCGCGTAGGCGGCGCTCGCGCCGATGCTCAACACGGTTGCCGCGGCGACCGCGGCTGCTTTCCAGTTCATACGCGTCCTCCTGTGAAAGATGCGACCCATCGCGCGGCGTCAGCCAGCCGACGTTTGGCATCGCGTTGCATCGGTCGGTTCGTTCATCGCAGTCGCGCGTCCCACCTTCGCGCGAGCGCCACCGATCGAGCGCGCGGTCAGCGCCATCTGCCTGCGTGTCGCCCTCTGCCTTCAGTGTCGACCACCGTCTCTGACGCGCGGCTGACACGCCGATTACCGCGGCGTCAGCTTTGCGCCGGCGCAAGCTGCGCGGGCTCATCCGCACCGGCGGCGGTAAACGCAAGCACAAACCGCACGCGCGCACCGTCCGCCTCGGCGGTCACGCTACCGCCGTGCAGCCGCATGATCGATTCGACGATCGATAGCCCCAGCCCGGCGCCGTCGCTGCTTGCCGCGCCGCGGCCGCCGCGTGCGAAGCGCGCGAAAAGGCGCTGCAGCTCGTCCTGCGACAGCGGTGCGGCTGGGTTCTCGACGGTGATCCGCGCGCGCTGCGCGTCGGCGCGAACGTGCACCTGGATCAGCGCGCCGGCGGGCGCATAACGCACCGCGTTGGACAGCAGGTTCGTGATCGCGCGGCGCGCCATCGAGCGGTCGCACGCTGCACGCGCTTCGCCGCCGACCTCGATGCGCTGGTGCTTCTCTTCTACGGCCGCCTCGAAGAACTCGGCCACGCTGGCCGCCTCCTGCGCGAGGTCGACCGGCTCGAACTTGGTCTCGATCATGCCCTTGTCGGCACGCGCCAGGAAGAGCATGTCGGAGACCATGCGCTGCAGCCTTTGCAGCTCGGTCAGGTTTGAGTGCAGTGCTTCGCGGTATTCGTCGGCGCTGCGCGGCCGCGACAGCGTCACTTGCGTCGTCAGCATCAGGTTGTTCAGGGGCGTGCGCAGCTCGTGCGCGAGGTCGGCGGAAAAGTCGTCGAGCGAGCGGAACGACTCGCGCAGCCGTTCGAGCATCCGGTTGATCGCAAGGATCAGCCCGCGCACCTCGGCCGGCGCGTCGTCGGCGCGCAGCGGCTGGCCGAGGCGGTCCGCGGTCACGCGTTCGGCCGCGCGCGCGGCCACGGCGATCGGCGCCAGCCCGCGGCGCACCACCCACCAGCCGAGGGCGGCGCTCGCCACGACGCCGAGCACGCCGGCGGCCACCATCGCGCCGCCGAGCAGGCCGAGCATCTGCTGCGCCGGACTGACGTGGTGCGCGATGTAAGCGACGTACTGGCGCCCACCGGGCTCCGTGTAATCGAGCCGGCGCAGCCACCACGCATCGTCCCCGATCGTGTAGCGGCCGATCTGCGGTGCGCGCGGAATGTCGCCGCCGCCGGTCGCGTCGATCAGCGCGGCAATCCCGGGCTCGGGGTAGATCAGCCAGCGCGTGCCGCTGCGCAGGCCGATGTCCAGATGCGCGTGCCCGATGCGCAACTTGGCGATACGCGCGCGTTCGGACTCGATGCGTTCCGCGGTTACCAGCTCGTGCAGCAGGTGCTGTACCTGTTCGCTCTTGCCATCGATCTCCTCGCGGTCGCGCGCTTCGAGTTGTCCGTGCAGCAGCGCCGCGAGCCCGACGCCAAGCGCCAGCAGCAGCACCGCGGTCGCGGCGGAAAACAGCAGCACGAGCCGCGCCGCGAGCGACCAGCGCGCGCTGGCCGGCGCCGTGCCTGCGGTCAAGCGCGATCCTCCAGCACGTAGCCGAAGCCGCGCACCGTATGGATCAGTTTCTTGTCGAACGGATCGTCGATCTTGGCGCGCAAGCGGCGCACGGCGACTTCGACGACGTTGGTGTCGCTGTCGAAGTTCATGTCCCACACCTGCTCGGCGATCATCGTGCGCGACAGCACCTCGCCAGTGCGCCGCAGCAGCAGAAGCAGCAGCGCGTATTCCTTCGCCGTCAGATCGATCCGCTGGCCGCCGCGCTCGACGCGCCGGCGCAGGAGCTGCACCTCGAGGTCGGCCGCGCGCAGCACGTCGGGCTCCTGCTGCTTGCCGCGCCGGGCGAGCGCGCGCACGCGCGCGAGCAGTTCGGAGAAGGCGAAGGGCTTGACCAGGTAGTCGTCGGCACCGAGCTCTAGGCCGCGCACGCGGTCTTCGACGCGATCACGCGCGGTCAGGAACAGCACCGGTGTGCGGTTGTCGTGACGGATGCGCCGGATCGCTTCCCAGCCGTCCATTTTCGGCAGGCCGATGTCGAGCACGATCACGTCGTACTCGCTGTTGCCGGCCAGGTGCACGGCGTCGACACCGTTGCGCACCCAGTCGACGATCCAGCCGTTTTCGCCGAGGCCCTTGACCAGGTATTCGCCAGCCTGGCGCTCGTCTTCGGCCAGCAGCATTTTCATCCAGAAGGACCTCAGCGCGCGTTCATCATGGCTTCGATCGTAGATCGGCCCTTCGGCCGCGAAGCTGACGGGAAGATTACGACCTTGTCAGCCCCGCGTCGCGCGCCGCGAAGGACAAACGCACGCCGGGCGCAGCGGCGCTGCGCCCGGCACTCCGGATACCGCAGCGGCTTCGATTACGCACCGCCAGTGAGCTCGCGCGTATCCGGCCCGCTGTCCCTAGCAGGAGTGGCATTCGACGCATGGAACAGGCAGTCGTCTGCATGCACGAGTTGTCCCTGCTTGTAGGTCAGACGGTGAACTTCGGCGATCCAGCCGGCTTCGCCGCCGACGTAGCGCCAGACGCCGACGATCGGCTCGGTCGGCGCGCGCTGGACTTCCTCGCGCGTCAGCCGGCTCGGCTCGGGCATGACGAAAACCCAGTCGGCCTCGCCGCCGACGTAGCGCCAGCCGTCGGCCGACGCCGAAGCCATCGCCGGGGCGAGCAGTGCCGCGGCCAGCGCGGCTGCGATCGTGAGTTTGCGCTTCAACATGACGTGCTCCTTTCGAGGCTGATCAGGGGGTTTCCGAGGTACCGGTCGCTGTGCTTCTTCCGACGCCTCGTTGATGTGCACTCTAGGGAAGCGACGCCGACATCGAATCGACGCGCAGGTGACGATGCTGTCACCTGCGCCGCTCGCGCCCTTCGCCTTGAGGCAACGCAAACGACGGCGGCATCGACGGCGCCGGCAGCGCCGTGCTCAGCGCGGGCGCTGCGCGGCGGCCTGCCGCTGCAGTTCATCGTGAGTGGCGCGAATCCGCTCCGACCAGCGGCTGCGGATGTACGCAAGCCCGGCCCAGATCTCTTCGTCGCCAAGACGGTCGCCGAAGCCGGGCATGTCGCTCACGTAGCCGGCGGGGGCGTGCGGCGGAACCAGGCCGTACTTGGTGATCGCGAACAACACCTCGAACGGGTGATGCCAGGTGTGACCGCTGTCGTCGTGCGGCGGCGCCGGCAGCCTCCCATCGGCGCGGCGCGTCCTCCAGTCGGATTGACCTTCGAGATTCGCACCGTGGCAGGCGGCGCAGTGCGCGTCGTAAACGCGCTTGCCTGCGGCGATACGGCGCGCGTCGTTCATGTCGGGTATGGCGCCGGCGTCTCGGCGCTGCGTGGCGTCCCAGGCGATCAGCGCGGCAAGCGCCAAGATCGCGACGGCGACAGCGGCGTAGATCCAGCGCCGCACTTTCATCGCGCGATCACGGTGCAGGTTTGATCGCGGTGACGACGTAGGAGCCGTCTTCCTTCGCCGCGCGGAACAGCACCCGGTCGCCGACCTTGAGCGCGTCGAGCAGTTTCGGGTCGCGCACGGTGAAGACCATCGTCATCGGCGGCATCTCGAGCGACTTGATCTCACCATGGCGCAGCGTGATCTTGTTCTGGTTCTGGTTGATGCGGCGGACCTCGCCGCTCGCCATGTCGGCTTCGGCTGCCGGCGCCGACTGAGCGGCGGCGGCAAGCGGCACCAGCAGCACGGCCGCGACCAGCGCGCGGCGCAAGGGGTCGACTGTCATCGTGCGTCTCCGTTCGCAGTGGCAACGACCGTGATCGAGCCCTTCATCCCGGCTTCGAAATGGCCGGGGATCAGACAGCCGAAGTAGAACTCGCCCGGTGCGGTGAACTGCCAGATCATCTCGCCCTTCTTGCCCGGTGGCAGATGGACCATGTACGGCGCGTCGTGCTCCATCGTCGGGTGCTTCCTCATCCATTCGGCGTGCTCGCGCAACTCATCCATCGTGCCGAGCACGACCTCGTGGAAGATCTTGCCCTGGTTGGCAACGACGAAGCGGATCGTCTCGCCCTGCCTGACGGTGATCTGCGACGGCGAATAGCGCATCGAGTCGTCGCCGCTGATGTGGATCGTGCGCGTGACCTTCTTCGGGTCGCCGGTCCGGCCGAAGGCCTTTTCGACCCTCTCGAGGTTTGGGCCTTCGGCATGAGCCTGCGGGCTATGCGCGAGCGCGGCGCCATCGCCGGCCAGCGCCGCAGCCGCGGCGACGAGAAGGGCAAATCGGTGCATGGGAGTTCTCCTTGTAAGTCGGGACGGTTCATCGATGCGACTGCGAAGTCGGCTTGCGGACTTTCACTTCGATCTCGCGCAGGCCGGTCGCACGGCCGGTCGCGGGATGGATTTCGGTCGCGCGCGAAGTCGGCGCGCGCACCGGGTTGGCGCTTTCGCCCTTCCACTCGTACGCGCGCGTTCCCGCCGCGTGCTTGTACGGACCCGGGTCTTTGTAGTCGCCGCGCGCGAGGCCCTCGCGCACCTTGACGACCGTGAACATGCCGCCCATCTCGAGCGGGCCGTACTGGCCGGTGCCGCTCATCATCGGCAGCGTGTTGTCGGGCAGCGCCATCTCCATCTCCTGCATGTCGGCCATGCCGCGTTCGCCCATCACCATGTATTCGGGGATCAGCCGGTTGATCTGCGTGACCACCTCGCGGTGGTCGACGCCGATCATCGTCGGCACGTCGTGCCCCATCGGGTTCATCGTGTGATGGCTCTTGTGGCAGTGGAACGCCCAGTCACCGGGTTCGGTCGCCTCGAACTCGAGCGCGCGCATCTGGCCGACCGCGACGTCGACGGTGACTTCCGGCCAGCGCGCGGCCGGCGGCGTGAAGCCGCCGTCGGTGCCGGTGACGACGAACTCGTGGCCGTGCAGATGGATCGGATGATTGGTCATCGTCAGGTTACCGATGCGGATGCGAACCCGGTCGCCGAGCCGCACCGGCAGCGAATCGATGCCCGGGAAGCTGCGCGAGTTCCACGTCCACAGGTTGAAGTCGAGCATCGTCGCGATCTTCGGCGTGAAGCTGCCGGGCTCGATGTCGTAGGCGTTGAGCAGGAAGCAGAAGTCGCGGTCGACGTCGGCATAACCGGGCGTGCGCTTCGGGTCCTTCGGATGCGTGACCCAGAAGCCCATCATGCCCATCGCCATCTGCACCATTTCGTCGGCGTGCGGGTGGTACATGAAGGTGCCGGGGCGGCGCGCCTCGAATTCGTAGGCGAAGGTCTGCCCCGGCTTGATCTGCGGCTGCGTCAGCCCGCCGACGCCGTCCATGCCGTTGGGCAACCGCTGGCCGTGCCAGTGGATCGTCGTGTGCTCGGGCAGCTTGTTGGTGACGAAGATGCGCAGCTTGTCGCCCTCGACCACCTCGATCGTCGGTCCCGGCGACTGTCCGTTGTAGCCCCAAAGATGCGCCTTCATCCCGGGCGCGATTTCGCGCACGACCGGCTCGGCGACGAGATGGAACTCCTTCCAGCCGTCCTTCATGCGGAAAGGCAGCGTCCAGCCGTTCAGCGTGACGACCGGGTTGTAGGGGCGGCCGGCGTTTGGATGCAGCGGCGGCGCCATCGTCGCGCCGGGGGCGACCGGCGCCTCGGGCACTGCGCCCATCGCCGCGCGTCCGACCGCGCTCGCGCCGAGCAGCGCGCCTGCGCCCGCCAGGAAATTGCGTCGTGATGTCATCGCGTCCTCACAGCTTCTCAGTGCGGCCGTTCGGACGCGCCGGTGGCGGCGGCGCGCGTCTCGATCGCCGGCGCGGCCAGCGGATGGCCGAGCACAGTGGCCTGCAGCGCGGCGTCGGCGAGCCAGAAGTCGCGTTGCGCCTCGATCGACTGGATCACCGAGCCGACTCTCTCGCGCGCGTCGGCGAGCAGCTCGAACACGCCGATCAGCATGCCGTTGTACTTGAGCAGCATCTCGTCGGCGATGCTCTTTCTCAGCGGAACGATCTCGTCGCGATAGTGGCGCGCGAGGTCGTACGCGGTGCGGTACGCGCCGTAGGTCTCGCGCAGCCGCGATTGCGCGTCGACCGCCACCTGCGCGCTACGGTGCAGGGCGGTCAGGTAGATCGACTGCGCCTCGGCGCGGCGCGCGTCGCCGAAGTCGAACAGCGGCAGCGGGAACTCGAGCTCGTAACCCCGCTGCGGTGACTCGCCGGTTTCGCTGTTGCGGATACCGGCCAGATGCAGGCCGTCGATCACGCCGGTCGCGCGGACGAGCCCCAGGCGGCGCGCGGTGAAGTCGAGTTCCGCGCGCGCCAGCCGCACGTCGAGCCGCTCGTCGAGCGAGCGGCGCGCGACCTCGGCTTCGGCGCGCGGCGCTTGCGGCAGGTCGGGCAGGCGATCCGGCAGCTTCAGTCGCGCGGCTTGCGCGCCGTCGAACCCGAGCGCGCGGACGAGCGCTTCGCGCGCAGTCGCTGCGGCCAGTTGCGCGCGCGCGTACTGCGCGGCGGCGTCGGCATAGAAAGCCTGTTCGCGCGCGCGCTGCAGCCGGCTGTAGTTGCCGACAGCCTGCATCCGGCGCGCCAGCTCAGCGCTCGCTTCGGCCGCGCGCATGACCTGCTCGGAATACGCAGCCGACTGCTGCGCCGCGACCGCACGCACCCAGGCAGCGCGCGCCTCGGTCGCCGCGGCGAGCACGCCGCCGGCCGACTGCAGTCGAAGCTGCTGCTGCCGGTGCTCGGCGATCCGCATGCGCGCGGGCAGCGTCAGCAGGTCGAACAGCGACAAGCTCAGGGTGCGGCCGATGTCCTTGTCGACCGCGCCGTCCTCGCTGCGCGTCAGCCGCTCGAACGCGAACACCGGATTCGGCAGCCGCGCCGATTGCGTCGCGGCGGCCGAAGCGGCGTCGGCCTGCGCCAGCAGCGCGTGCAGCGCGGGACTCGCCGCGAGCGCGATGCGCACAACGTCGTCGGCGGACAGAGGGGCGGCGAGCAGCCGCTCGACCTCGGCGGCCGCCTCGCGCCGTGCGTCGTCCGTCGCAAGCGGCGCCACTTTCGCGCCGAGCGCGTCTTGCGAAAACGCCTGCAGTTGCGCCCGGTCGTCTTCGATCGAAAGCGTCGCGCAGCCCGCGAGCAGGAGGGCGGCGGCCGCCGTTGAGAGTCGGGTCGCGCGGCTCACCGTTTGGCACCGTGATGAGCGTCGTGCGAATCGCGTTCCGCCGGCGCCAGCGGCGCAGGCTTGCGAAGCGCCTGGGTGGCCTCGCGGCCGTACGCCTGCCAGCCGCCGATGCGGCGCACGGTTTCGTTGGCGTCGCGCCATGAGGCGACGGGCTCGTCGGCAAAGGCGCGGTAGTCGCGCAGCGGCGAAACGTAGTTGGGCACTGCGCCGGTGCCCTGTCCGGGCGCGGGCGCATCGACGGTGCGGCCTTGTGCAAAGGCGGCGGTCCACGCGAAGACGAGTGTGGCCGCACATAGCGATCGGGATCGAGACATCGGATTCCTCGGGTCGATGAACGTTGCGCCGCCCGCAGCGGGCACAGCGCAGGAAAGCCGCGCCGGTCCGCCGCGGTTGCGGCACCTGCCTGCGCGTCGCCATCTCCATTCAGTGTCGGCTGCCGTCTCTGACGCTCGGCTGACAGGCCGATTACAGCCGTGTCAGCGTTGTGCCTGTGCGCACCGCGCGCGGCTTTTCGCATCGGCGGCGGCCATCATCGCCGGCGCGCCGCTGCTGGTCATGGTCGAGGGACGCGTCGGCGAGTCGATCGGCCAGATGATGGCGCTCGCGGCGACCGCGCCGGCGAGCGGCACGTGCGGCTCGCTGCGGCTGCCGCCACTGTCGGAAGCCGGCGCCTATCGCGAGATCGGTCTCGATTCGATCCTGCCCAACGGCGTGCGCAAGCGCAGCGTGTACGCGTGGAGCAACTGAGCCCGCGCCCGCGAACGTGGCGCAAGCCGCGCGGGCGGAGTTGACGCGGCTCCCATTGCGAGCAGCGCGATGGGAGCCGCCGGGCGCGGCTGCCGGCGGGCGCCGTGCCCGGCCGGGCCGGTCTCAGCGCCGCCGGGCGCGCTTGCCCTGCGCTTGCAGCCAGTCGGTGAGCCGTTCGGCCGGCATCGGTTCGCCGAGCAGATAGCCTTGCACCTCGTGGCAGCGCAGCTTCCTCGCCAGCGCCAGTTGCTGCTCGCTCTCGACGCCCGAGGCCACGACGCGCAGGCCGAGGCGGCGGCCGAGGCCGGCCACCGCCGACACGACCAGCGCGTCGCACTTGTCGAGCGGTGCGCGCCGGATCAGCTCGCCGTCGATCTTCACGCAGTCGGCCGGCAGCCGCCGCAGCAGCAGCAGGCTGCCGGAGCCGAAGCCGTCGAGCGCGACTTTCACGCCCAGTGCGCGCAGCTCGGCGATCGCCGCCTGCGCCGGCTCGCCCGCCGACTGGATGCCGGATTCGGTCAGCTCGACCTGCAGTTGCTCGGCCGCAAGCTCGGCCTCGGCCAGCGCCTGCGCCACGCGCGCCGGCAGCGAGCGGCCGCGAAACTCGCGCGGCGACAGGTTCACTGAGACGATCGGCCAGTGCGCGCGCGGCGCAGCGCGCATCCAGTCGGCGGCGGTGCGGCAGGCGCTGCGCAGCACCTGCTCGCCGATCGGCACGATCAGCCCGGTGGCCTCGGCCACGTCGAGAAAGTCGGCCGGCGCCAGCAGGCCGCGGCTCGGATGCTGCCAGCGCGCCAGCGCCTCGGCGCCGGCGAGCCTGCCACTGCGCGCGTCGAAGCGCGGCTGGTAAAGCACGCGCAACTGGTCGCGCTCGAGCGCGGCACGCAGATCGGACTCGAGCGTCAACCGGCGCGCGGCACGCGCGCTGAGGTCGGGCTCGAAGAAGCGCAGCAGCGCACCGCCGTGCTCGTGCGCGTCGCGGCGCGCGGCGTCGGCGCGCGCCAGCAGAGACTCGGCGCCGTCGGCGTCGCGCGGGTACAGCGCCACGCCGATCGCCGGCCGCAGCGGCAGATCGCGGCTGTCGTGCGCCACCGGCGCATCGAGCGCATCAAAGAGCTTGCGCGCCACCAGCTCGGCGTCACCGGCGTCGCGCAGGTGAGTTAGGAGCAGCGCGAAGTCCTGATCGCCGACGCGCGCGATCAGATCGGAGCCGCGCAGCGTGCGCCGCAGCCGGTCGGCGGCGACGCGCAGCACGCGGTCGCCGGCGGCAAAGCCGAGCGACTGGCGGATCGCCGGCAGATGCGACAGACCGAGTGCGACCAGCGCCGCCGGCTCGCCGCTTGCGGCGTGCGCGGCGAGCACCTTCGGCAGCCGCTCTTCGAGCGCGCGCCGGTTGGGCAGCCCGGTCGCCGCGTCGTTGCGCTCGAGTCGCGTTGCGTTCGCCTCGATTGCGCTGCGGTCGTACATCTCGTTGACCAGGCGCTCGTTGGCCCAGGACAGTTCGCTCGACAGATCGGCGACCAGGCTTTCCAGGTGGGCGATGCGCTGCGTTACCGCTGCTTCAATCGCCTCGGATTCGGACGACAGTTGGAGTGTGCTCACGGCGAGTTCGATGGCTCAGAGTGCAGTGCGATGCGCGCAGCCTAGTCAAGGCCGGCCGGCGCAATGGCGCGAATACGCGGTGCTGCGCGCATCACTTCCGCCGCCGCTGCGCCGGCCGCGCATCGCGCCCTCAAGTCGGCGCCGGCGCTGCCGATCAACCGTAGGAGGCGGATCGCGCGCCGCGCGCGCGCCGCCGCGACATTGCCGACGCGACTGCCCATGACCATCGTCTTTCTCGACTTCGACGGCGTGCTGCACCCGGATCCCTGCCGCGACCACAAGCGCCTGTTCGAGCACGCGCCGCGCCTGGCGGCCGCGCTGGCGCCCTTTGCACGAGTCGCGGTGGTGCTGTCGACCTCTTGGCGCACCGAGCACGGCGCACAAGCGCTCGCGGCGCAACTGCCGCCGACGCTGCGCGATCAGGTGGTTGGCAGCACTCGCGCGCTTCACCAGATCGACCGCCGGCCGGCGCTCGCCGCCTACCGGCGCCAGGCCGAGTGCCTGGACTGGATCGACCGCGAGCAGCCGGGGCGGCGCTGGTTTGCGCTCGACGATCGCCCCGACCAGTTCGAGCCCTACTGCGACCGGCTGATCGCCACCGACGGCCGGCGCGGACTGGACGAGACAACGCTGAACCGGCTGTGCTTCCTGCTGGCGCAGGCCGCGCATCAGGACCGGGCGCAGTCCTGATGCCGGACGCTGCGTCGTCTTGTGTGCCGAAACTAGGGGTGCTCCGAACCCTTCTAGGGTAGAAGCTGTCTACCATCGCCGCTGTGTGACGAGCGATGGCCGGCGTTTCGGGCGGCACGACCCAGGCGGCGACCGCAGTGCCGGCCCGCCGCCCGCCCGCGTCGGCTCGACCGATCCGGCCTCGCAGCAGCCATGATGAAGTGCTCCGGCACGGAACCGACGCCGACATGACTCACGCTCCGATGACCGCGGCAGCGCCGGCGCACGGCGCGCTGCCGGAGGCAAACGAGCGCGATGCGCAGGCACGCGAGTGGCTGCTGCGCCGGCTCGAACTGGCCACGCGCGTGGCCAACATCGGCGTCTGGGAGCGCGATCTCGCCCGCGGGCGCGAAGTGCTCGACGATGCGGCCTGCCGCATCCTCGGCTTCGGCAGCGGGCCGCAGGTGCGCGCCGCCGCCGACTTCGTCGCTTGCGTTCATGGCGACGATCGCGCGCGCGTGATCGACGACACCGAGCGGATGCTCTCCGGCCGCCGCGCCGACACTGAACCGCTCGAGTTCCGCACGCTGCGCGCCGGCGAGGTGCGCCACCTGCTGGCGCACTACGCGGTCGAGCGCGACGCGCTCGGCGCGCCGCAGCGTCTGCTCGGCACCCTGCTCGACATCACCGACCTGCGCCGCGCCGAGGCCGCGGCGCGGGTCGCGGCCGAGCGACTGCAGATCGCCACCCGGCTCGGCGGACTGAGCGTGTTCGAGCGCGACGCCGACGATCGGCTGATCCACTTCGACGGCCTGTTCGGCGCCATCTACGGTGCCGAGCCCGGTCGCGACCGGCCCGAGCTCGAAGCGGCGATCCAGCGCGTCCACGCCGACGATCGCGCCGCCTTCGTCGCCGCGCGCGACCGCATGCGCGCGGCCGACGAGCCGGTGCGCTGCGAGTACCGGGCACTGGCCGCCGACGGCAGCGTGCGCGACTTGCTGTCGTGGCGCCGGCGGCGCACCGACGCCCAGGGGCGCTACGCGGGCGAAATCGGCGCCCTGATCGACATCACCGAATTGCGCGCCGCCGAGCGGCGCGCGCGCGAAACCGGCGCCTGGCTGGCGGTGGCCACCGCCGCCGCCGGTCTGGGTGTGTGGGAGATCGAAGCGCAGGGTGAGCGCATCGTCGCCGACGAACGCGCGCATGACCTGTTCGCCGGCCTGCTGCGGCCGTCGCCGACCCCGGTGGCCGCGTTCGAGGCGCTGCTCGCGCCCGAGGAGCGGACGCGCGTGCGCGCCGCGCTCAAGCGCGCGCGCGAGGCCGGCGGCGAACTGGTCGACGCCGAGTTCCGCGTGCGCCTGCCGCACGGCGAACGCCTGCTCGCGGCGCGCGGCAAGGCGGTGCCCGGTGAAGGCGGCGTGCGCACGCGCCTGATGGGGGTGGTCTGGGACGCGACCGCCGAGCGCGCCGCCGCCGAGCAGGCGCGCACCACCGCCGAGCGCCTGCAACTGGCCGCGGTCGGTGCCGGCATCGGCTCGTGGGAGCGCTCGTTCGACGGCGGCTTCAGCGCCTGGGACGAGGCGATGTACCGGCTGTTCGGCGCCGGCGCCGACGACGGCAGTCCGAACGAGATCGCCCTGCGCTGCGTGCTGCCCGAGGAATGGCCGGCGATCGACCGCGCGCGACTGCAGGCACTGCGCACCGGCGAGTTCGCGCACACCTACCGGATCCGTCGCGGCGACGGCCAGATTCGCTGGCTGAGCGCGCGCGGCCGCACGCACTTCGACGCGGGCGGCGCGCCGGTGGCGATCGCCGGCGTGACCTGGGACGTGACCGAGGCGCACGAGCACGACGCCGCGCGCCGCGCCAAAGAAACCGCCGAGCGTGCCAACCACGCCAAGAGCGAGTTCCTGTCGCGCATGAGCCATGAGCTGCGCACGCCGCTGAACGCGATCGTCGGCTTCACGCAACTGCTCGAGATCGACCCGTCCGAGCCGCTGTCGGCGACGCAGCGCGAGCGGGTCGGACTGATCCGCGACGCCGGCATGCATCTGCTGAACCTGGTGAACGACGTGCTCGACCTGGCGCGCATCGAGACCGGCCGCAGCACGGTGGCGATGCAGGTGGTCGCCTGGCGCGGGCTGCTCGACGAAGCGATGTCGATGGTGCAGCCGCAGGCGGCGGCGCGCGGCATCGAGATGAGCGCCGGCGGCGACGGCCCGCACATGGTGTGGGCCGACCCGGTGCGGCTGCGCCAGGTGCTTTTGAACCTGCTGTCCAATGCGGTCAAGTTCAACCGCGATCGCGGCACGGTGCAGGTGCGCGCCGGTGCCGACGGCGACGCGCTCGTGCTGGCGGTCGCAGACAGCGGCCACGGCATCGCGCCCGAGCGCATCGAGCGACTGTTCCAGCCCTTCGACCGGCTCGGTCTCGGCGCCGCGGCGCCGGCCGGCACCGGCATCGGCCTGACGATCTCGCACCGGCTGATGCAGCAGATGGGAGGCGCGATCGAGGTCGACAGCACGCCCGGCGCCGGCAGCGAGTTCCGCTTGCGGCTGCGCGCCGCCCACATCGACGACGCGCCTGCGGCCGCGCCGCCGGCCGCACGGCCGGCGCCGTCGGTGCGCGACGACCTCGGCGGCACCCTGCTCTACATCGAAGACAACCCGACCAACGCGGCACTGGTCGAGCAGTTCCTGCAGTTTCGCCCGCGCGTGCGGCTCTATCTCGCCGCCGACGGCGCCACCGGACTGGTGATGGCCTCGGTGTGCCGGCCCGATGCGGTGCTGATCGACCTGCGGCTGCCGGACATGGGCGGCGAGGCGGTGCTGCGCGAATTGCAGCGCCGGCCGGCAGCGCGAACGGTGCCCTGCATCGCCGTGTCGGCCGAAGCGATGGCGCACGACGTGCAGGCGGCGCTTGCGGCAGGATTCAGCGAGTACTGGACCAAGCCGCTCGATCTCGGCCGCTTCCTGAGCGCGATCGACCGCCTGCTCGCGGCCGCGGCGGCCGAAGACAAGCGGCAGCGATGATGGCGACGGAAGACAGCGACACCGGCACGGGCCGCCCGCCCGACGGACAGCCGCTGGCGCACTGGCGCCAGCAGGTGGCGCAGCGACCGGGGCCGGCGCTGCTGGTCGATCGGACGCAGCGCGTAATCGAGGCCAACGAGGCGGCAATCGCCGCCGGCGCGCTCGCCGGCCAGACCCTGGCCCAGGCGCTGGCCGAACTCGGCGACCAGCGCGACCGCGGCGAGGCCGGCGCGGTGCTGACGCTGCGCGCCTGGGCGGTGCGCGGCGACGACTTCGACGGCTGGCTGGTCGAGGCCGGTGAACCCGAGCCGGCGCCGCAGGCCGAACGCGCGATCAGCCGGCGCCTGGCCGACGCCAATGTGCGCCTGCAAGAGGAAATCCGGCGCCGGCGTGCGCTCGAGCGCCAGATGCTGGGCGCGGCCGAACAGGAGAAGCGCCGCCTCGCCCTCGAACTGCACGACGGCCTCGGCCAGCACCTGGCCGGGGTGGCCTTTGTCGCGCGCGGATTGGCCGACGCCGTGCACGCCGGCCGCACGCCCGAAGCGACCGAGGTCGACTGGCTGCGGCGGCTGATCAACGAGGCGGTGGCGCGCACGCGCAGCCTGGCGCGCGGCCTGTGGCCGGCGAGCCTGGAGCGCGGCTCGCTCGGCGACGCGATCCGCCGCTTCGCCGAGGACCTGGAATCGATCTACGGCGTCTCGTGCACGGTGCAGATCGACTGCGAACCGCAGTTCGCCTCGCCGGCGGCCGCTTATCACATCTTCCGCATCGTCCAGGAAGCCTCGAACAACGCCCTGCGGCACGGTCGCGCACGCCGTCTCGAGTTCCGCATCGAGCGACTGGGCGAGGAAGTCGAGATCAGCGTGCTCAACGACGGCGCCACGCCGGCGCCGGAACAACTGGACTCGGCGCAGGGCATCGGCGTGGCCGGCATGCGCCTGCGCGCCGACGCGATCGGCGCTGCGCTGTCGATCGAACCGAGACCGGCCGGCGGCGTCGAAGTCTGCTTGCGCCTGCCGGCCGCCCAGTCCACCCCCGACGCCGACCAGGAGGCGAGCCCGTGACCGATGCCAACAAAGCGCAACTGCTCGTGGTCGACGATCACCCGATCGTGCGCCACGGCGTCGTGCAGTTGCTCAACCGCCAGCCGGACATGGAGGTCGTGGCCGAGTCCGACGACGCCGAAAGCGCGCTCGCCCAGTTGCGCGAACGCAGCTTCAGCCTGATCGTCACCGACATCTCGCTGCCCGGACTGTCCGGCATCGACCTGATCCGCCGCGTCAACGCCAGCCCCCCGACTTTGGCACTCGGGGGCAGGCGCGAGGCGCCGCCGATCCTGGTGCTGTCGATGCACGAGGAGACCGTGTACGCGGAGCGGGCGCTGAACGCCGGTGCGCGCGGCTACGTGATGAAGCAGGAAGCGCCCGACCGGCTGGTGGCGGCGGTGCGCAAGCTGCTCGCCGGCGGCATCCATTTGTCGGCGCAGATGGAGGAGCGGATGCTGCTGTCGCTGGTCAAGGGCCGGCCGGCCGGCGCCGAGTCGAGCCTGTCGGTGCTGAGCGAACGCGAGTTCGAGGTGCTGCAGATGATCGCCCAGGGGCTGACCT
>JBBIST010000012.1:0-48563 GCA_037441125.1 Burkholderiales bacterium
GCAGGCGCCGGATCGCCAGCGGCATCGCCACGTTGTCGAGCGCGCTGAACTCGGGCAGCAGATGGTGGAACTGGTAGACGAAGCCCAGCGCCTCGTTGCGCAGGCTGCCGCGCGCCACTTCGCTCAGGCGCGCCAGATCGCGGCCGCCGATCTCGATGCTGCCGGCGTCGGGCGCATCGAGCCCGCCGAGGCAGTGCAGCAGCGTGCTCTTGCCCGAGCCCGAGGCGCCGACGATGGCGACGATCTCGCCCGCGCGCACTTCGAGGTCGACGCCTTTGAGCACCTCGACCGCGAGCGGCCCTTCGCGGTAGGCCTTGACCACCGCGCGCGCGCGCAGGACCGCCGCTTCAGTCATAGCGCAGCGCATCGGCCGGCCGCGTGCGCGAGGCGCGCCAGCTCGGGTACAGCGTGGCGGCGAGCGACAACGCCAGCGAGGTCAGCGTGATCGGCACGATGTCGCTGGCGCGCGGATCGGACGGCAGGTCGGTGATGAAGTAGATCTCCGGCGGCAGCAACTGCGCGCCGAGCGCGCGCTCGATCGCCGGCACGATCACGTCCAGGTTGTGCGCCAGCGCCAGGCCGCCGCTGACGCCGAGGAAGGTGCCGAGCACGCCGATCAGCGCCCCCTGGACGATGAAGATCACCATCACCGAACCTGGGCGCGCACCGAGCGTGCGCAGGATGGCGATGTCCGACTGCTTCTCGGTCACCGTCATCACCAGCGTCGACACCAGGTTGAACGCGGCTACGGCGACGATCAGCGTGAGGATGATCGACATCATTCGCTTTTCCACCTGGACCGCTGCGAACCAGGTCGGGTTCTGGCGCGACCAGTCGCGCACCGTCAGGCCGGGCTCGAGCGTGCCGGCCAGCTCCACCGCGACCTGCGGCGCACGGTGCATGTCGTCGAGCCGCAGGCGCACGCCGGTCGGGCCCTCGACGCGAAACAGCTTCTGCGCGTCGTCGATGTGGATCAGCGCCAGCGAGCTGTCGTACTCGAAGTGCCCGGACGAGAACAGGCCGACGACCCGGAACTGACGCATGCGCGGCACGACGCCGGCCGGCGTGACGTTGCCCTGCGGCGCCACCAGCGTGACGCGATCGCCGAGGCCGATCGCCAGTGCGCGCGCCAGCTCCGATCCGAGCACGACGTTGAACTCGCCCGCTACCAAATCGTCGAGGTGACCCACCGGCAGGCGGGCGATGTCGGCGACCGCCGGCTCGGCCTGCGGCTCGATGCCGCGCACGAGGGCGCCGCGCACCGCGTCGCCGCGCATCAGCATCGCCTGCGCGTTGACGAAGGGCGCGGCGGCGAGCACCGACGGATGGGCTGCGGCCTGGGCGGCCACCGCCCGCCAGTCGGCCAGCGCCTGTCCGCCGAAGGCGCTGACCTCGACGTGCGACAGCACCGAGAGCATGCGGTCGCGCACTTCCTTGGTGAAGCCGTTCATCACCGACAGCACGACGATCAGCGCCGCCACCCCGAGGGCGATGCCGACCATCGAGATCGCCGAGATGAAGGAGATGAAGGCGTTGCGCCGGCGGGCGCGGCGGCCGGCGCGCGTGTAGCGCAGACCGATGCGAAGCTCGAAGGGAAGACTCAAGAGGGGGCTTTCGGAACCGGCGCGGATTCTAGGGCCTGTTGACCCATGAATCGCGCTTGCAGCGGGCCTTGCTCCGCACCGCTTATCGACCGCGCCGGCGCCGCTTGGTTCACGGCCGGCTCCTACAATGCGCGCATGCTCTGGACCGTCGTCGTGCCCGGTGCGTTGCTGCCTGCGCCCCTTGCCGCCGATGTGCTCGGCAGCGCGCGAGCGCCCGAACTTGCGCGCCTGGCGCGATGCGCGCGCCTATCGGCGCCGCAAGCGGCGAGCGCGGCGACACGCGGCGCAGCGCACTGGGGCTGGCTGTGGCGGCGCTTCGGCGGCGGCGACGATGCCCCGGTCACCGCGCCTTATGCGTGGAACGCGCTCGGCGCCGGCGCCGCGCCTGGCGATGCCGGCACGCTCTGGCAGGCCGAGCCGCTGCACTTCGACTGCGCGCGCGACCACCTGCTGGCGCTGCCGCTGGCCGCCGCCGACGCCCTCGCCGATGACGAAGCGCGCGCGCTGGCGGCCGCGGCGCAGGAGTGCGCGCGGGCAGCCGATGCGCAACTGCAGGTGATCGGCGGCCACTGGTTCCTGCGTTTCGAGCGCCCCTTGCGCCTGCAGACCGCTGCACCCGAAGCCGTGTACGGCGCGCCGATCCGCGAGCTCGCCTCCGGCGCCGACGGCGCGCGCTGGACGCGGCTGCTGAACGAGATCCAGATCGCCTGGCACGACCACGCAGTCAACCGCGATCGGCGCGAACGCGGCCTGCGCGAGGTCAACGCGCTGTGGCTGCACGGCGGCGGCGCGGCGCGCGCCCTGCCCGACTGCGGGCTGCGCCAGGTCGCCAGCAGCGAGCCGGCGCTGCGCGGCTGGGCGCTCGCCGCCGGCGTGCCTGCGGAAGGCATCCGCGCCGATGCCGAGCTCGACGCCGCCGGCGATGCGCTCGTGCTCTGGCCGCACCTGGTCGTGCCGGCCGCGGTCGATGCCTGGGAGGCGTGGCGGCAGCGACTGGGCGAGTTCGATGCCTGGCTCGGCCCGTTGGTCGAACGCGCCTTCGAGCGCGGCGCCGAAGTCGAACTGCTGCTTGCCGGCCGCAGCGCCACGCGGGCGTTGCTCTGCGCCCGCAGCGACCGCTTGTTCGCCTGGCGCCGCGCGACACTGGCGGCGGCGCTGGTCGAGCCGCAGCCGCAGCCATGATTGCGCTTTCCACCGCCGCGCCGCCGGCCACGTCATGACGCGCCTGCAACGACGCAGCTTCGATCCGGCCGCGGCGCAGCGGCTCGTGGCCGCCGGACTGGCCGCGCCGCTGGCGCGCGCGCTCGCCGCGCGCGGCGTCAGTTCGATGGCGGAGCTGGCGCTTGCCGTCGGCGAACTGCTCGCGCCGGCGCGACTGACGCAGGTCGAGGCGGCGGCACGCCTGCTGGCCGACGCGATCGACGCCGGCCGGCGCCTGCTGGTGGTCGCCGACTACGACTGCGACGGCGCCACCGCCTGCGCCACGGCGCTGCGCGGCCTGCGCGCGCTCGGCGCCCGCGTCGACTACCTGGTGCCGAACCGCTTCGAGTACGGCTATGGCCTGACACCCGAGATCGTCGAGCTGGCCGCTGCCGGCCGCCCCGACCTGATCATCACGGTCGACAACGGCATCGCCAGCATCGACGGCGTGGCGCGCGCACGCGCGCTCGGCATCGAGGTGCTGATCACCGACCATCATCTACCGGGGCCGGCGCTGCCGGCGGCAGCGGCGATCGTCAATCCCAATCAACCCGGCTGCGGCTTTCCGAGCAAACACCTGGCTGGCGTCGGCGTGATCTTTTACGTGTTGAGCGCGCTGCGCGCCGAGCTGCGCGCGCGCGGCGCCTTCGACGCCGCCACGCAGCCACGCCTGGATGGTCTGCTCGACCTGGTCGCGCTCGGCACCGTGGCCGACGTCGTGCGCCTGGATCGCAACAACCGCATCCTGGTGGCCGCCGGCCTCGAGCGCATGCGCGGCGGCCGCATGCAGCCGGGGATCGCGGCACTGTTTCAGGTCAGCGGCCGCGACGCGCGCAGCGCGGTCGCCGCCGATCTCGGCTTCGCCCTCGGCCCGCGCATCAACGCCGCCGGGCGACTGACCGACATGAGGCTCGGCATCGAGTGCCTGCTCGCCGACGACTACGACCACGCACTCGCGCTGGCGCGCGAGCTCGACCAGCTCAACCGCGAGCGGCGCGCGATCGAATCCGAGATGCAGTTCGACGCCTTCGCCGGGCTCGATGCCGCCGGCGTCGAGCGCCGGCGCACGATCACCCTGTTCGACGAGAGCTGGCACCAGGGCGTGGTCGGCCTGGTGGCGGCGCGCGTCAAGGAGAAGTTCCACCGGCCGACGGTCGCCTTCGCGCGCGCCGACGAGCGCACGCTGCGCGGCTCGGGCCGTTCGATCGACGGCGTGCACCTGCGCGACACGCTCGACCTGGTGACCAAGGCCGCTCCCGGTCTGATCGAGAAGTTCGGCGGCCACGCGATGGCCGCCGGACTGACGCTGAAGGCCGAGGCGCTCGAGCCTTTCGGCCGCGCCTACGAGGCGGCGGCGCGCGCCTGCGACCCGGCGCTGTTCGCGCGCACGGTCGCCACCGACGGCGCGCTCGCCGCCGGCGAGATCGGCGCGCCGCTGGTCGAGGCGATCAGCCGCCAGGTCTGGGGCCAGGGCTTCCCGCCGCCGCTGTTCGACAACGAGTTCGCGGTGGTCGCGCAGCGCCTGGTCAAGGACGCGCACCTAAAGCTCACGCTCGAACTCGAGGGCCGGCGCTTCGACGCGATCTGGTTCCGCCACACCGAGACGCTGCCGACGCGCGTGCGCCTTGCCTACCGGCCCGCGCTCGACGAGTACCAGGGCGAGCGGCGCGTGTGCCTGCACGTCGAGCACCGCGGGCAGTGAAAGCGCCGGCGCCGCGCAGTTGCGTGCCTTATGTCCTTCTCGCAGAGGCGGAAGCACTCGCACCGAAACCGGGGCGGAAGCTCCAAGCAGTCCCGGAGAGCGATGTGCGCATGGCTATCTCCTACGAACTTGACGCCGAAGGGAGGCCCTTGCTCGCCGTTGACGGCGTGTCGGTCCTAAAGATCACCTGAGGAGAGGTGCGAGCGTCCATCGAGGAAGCCGGCGAAGGCGCGCATGCGCATCGCGGCCCTCTCAATGAATCCGCGCCGCCAAACCTGCGTCATTACCTCGGCTCGGCTCTTTCCGCTGCCGCCAGCAAGCTGTCGGAATGCAACGGTCGCCGCATCCAGCGCCGCTCCCAGGCGTCGAGGTACGAGTAGATCACCGGCACCACGACCAGCGTCAGCAGGGTCGAGGTGATCACGCCGCCGATGATCGCCCGGCCCATCGGCGACTGCTGCTCGGCACCCTCGCCGAGGCCGAGCGCCAGCGGCAGCATGCCGAAGATCATCGCCGCAGTGGTCATCAGGATCGGTCGCAGTCGCACCTGCCCGGCGGCGAGCAGCGCGTCGGTCCGGCTCAAGCCGTCCCTCTGCCCGCGGTTGGCGAAGTCGACCAGCAGGATCGCGTTCTTCGTCACCAGTCCCATCAGGAACACGATGCCGATCATCGAGAAGATGTTCTGCGTCGTGCCGGTGACGAGCAGCGCCAGCATCACGCCGACGATCGCCAGCGGCAGCGACACCATGATCGCGATCGGCTGGATGAAGCTGCCGAACTGCGAGGCGAGCACGATGTAGATGAAGATCACCGCCAGCGCCAGCGCGCCGAAGATGGCCGCGAACACCTCCTGCTGGTCCTTGATCTGGCCGCCGACGTCGAAGCGCAGGCCCGGCGGCAGCGGAAAGTCCTTGACCAGCGCCTGCACCTCCTTGCCTACGTCTCCTGCGGGGCGGCCCTGGACATTGGCAAACAGCGCCACCCGGCGCGTCAGGTCCTGGCGGCGGATGTTCTGCGGATTGAAGACGGACTCGACCGTGGCTACCGCGCGCAGCGGCACGACCTCGGCCGAGCCGTCGGCCAGCGCGCGTCCGGTGGCGAGCTTCAAGCTGGCGATGTCGTCTTGCACCGAACGACCGGAACTCGCCACCTGGGTCACGACTTCGTAGCTGTGGCCGTCGGGCGCAAGCCACTGACCCGACAGTTCGCCGCCGACAAAGGCGCGCAGCGTGGCGCCGAGCTGCGCGTGGGTGATGCCGTATTCGGCCGCCAGTTCTGGCTTCAGTCGCACCGCCAGTGCCGGCGTGCCCTCCTTGACCGTGACGTCGATGTCGGTGATGCCGCGGATGCCCGCCACCCTGGTCTTTAGATCGGCGATCACGCGGTTCATCGCGGCGTCATCGTTGCCGAGCAGGGCGACGTAGATCGGCGTGTTGCCGCCGACCTTCATCTCGACGCCGGCGATGCGCGCCACGCGCTGGCGGATCGCCTGCTCGAGTTGCTTCTGCGAGCGGCTGCGCTCGTTGCGCGGCACCAGGCGCAGGTTGATGCGCGCGCTGTTGCGGCCGTCGCTGCCGATCAGGGTGTCGATCGTCAGGATCTCGGGAAACTCGCGCAGCGCCTGCTCGACGCGCCGCACGCGCTCGCTGCTCAGTTCGAGGCTGGCGCCGACCGGCATCGTCAGTCGTACCTGGGTGAAACTCTGGTCGACCTGCGGCTGCATCTCGCTGCCGACCCAACCAGCGATCGGCAGGCTGACCAGGAAACTCGCCACCGCCACCGCCAGCGTGATGCCGCGCGTGCCGATCGTCGCCCGCCGCCAGCCCCAGCGGCGCTGCGTGCCGGCCGCCGCCGGCGCGCGCGCCGGGACCGGCCACCACAGACGGTAACGGCGCCCGGACAAGACCCAGGCGAGCAGCGCGCCATACCACTGATGCCAGCGCTCGATCCAGCGGTCGAAGCCGCGCAGCACGCAGCCCAGCAGCGGCAGGCCGCGCGCGCCCTCGGGCGGGTCGCGCCAGACCGCGGACAGCATCGGATCGAGGGTGAAACTGATGAACATCGACAGCAGCACCGCGACCACGACCGTCAGGCCGAAGGCGTAGAAGTACTTGCCGACGATGCCGCCCATGAAGGCGATCGGCACGAACACCGCGACCACCGACAGCGTCGTCGCCAGCACCGCCAGGCCGATCTCGTCGGTGCCCTCGCGCGCCGCGCGCAGGTGGTCCTTGCCCAGGTGCAAATGGCGCACGATGTTCTCGCGCACGACGATCGCGTCGTCGATCAGCAGGCCGATGCACAGCGCCAGCGCCATCAGCGTCATGTAGTTGAGCGTGAAGTCGAACGCGTACAGCGCGCTGAAAGTGGCGATCACCGCGATCGGCAGCGTCAGCCCGGTGATCACAGTGCTGCGCCAGCTGCCGAGGAACAGGAACACGATCAGCACCGTCAGCGCCGCGCCCTCCAGGATCGTGCGCTTGACGTTGTTCACCGACTGCTCGACGAAGTCGGCCATCGCCCACATGAACTTCAACTGCGCCCCGGGCGGCAGTTGCCGCTCGATCTCGGCCGCCGCCTGCCGCAGCGCGCGCCCGACCTCGATCAGGTTCGCGTCCTGCGACCGGAAGACCCAGACGCCGATCGCCGGCTGGCCGTCGACGCGTGCGATCGACGTGCGCTCGCGCTCGGTGTCGCGGATCTGTGCCAGTTGCGAAAGCAGGATCGGCGCCTCGCCCTTGCGGGCGACGATGATGCGGCCGAAGTCGGCCGCCGACCCCAGCCTGCCGTCGACGCGCACGATCGCCTCGCTGGTGGCCGAGGAAATCATGCCCACCGGCACGCTGACGTTGGCGGCGCGCAGCGCCTGCACCACCTGGTCGACGCCGATCCCGAAGGCGACCAGCCGCGCCGGGTCGACCTGCACCTGGATCTGGCGCGTCGCTGTGCCGCCGAGATCGACCCGTCCCACCCCGGGCACGCGCTCGAAGGCCTTCTGCACCTCCTGCTGCGCGATGCGCGTCAATTCGCGCTGCGACTGAGCGCTGCCCATCAGCGCGAAGGTCGCAACCGGTTCTTCGTTCTCGCCGCCGCCGGCGCGGCTCACCACCGGGTCGCGCGCCTCGCGCGGAAAGCCGGCGCGGATCTGCGCCAGCTTGTCGCGCGTCTCCTGCAGCACGCGCGTCGGGTCGGAGTCGATCCGGAACTCGACCCAGGTGAGCGAGCGCCCCTCGTCGGCGCGGCTGAGGATGCGCTTGACGCCGGCCACCGTGTTAACCGCGCTCTCGACCGCTTTCGTGATGTCGGCCTCGACCTGCTCCGGCGAGGCGCCCGGATAGGCGACCGCGATCTGCACCATCGGCAGCTCGATGTCCGGCATCGCCTCGACCGGCAGGCGCTGGTAGGAGAACAGTCCCAGCACCAGCAGCGCGACCATGACCATGGTCGCGAACACCGGGTGGTCGATCGAGACGCGCGTGATCCACATCGCAGCCGCCGCTCAGTCGGCGCGCGCCGCCGGCCGCCCGGTCGCCGGCTGCGCATCGGCGACGCCCTCGACGATGCGCGCGGCGACGCCGTCGCGCAGATGGTCGAAGCGGGTCGCGAGCACCTGCTCGTCGCCGCTCAGGCCGGAACGGATTTCGACCCACTGTCCGCGCGGGTCGCGCCGGCCGGCGAGCACGGCCTGTCGGCGCAGCCGGCCGTCGGCGAGCAGCCAGACCTCGTCCTCGCCGTTTGCCTCGCGCAGCGCGCCGAGCGGCAGCACCGCCACCGGCGCCTCCGAGCCGACCCGCAGCCGCACGCGCGCGAACATGCCGGCGCGCAGCAGTCCGCCAGGGTCGCGCAGCGACACGTAGACCTTGATCGAACGGCTGCCGGGATCGGCGCTCGGGTTGATGCGCTCGACCTGAGCCTCGAAGCTGCGCTCGGGCAGCCCCTCGACCGCGATCTCGGCCTGCGCGCCCAGCGCGATCTGCGCCACGTCCGACACCGGCGCCTGCGCCACGACCTCGAGCCGGTCGAGGTCGACGATCGCCAGCAGCGGCGCATCGGCGCCGACCTTCTCGCCCGGCTGCACGTGGCGCCGCGCCACCAGACCGCCGATCGGCGCGCGCACCACGGCATCGGCGAGCAGCAGCTCGGTGTGTGCAAGCTGCGCCTGCGCCACCTCGACCGCCGCCGCCTGCGCCCGCACGGCGGCGTCGGTGGCGGCGAAGGCGTTGGGCGAAATGAAGTCCTGCTTGACGAGCAGGGCGTTGGCCTCGCGCGTGCGCGCACCCTGCTCCCATTGCGCTCGCGCCGCCGCCAGGCGCTCGGCGCGCTGCTCGCGCAGCGCCGCGGTGTCGAACTCGACCAGCAACTGCCCGGCACGCACGCGCTCGCCCTCGCGCACCAGCACGCGGCGCACTTCCGCCGCCAGCTTGGCGCGCACGGTCGCCTGCGTTGTCGCCTGCACCGACCCCGGCAGGGTCAACTCGGCGGCGAGCGGGCGCCGGCTCAAGCGCACGAAGTCGGCGGCGCTGAACTCGAGCACCGCCTCAGGCTGCGCCGCCGCCGGGTCGCCGCGCGCACCGCCACGCAGCGCGAGCGCGCCGGCGGCGATCGCCAGCAGTACTGCGCTCAGCAGCAGCCAGGCAGTCCTGCGTCCGCCCATCGGCCCTCCCCCTGGCGTGCGGCGCGAGCACCGTTCTTGTTCGCTGGGCGGCGATTATGGCCGGCGGCAAAGCCGCGGCACGGCCATGCGACGAACTGCAGGGATCGCCGGTCCAGGCGCGGTTGGCGCCGATGGAGCGGCGCACGCTACTCGTCGAGCCCGAGCTCCTGGATCTTGCGCGTGATCGTGTTGCGGCCGACGCCGAGCTGGGCGGCGGCTTCGATCCGTCGCCCGTGCGTGTGGCGCAGCGCGGTGCGGATCAGCGCCGTCTCGAAGCGGCGCGACAGCTCGGCCATCAGGTCGCGCTCGCCGGCCGCCAGACGCCGGCCCAGCTCGTCGCTCAGGGCATCGGTCCAGTCGACCGCAGCAGCGGGCGCGGTCGCGTGCGACGGCGGCGCCGGGACCGCCGTTACCTCAACCGGGGTCGCCGCGGCACAAGCCGCGCCTTCCTGGCGCAACTCGAGCGGCAGATCGTCGACCTCGACCACCTGCGCCACCGCCAGCACGGTCAGCCAATGGCACAGGTTCTCGAGCTGGCGCACGTTGCCGGGAAGCGGCAGCGACTGGATGAACTTCAGCGCCTCCGGCGCCAGCCGCTTCGGCTCGACGCCGAGTTCGCGCGCGCTCTTGGCGAGGAAGTGACGCGCCAGCAGCGCGATGTCCTCGCGCCGCTCGCGCAGCGGCGGCAGTCGCAGCCGGATGACGTTGAGGCGGTGATACAGGTCCTCGCGGAACAGCCCCTGCCGAACGCGCTCCTCGAGGTTCTGGTGCGTGGCCGCGATCACGCGCAAGTCGGCCTTGATCGGCTGATGGCCGCCGACCCGGTAGTAGGAGCCTTCGGACAGCACGCGCAGCAGCCGCGTCTGCAGCTCGGCCGGCATGTCGCCGATCTCGTCGAGGAACAGGGTGCCGCCTTCGGCCTGCTCGAAGCGGCCGCGGCGCATCGCCTGCGCGCCGGTGAAGGCGCCGCGCTCGTGGCCGAACAGTTCGCTCTCGAGCAGGTCGCGCGGAATCGCCGCCATGTTGATGGCGATGAACGGCCCGCTGCCGCGTGCACTGTGCTTGTGCAGGGCGCGGGCGACGACCTCCTTGCCACTGCCCGACTCGCCGGTGATCAACACGGTGACGTTCGACTGCGACAGCCGGCCGATGGCGCGGAACACCTCCTGCATCGCCGGCGCCTGGCCGAGGATTTCGGGCAGCTCGACCGGCGCCTCGTCGCCGGCCGACTCGCGCAGGCTCTCGTCGAGCGCGCGCCGGATCAGTTCCACCGCGCGGTCGACATCGAAGGGCTTGGGCAGGTACTCGAAGGCGCCGCCCTGAAACGCCGACACCGCGCTTTCCAGATCGGAGAACGCGGTCATGATGATCACCGGCAGCGTCGGATGGCGGCTCTTGACCTGGCGCAGCAGCTCGAGGCCGCCGGCGCCCGGCATGCGGATGTCTGACACCAGCACCTGCGGGCAGTCGACCTCGAGTTCGCTCAGCACCTCCTGCACGCCGCCGAAGGCTTTGCAGGGAATGCTCGCTCGCGCCAGCGCCTTTTCCAGCACCCAGCGGATCGAGCGGTCGTCGTCGACGATCCAGACCGGCTTCACCGCGACCTCCTCGGCTCTCTGCCCGCCGCCGGACGGCCGCGCGCCTCGGCGCAGGCGCGCGCGCAGCGGCGGCGCGGTTCAGTGCGGGCCATGACCATTGGCCGGCAGCGGCAGAAGAATGCGGAAGTCGGTGTGCTCCGGCCGCGACTCGAACTCAATTGCGCCTTCGTTTTGCTGCACCAGGCTTTGCGCCAGCGTCAGGCCGAGGCCGCTGCCGCCGGCGCGCCCCGACACCAGCGGGTAGAAGATCCGATCGCGCAGCTCCGGCGCAATGCCCGGGCCGTTGTCGATCACGCGCAAGTCGAGCGCCAGGCGCGCGTGCCGGCGCGCGATCGTCGCGTGCCGCAGCACGCGCGTGCGCAGGACGATGCGCGCATCGCCCGTGGCGATGCGCGCTTCGAGCGCCTCGGCGGCGTTGCGCACGATGTTGAGCAGCGCCTGGATCAACTGCTCCTTGTCGGCCTCGACCTCGGGCACCGAGGCGTCGTAGTCGCGGACGAACTCCAGTCCGCGCGCGAACTCGGCCGACATCACCATGCGCACACGCTCGCAGACCTCGTGCACATTGAAGCGCGTGACTTCGCGCGGCCGCCGGTGCGGCGCCAGCAGGCGATCGACCAGGCTCTGCAGCCGGTCGGCCTCGTCGATGATCACCGTCGTGTACTCGCGTTGGCCGGGCTCGCCCAGCTCGGCCGCCAGCAACTGCGCCGCGCCGCGGATACCGCCGAGCGGGTTCTTGACCTCGTGCGCGAGGTTGCGCAGAAGCTCGCGGCTGGCATCGGCAAGACCGTGCTGGTGCTCCTCGCGCTCGACCTTGAGCTGCTGGCCGATCTCGCACAACTCGATCAGCAGCGCCCCCTCGCCCGGGTCGAGGGCCGAGACCGTGGCCTGCAAGGCGATCGGCTCGCGCTGCGCCCGTCGCAGGTCGAGGATCTGCCGCCGCTGGCCGAGGGCGCCGGCGCCGGCCTGTGCCAACAGTTGCTCGATCGTCGGCTCGTCGGCGAAGAGCCTTTGCGCCGGTTGGCCGAGCAAGCGCGCGCGCGAGGTCTCGCACAACTGCTCGGCGGCCTGATTGGCGAAGACGATCCGGCCGCGCCGGTCGAGCACCAGCACCGCCGTTGCCAGCAAGTCGAGACCCTGGAATCGGCCGAAACCGTCGACGCTCATCCCGCCTCCGCGGGCGGGCGCTGCTCGGGCGTGCGGCGCGCAGTTGCGCCGCGGGCGGCTAGTTGCGCAGCAGGGCGAGTTCGCGCCGCAAGGCGGCCACGCTGCTTTCGCTGCGCTGGATGTCTTCCTGCATGCGCGCAACCCGCTCCTGGAACCGGGCGAAGTTGCGCGTCTCCTCGCCGTGCCGCTCGGGTTGACCGTTGTTGAACTCGGCCCGCAGGCGCGCCAGCCGCTCCTCCTCGGAGGCGAGTTCTTCCTCGAGGATGCGCCGCCGCTCGTCGTCGCGCACGCGCTGCGTGTCGGCCTCGATGCGGGGAAATCTGGCGCCGCGCTGATCGACCGCCGGCCGGATCGGATTGCCGCTCGCTGCCGCCGTTGGCGCGCGCGCCGCCGGCACGGTGACGATCGGCTGCACGTCGACGCGCTTGCAGCCTTTGCCGAAGCCGGTGTTCTGGAAGGTCTTGCGACCCTGGTCGTCGACGCAGACGACGATCTCGCCCTGGGCGAAGGCCGGGGTCCAGACCAATGCAGCGAGCAGCAGGAGCAGGGTCGAGGACTTCATCACGCGATCCGCCGGCCGATGCCAAGTGAACGACCGCGCCAGTGTACGGCAGGCAGCGCGGCCGCCGCATCCCCGGGATCGAGCCAACAAACGGCTGAAATGCCGACATTTCCGACCCCAAGCTCGCAACCCGCCCTCGCCCGCTGACAGCCGGTGCGCGCGACAGGCGGGGCGACCGCCTGCCCGCGGCCGGCCGTCGCCCCGGCTACAGGCTGTAGTACATGTCGAACTCGACCGGATGCGTGGTCATGCGAAAGCGCGTGACCTCTTCCATCTTCAGTTCGATGTAGGCGTCGATCAGGTCGTTGCTGAACACGCCGCCGCGGGTCAGGAACTCGCGATCGCGGTCCAGGTAGTCGAGCGCCATGTCGAGCGACGAGCACACGGTCGGGATCTTGGCGTCTTCTTCCGGCGGCAGGTCGTACAGGTTCTTGTCGGCTGCCTCGCCCGGGTGGATCTTGTTCTGCACGCCGTCGAGCCCGGCCATCAGCATCGCCGCGAACGACAGATAGGGATTGGCGGTCGGGTCCGGGAAGCGCACCTCGATGCGCCGGCCCTTGGGATTGGCGACGTAGGGAATGCGGATCGACGCCGAACGATTGCGCGCCGAGTAGGCGAGCTTGACCGGCGCCTCGAAGCCCGGCACCAGGCGCTTGTAGCTGTTGGTGCCCGGATTGGTGATCGCGTTCAGTGCCCGCGCGTGCTTGATGATGCCGCCGATGTAGTACAGCGCGAAGTCCGACAGCCCCGAGTAGCCGTTGCCGGCGAACAGGTTGACGCCGTCCTTCCACACCGACTGGTGCACGTGCATGCCCGAGCCGTTGTCGCCGACCACCGGCTTCGGCATGAAGGTGGCCGTCTTGCCATAGCTGGCGGCGACGTTCCACACCGTGTACTTGAGGATCTGCAGCCAGTCGGCGCGCTTGACCAGCGTGTTGAAGCGGGTACCGATCTCGCATTGGCCGGGGCCGGCCACCTCGTGGTGATGGACCTCGACCTCGACGCCCTGCTGCTCGAGCAGCAGGCACATCTCGGAACGGATGTCCTGCATCGAGTCCATCGGCGGCACCGGAAAGTAGCCGCCCTTGACCGAGGGCCGGTGCGCGAGGTTGCCGGCCTCGTAGTCGATCCCGGTCGACCAGGAGGCCTCCTCCGACTTGATCCTGACGAAGCAGCCGGACATGTCGACGTTCCAGGTGACGCTGTCGAAGATGAAGAACTCCGGCTCGGGTCCGAAGTAGGCGGTGTCGCCGACCCCAGTGGACTTCAGATAGGCCTCGGCGCGGTGCGCGAGCGAACGCGGGTCGCGCTCGTAGCCCTTGCCGGTCGACGGCTCGTGCACGTCGCAGGTCAGGATCAGCGTGTTTTCCTCGCGAAACGGATCCATGCGCGCGCTGCCTGCGTCCGGCATCAGCAGCATGTCGGAGGCCTCGATGCCCTTCCAGCCGGCGATCGACGAGCCGTCGAACGGATGGCCCTGCTCGAAGGTGCCCTCACTGACGGCCTTGGCCGGCACCGAGACGTGGTGCTCCTTGCCGCGCGTGTCGGTGAAGCGGTAGTCAACGAACTTGACTTCGTTGTCCGCGATCATCTTCAGGACCTCTTTAGGGGTCGCCATGACTACTCCTCGGGTGGTGTCGAAGGGAAGTGAAACCGTGGGCTGCCGGCCGTCGAGGGCGACGGCCGGCCTGCCGGCTGCGAAGGATGAGCAGGAATCGTGCCGTCGCCTGCGCTGCCGTGGGGCCAACCGCACCTGCCTTGTGCGTCAGTGGCTTAGGCGTGCCCCTGAATACTCTGCTGACGGCACGCGCAACGAACGGAGGCCTCGCCATTGCGGTGCATTATGCACCGATGCAGTGCACCATGCACCGAAGCGGGGCGCAGCCAAGGTCAGTCAGCCGGCCGGTCGGGCAAAAACAGCGACTGCAGGTCCGACAGGAACCGACGTCCCAGCGCCGTCGGTGCGATCCGCTCGAGGCTGCACACGATCAAGCCGCGAGCCTCGGCGCGCTCCAAGGCGGGCTCGATCGCCGACGGCGGCAGCCCGGTGCGCTCGGTAAATAGCGCGCGCGGGAAACCGTCGTTGAGCCGCAGCGCGTTGAGCATGAATTCGAACGGCAGGTCGGCTCTGGCCACCTCGACGCTTTCCGAGGCGAAGCGACCGCGAGCGGCCTGCTCCAGGTAGGAGGCGGGCTGGCGCAGCCGCACTTGGCGGACGATGCGCTGCGGGAAGGAAAGTTTGCTGTGCGCGCCGGCGCCGATGCCGAGGTAATCGCCGAAGTGCCAGTAATTGAGGTTGTGGCGGCAGGCATGTCCGGGCCGGGCGTAGGCGGACACCTCGTAGTGCCGGTAGCCGGCCGCGGCGGCGCGGGTCTCAATCCGTTCCTGGATCGCCGCGGCCGTGTCGTCGTCGGGCAGAGGCGGCGGGCGCTTGGCGAACACCGTGTTCGGCTCGATCGAAAGCTGGTACAGCGACAGGTGCGGCGGCTTGAGCGTCAGCGCGAGATCGAGGTCGGCCTCGGCCTGCTCGAGCGTCTGCTCGGGCAACGCGTACATCAGGTCGAGGTTGAAGGTGTCGAAGCAACGGCGCGCGACTTCGATCGCCGCGAGCGCCTGGGCACGGTCATGGATCCGCCCCAGTCGCAGAAGCTGGGCGTCGTCGAACGACTGCACGCCGATCGACAACCGCGTGACGCCGGCGCCGCGGAAGTCGGCGAAGCGGCTCGCCTCAACGCTGCCCGGGTTCGCCTCCAGCGTGACTTCGCAGTCGGATGCCAGCGGCAGCAACGCGCGGACGTCGGACAGCAGGCGGCCGATGCCGGCGGCCGAGATCAGACTCGGCGTGCCGCCGCCGATGAACACGCTGTGGACCGGCCGGCCCCAGACGAGCGGCAGCGCCGACTCGAGATCGGCGCGCAGCGCCGCGAGGTAGGCGGCTTCGGGGATCACCTGCGCACCGCCCGCCGGCTCGTGCGAGTTGAAGTCGCAGTACGGGCACTTGCGCAGGCACCACGGAACATGCACGTACAGCGCAAGCGGCGGCAGCACCGGCAGGCGCAGCGTTCCCGGCCGCAGCAGATGCCCGGCATCGGCGGGCAACACATCCGCGGCGCTCGCTTCGGCGTTCACGGGCACAGCGACCATTCGAGCCCCGCCCTCACCAGTCCCACAGCAGCGGCAGGCGCTGCACGAGCTCGGCCATCGCCCGGCCGCGATGGCTGATCCGGTTCTTGTGTGCCGGCTCGAGTTGGGCCGCGGTCAGGCCAAGCTCAGGCAGGAAGAAGTGCGGGTCGTAGCCGAAGCCGTGCGCGCCGCGCGGTGCATCGACGATCACCCCCGGCCACTGCGCCTGCGCGATCACCGGCTCCGGATCGTCGGCACGGCGCAGCGCCACCAGCACGCAGGTGTAGTGCGCGCGCCGGTCGGCTCGGCCGGCGAGCCGGCGCACGAGTTCGGCGTTGTTGGCGGCATCGGTCGCGCCGCTGCCGGCCAGCCGCGCCGAACGCACGCCCGGCGCCCCGCCGAGCGCCGCGCAGCACAGTCCCGAGTCGTCGGCCAGCGCCGGCAGGCCGCTGGCACTGGCGACATGACGCGCTTTCGTAAGCGCGTTCTCGACGAAGGTCGGATGCGGCTCGGCGGCGGCGGCGATCGCCAGCTCCGCTTGCGAGATCAGTTGCACCCGCAGCGGCTCGAGCAAGGCGCGGAATTCGCGCAGCTTGCCGGCGTTGTCCGAGGCCAGGACCAGCCTGCGCTGCTGCATTGGCTAGACCCCAAGCGCGCGCTTCTGCAGCCCGACCAGCTCGGCGATGCCGCTTCGGGCCAGATCGAGCATGCGCTGCAACTGGCGTTCGTCGAAGGGCTCGCCCTCGGCCGTGCCCTGGACCTCGACGAAGCGCCCCTGCCCGGTCATGACCACGTTCATGTCGGTCGCGCAGGCGGCGTCCTCGGCGTAGTCGAGATCGAGCAGCGCCTCGTCGCCGTGCAGGCCGACCGAGACCGCGGCCACGAAGTCGCGCATCGGCCAGGCATCGAGCTGCGACTGCGACTGCAGCCGCGTACAGGCATCTTGCACGGCGACGAAGGCACCGGTGATCGCCGCCGTGCGCGTGCCGCCGTCGGCCTGGATCACGTCGCAGTCGACCTGCACCGTGCGCTCGCCCAGCCGGGCGAGGTCGACCACCGCGCGCAGGCTGCGGCCGATCAGGCGCTGGATCTCCTGCGTGCGCCCGCTCTGCCGGCCACGGGCTGCCTCGCGCTCGCCGCGCGTGTGCGTGGCGCGCGGCAGCATCCCGTACTCGGCAGTGAGCCAACCCTGGCCTCGGCCCTTGAGGAACGCCGGCACCTTGTCCTCGATCGAGGCAGTGCAGATCACCTGCGTGTGGCCGAACTCGACCAGCACCGAGCCTTCGGCATGGCGGGTGTAGTGGCGGGTCAGCCGCACCGGGCGCAGCGCGCCGGACGCGCGACCCTCGGCGCGCAAGATACTCATGAGGAAGATCCGATCGGCAAGGCGCCGATGCTACCGGGCCGCGTGCGTCGCGGCCGCACTACCTGCCGTCGATCAGCTTGCTCGAGCGCGCGATCGCGCGGTTGATCTCGGCCACCGCCTCGTCGATCTGGTCTTCGGTCAGACCGACGTCGTCCGGATCGACACCGCGCGGGATCTGGATCGTCGAGGCGACCGCGCCTTCCGGCATCACCAGCGTCGACACCGGCGCATCGGTCGGCGGCACCATGTCGACCGACTCGGTGCCGGACCAGGTCATCGCCACTGCCGTGCAGTTGTCGGCGTCGGCACCGGCGCGGGCGAGCGCCATTTCCGTCAACTCCGGCACCGCCCGCATCACGGTGCTGCCCTGGAAGGCCTCAGCAAGCTGCCGGTCGGTGAGCGTGCCCCACAGGCCATCGGTGCACAGCAGCAGGGTATCGCCGTTGCGCAGCGCCACCGGCCGGCTGACCTCGACCGTCGGCGCGACGAAGGCGCCGATGCAGTTGAAGATGCGGTTGCGTTCCGGGTGGTCCTTGGCGTCCTCGGCGCGGATCAGTCCGGCCGACACCAGGTGATGCACGCGCGAGTGATCGACCGTGCGCTCGACGATGCGGCCGCCGCGCAGCATGTACAACCGCGAGTCGCCGACGTGCGCCCACACCGCCGCGCCTTGCTGGATCACGCAGGCGACGAGCGTCGTGCGCGGTGCCTCGGGCAGGCTGTGCTCGGCGCGGTAGCGGTGCAGTTCGCGGTGCGATGCCAGCACCGCCTCTTCCAGGTAGCGCGCCGGATCGGGCAGCAGCGGCTGCGCCAGCCTCTGGTAGAGCGAGGCCATGGTCTGGATCGTCAGTTGCGCCGCCACCTCGCCGCGCGCGTGTCCGCCCATGCCGTCGGCCACCAGCATCAGCAGCGAATCGCGCGTGTACAGGTAGCCCATCCGGTCCTGGTTGACCTTGCGCCCGCCCTTCTTGCTCTCCTGGTAGATCGAGAAGCGCATGGTTTGGCCCGGTGGTCTTGCGTCGCGCTAGAACCAGGTGATGTTGTGCTCTTTGAGGAAGCGCGAGACGCGCTCGTGCATATGGCGCACGCGCGCGCCGGTGCGCTCGATCATGCTGAATTCCGGCTTCTCGGGCACGTTGTTCAGCAACTCCTTCTGCACCGCATAGACGGTCTGCGGCCGCTCGAGCGAGTTCAGCCGCAGGCAGCGCTCGACCATCGAGATCATCTGCGTCGAATACAGCCCGCGAAACGACCGCAGCGCCTGCGGCATGCGGTCGTCCTTCAGGCGCTGATCGGACTCCTGCGGCGGCATGCCCGACATGCAGGCGTAGATGCAGGCACCGATCGAGTACACGTCGGTCCAGGGACCGAGTTCGGCATCGCGCTTGTACAGCTCGGGCGCGGCGAATCCCGGCGTGTACATCGGGTAGGTCTTGCTGATGTCGCGCTGCAGAGTCTGGCGCGCGGCGCCGAAGTCGAGCAGGATCGGCGTGCCGTCCATTCGCAGGTAGATGTTGGCCGGCTTCACGTCCAGGTGCAGCAGGCGGTTGCTGTGCACCTCGCGCAGGCCGTTCATCACCTGGCTGAAGACGCGCCGCACGAAGCGCTCGGAGAGCACGTCCTTCTGCTCCTTCGAGCGGTTGCGGATCACGTGCTCTTGCAGCGACCGTCCCGACTCGTAGTTCATGACCATGTACACGGTATCGTTGGCGCGGAAGAAGTTCAGCACGCGCACGATGTTCGGGTGGAAGATCGACGCCAGCGCGCGCCCCTCCTCGAAGAAGCACTTCAGGCCGATGCGATAGGTGTTGAGGTTTTCGGGCGCGACGTAGGGCGAGAACTCGCCGGTCTTGCGCTGCGCCAGCGCCGCCGGCATGTACTCCTTGATCGCCACCGACTGCCCGGCCTCATCGGTGGCCAGGTAAACGATCGAGAAGCCGCCGCTCGATATTTTCTTTACGATGCGGTAGCCGCCGACCTCGAGCCCTTCGGGCAATGAAGCGTTGTTCTGCGCCGCCATCGGGGGGAGTCGGGGTCGGGTTCGGTTCGCGCCGGCCGGATCGGAAACTTCTCTGGCGCATTGGATTCTATCCAACCGGCCTTGGCCGACCATCGTCCCGACAGTCGTGCAATCGAGAGAAAAGAACCCCGCCGCCGGCCCAGTTGCCAGCATGACCGGCTTCGCCAGCGCCACGCGGCCGATCGCGCTCGGACTGCTGCAAGTCGAGCTGCGCTCGGTCAACGGTCGCTTCCTCGACCTGTCGCTACGCGTGGCCGACGAACTGCGCGCGCTCGAGCCGCTGCTGCGCGAGTCGATCGGCGCCGCCTTCGCGCGCGGCAAGGTCGACTGCCGGCTCTGGCTGCAGCGCCAAGCGCAGGCCCTCGCGCCCCAGGTCAACGAATTCGCGCTCGCGCACCTGGTGGCGCTCGCCGAGCGCCTGCAGCGCGCCGTGCCGCAGGCAACGCCGCTGTCGCTTGCCGACCTGCTCGCCTGGCCCGGCATCGTCGAGACGCCGGCCGTCGACAGCGAAGCCACGGCCGAGGCACTGGCCTCGGCGCTGCGGGAGGCGATCGACGGACTACAGGCCACGCGCCGGCGCGAGGGCGATGCGCTGCGCCGGGTTCTGGTGGAGCGCTGCGACGCGATCGACGCCATCGTCGCCCAGTTGCGTCCGCGAGTGCCCGAGATTCTCGCCGCGCTCGAACGAAAGCTCGCCGAGCGCCTGGCGCAGGCGCTCGGCACGGCGCTGGCCGGAGCGACGGTGACCAGAGAAGAGATCGCCGAGCGGATCCGGCAGGAAGTGACCCTGTACGGCTTGCGTGCCGACGTCGACGAAGAACTCAAGCGCCTGTCGACGCACGTGACCGAAGTGCGCCGCGTGCTCGCCGCCGGCGGCGCCGTCGGCCGCCGGCTCGACTTCCTGATGCAGGAGCTGAACCGCGAAGCGAATACGCTCGGCTCCAAGGCGGCGGCGATCGACCTCACCCAGGCGGCGATCGAACTGAAGATCGCCATCGAGCAGATGCGCGAGCAGATCCAGAACCTCGAATGACGCCTCAGCCCAAGCCCTCGACCGCCGACGACGCGACCGCCGCCGGCAACCTGTTCATGGTGGTGGCGCCTTCGGGGGCCGGCAAGTCGACCCTGGTCAACGCGCTGCTGGCGCGTGACCCGGCGATCGCGCTGTCGGTCTCCTATACGACGCGCGCGCCGCGACCCGGCGACCGCGACGGCCGCGAGTACCACTTCGTCGGCATCGAAGAGTTTAAGCAGCGGCGCCAACGCGGCGAGTTCCTGGAAGCCGCCGAGGTGCACGGCAACTTCTACGCCACCAGCCGGCTGTGGATCGAACAGCGCATGCAGGCCGGCGGCGACGCCCTGCTCGAGATCGACTGGCAGGGGGCGCGCCAGGTCAAGGCCGCCTACGCGCGCGCCGTGAGCATCTTCATCCTGCCGCCGTCGATCGACGCGCTCGCCGAACGCCTGCGCCGGCGCGGACAGGACAGCGAAGCGGTGATCAGCCGCAGGCTGCTCGCCGCCGGCAGCGAGATCGCGCACGCGCCGGAAGCCGATTTCGTGATCATCAACGAGGACTTCGATCTCGCCCTGCAGCAGTTGAGCGCGATCGTCGCCGCCACCCGCCTGCGCTACCCGAGCCAGGCGGCGCGCCATCACGACCTGTTCGCCGCGCTCGGCATCCCGCTCTGATCGCGTCGCCGCCGCCAGTCGAGGCCGCGCATCGCTGCGATACAATCCGCGCCCTCGCGCGATCGACCGCGCGCGAGCCGATTGCGGGAGAGGTGGCAGAGTGGTCGAATGCGCCGGATTCGAAATCCGGTTTACCGGTTCCCGGTAACGTGGGTTCGAATCCCACCCTCTCCGCCAGCCAAACGGCCTCTGCTGATCGAGGCCGTTGTGCATTCCAGGGTTGTGCCGCCCTGCGGTCGACAACAAAACGGGCCGGTGATCGACCGATCACCGGCCCGCTTCCGGTGTGGTGTGCCCGGCAGGATTCGAACCTGAACCCACGACCCCTTGGTTCGTAGCTTTGACCTCCCGCCCGAGCACTTGCTTCCGCATATCAAGTGCCAAACCGCTTGTCCCCGCGTCTCACTCTGAGCGCGACAGCACAGTGCAGCCCGACTCCCCGCACAGTGTCCGTGCAACCGCGGTGACCGGCTTCACGGTGCGGAGCGCTGTTCGGGGCGTTGCCTTGTCGACCCGCGTTCAAGGCGGTCGAGCGATTCGAGCGTGCCATCGCCGAGGGGCAAAGCAGCGCCCGGCGCCTGATCTACTGGCCCGCCACATGGCGGGCCAGTGTGATGGACGCTCCGCACTCAACGCGACGGCGCCAGGGTGGTGGCGGGCGGCAACAGGCGGCCGAAGAGCTTCGCGTGCAGGAAGCGATACACGTCGGTGTTGTCGAAGCGCTCGGCGAAGTCCGCCAGCGTCACGTTGCCGCGCGTGTCGCGGTTGTCACCGCGATTGCTCGAAGCACGCGCCAGGATGCCGCCGCCGAAGTCAGGACCGCCGCTCCAGGCGATCGCGAAGTGCAACACGCGGTTGAACTGGTCCGGCTCAGCCGCGAACGACGGCGAGTTGCGGCCGTACATCCCGTCGAGCGGGTTCGTCATGGCCGGCAATCCGGCCGCCGCGTTCAGGGGGATCGTGCCAACCGCCGCCACTTCGCCCGGCAGGGCCAGCACCTGAAGTCCACTTGCATCGCTGTCGGCGGCAGTCAGCACGGTGATCGGGAAGCGCGTGCCGAATAGATCGCGCCGGCGATCGTTCTGCGCGTCCTGGACCACGCCGATCATGTCGTCGGAGATCTTGGCGGCCACCAGCGAGCCGATCGCGTTGTTCGAGTTGCCGAAGTTGTCGGTGCTCTCCGGCTCGGCCACCAGGAAGTACGGCAGCCCGACCGCGTTGCTGTGTCGCGTCAGCACGATCATCGCCATGCGCAACATCGCGTCGCCGCGCGGCGGGTTGAAGCCGGGGTCGGTCGACCGCGGATTGCCGTACAGGACCAGGTTCGACGACTTGTCGTTGACCGGCACCGAGGCGTCGCGGAAACCGTTGGCGATCAGATCCTCTTCGTTGCGGTCGTTGAAGGTATGGTGCGCGGCGAACAGGCCGAGGATCTTCGGCTGCCACCTGCGATCCGCTTGCAGACGAGCGAGCACCGCATCGAACTCTGCGCGCGTGCGGATCACGAGGTAGCCCGCGTCCGCGGCCTCGGCCAGCAGGTTGCGGCCGTCGGTGCGGTCGGGCGTGGCGACTCGGCCGATGCCAAGCGGACCACCGGTGCCAGCAGGCTTGCTCCAGTCGAGCGTATGCACCATGCAGTTCAGCGGAAAGGTAGCGATGCCTTGCTGATTGATGCTGCCGGCAGTGCCGGGGGCGCAGGGCGGCGCGCCCTGCGGCAGGAAGTTGCGTTCGCCACCACCGAGGATCACGCGCGGAGCGCGGTCAGCGGAACTTTTCGCCGGTTGCGCGCCATCGCGGCCGGCGATGATCTGCAGGGCGATCGCGTTCCAGTTGTCGCGATTGCCGACTTCGGCGGCGAAAGCGCCGGTGCCGGGCTCGCCGATGTTGCCGTCGTTGACCAGACCGGTCGGATGGCCCTTGTTGGCGGCCTCGCGCAGGAGGCTGCCCGGATAGCCGGACAGCGCGTTGATGAAGCGATCCGTTGGCGGCGTGGCGTTGCCGTTGCCGTCCTTGCCGAAGGACCCGAGCCCCTCGACCTTGAAGCCGAAGGCGTGGGTCGTGGCGCCGCCGTTGGAGGTTCCTGTCAACAGCTCGAGCATGTGGCCGCGATAGACCGCCATCTGCGGCAGCAGGTCCCAGTTGAGCAGACCGTCGGGACCTTTCCAGTACATGCGCGCCGCAGCCCAGTGCGAGGCACTGATGCCGTCAGGATGCAGGAACACGACGTTGCTCACGTCGCCGCGCGCATGGGCGGGCGCCGTTGCCAGCAGTGAGGCGGCGACCGCGGTCGCCACCAGTACGGATCGGATCAACATAGGCACTCCGGATCGAAACAAGCGAATCGAAGGGATGACTTCTGATGCGCCGGGCCGGTGGCCGCGGCGCGGTCGCAGGCTAGAGAGCGGTCAGTGCACGGCGATGACAGCGAAGCGCGGCGCATGGACCATTTGAGCTACGGACCGTCCCGGGGTCAGGCGACGGTCGTCGCGGCCAGATCCGTTACACCCGAGCCGCGTGGCGGACTGGACGCAGACGAGTCGACGCGCGCGGCAGCAGCGCCACTGAACCGCATCGGCGGCCGGCCAAGCCGGGCGAGATGCGCCGCAGCGCAGTCGACTCAGCGCGCATGCGTCGTCGCCTCTGGCGACGGCGCGGCTGCCGGCAGTTCCAGCCGTGCATCGAGCAGCCGCTCGCGCAGTTCCTGGATGCGCGTTTCCTCGCGCACACGCCACAGGCCGGTCAGGGGCTCGCACAGGCGCAGTCGGTCGCGCTCGTACAGCGCCAGCAGTTGCTCGCCGGTGGCAAAGACCTGCGCGTGCCGCACCTCGCACAGCTCGGCGCGCGCGGTGTTCTGCTTGAGACGTGCGCCGAGCACAGCACTGTCGGCTTCAAAGCGCCGCTGCGAACTGGCCGCATTCTGCGCCGCCTGCTGCAGCGCCTCGTCGCGCTGGCGCACCTCCTGCTGAGTCCGTGCCAGTTCGGCGCGCACCTGTTCAAGATCTCCGCGCAGCGTCTCCAACTCGCCGCGCAGCGCCGTCGCCTCGCGCCGCGCCGCCCCGACGCCGGCGCGCGCGCCGGCCAGCTCGCGCGCCGCAGACTCGGCTTCGCGCGCTTTGGCCGCCACCTGGTCCCGCTCGCGCCGCAACGCCGCGTTGTCCTGCTGCAGCTTCTGCACCTGCTGCTGCAACTGGCGAAGCTGCGCCCGTTCGCGATCGGCCGCGCTCTGCGCGTGCGCGCCGTTGGCAGCGGCCAGCATCATGCCGATCGCGACCAGCGTACCGAGCAGCCGCCGGCCTGCCGTGATTCCGGTCGCAGCGCCCATGCTCAGAACCTCGCGTTGACGTCGAGGAACCAGGTGTCGACGCGCAGGCGCGGCGCAAGATCGATGCTCTCGCCCACCACGTAGCGCAGCGACACCGAAGTGTTGCGCGCCAGCCCGTAGCCGGCGCCGATGAAGCCGCCCTTGACGTCGGTGCCGCCGAGCCGGTAGTCGCCCGAGGTGAAGCCGTCCGGCACGGCGTCGCGCTCCAGGTAGCGATAGCCGGCGAATGCCTGCCACTGGCCCGCGCGATCCAGGTCTGCATGACCGAACTGCAACTCGAAGCGGTAGCCCAGCGTGCGCCGGCGCTCGACACCGGTGCGGCCACTGCGGTCGAACGGCAGGTCGGCTGCGGCCGGGCCGATGCGCTCGAGGATCTCGGCGCGGTCGAAGCCGATGTTTCGCACCACATCAGCGCTGATGCCAAGCCGGTACGGATCGAACCGCCCCAGTTCGTAGCCTACGGTGGCGTTGACGAGCTGGAACTTCGAGGCCAGGCCGAAGAGCTGCGCGCCGGTGGTACTGCTCAGCGCCAGGATGTTGAACATCGTGTTGCCGCGCTGGCGGAACACGGGCGCCGAAGCGTTGAACAACGTGTTGTCGGGCGGCATGGCCGGGTTGAGCCGACCCTCGATATCACGGAAGTCGTAGTACGCGAGGCCGACGCGCAGGCTGGAATTGGCCGACCCGCGCCAGCGCACTCCGGTCTGCACCCCGAACAGCCACTTGTCGGATGCGAGTTGCGTCGGCCCGCCGGCCACCTCGCGCAGCGGGTGAACGCCCGCCGTCACGTACCCGGACCAGGTCTGCGAGAAGCGCGGCCGGTAGCTCGCGGCCACGCCGTCCAGCGTCAGGTCGGGCGCCCACACGAGGTCGGTGGCCAGGTACGGATTGGCGATGCGCCCGCCGGCGACGCTGAAGTGCGTGCCGGTCCACTCGATGAACGCCAGGTCGAAGGCAGCGCCGAAGCGCCGGCTGCCGCGCCCAAGGTCGACCGTGGAGGAGACCGGGCTGTTCTCGTCGCCGCCGCTGCTGCTGACGATGCGCAGGCCGGCGCTGACTTCCTCCGACACGCGCACGTTGACGCCGAGCCGCGCGCGCAGCCGCAGGCGGTCGCGATCTTCGGTGGTGTTGGCGGTGGTGCCGTCGGGCAGTTGCTGGAACGCGTCGACCAGCGGCCCGATCGAGTTGTCGTCTGCGAACGCGTCGCGCTGCCAGCGCACGCGCAGCGAGCCGCTGAAGCTCAACCGCGACAGCCAGTCGGGCAGCGCGCCCGGCTCTCCCCAGCGCTCGGCACGCGCCTGCGCCAGCACGTCGCGGCGGATTTCCTCGCGCAACTCGCGCTTGACCACCTCGGGAACGTAGGGCACACGCACCACCGAGCGCGGCGGCGGCGCTGCCGCCGCCGCACCCGGCGCCGGTCCGGCGAGCAGCGCCGGGTCGATGCCTGCCTCGCGCAGCATCTGCTCGGCGCGCGCCACGGTCAGCACGTTCTGGTCGACGAGGGCGCGGATCAGCGACAGCAGCGAATTGCGGATCTGCTCGACGCTTTCGCCAACCGCGGGCGCCGGCGCTTGAGCGATGGCGCAGGGTGCTGCGGCCGCCAGGAGAACTGCGGCCAGAATCGTGCTCGGTCGGGGGAGGGTCGTCATGGCTGGTCGCTGTCGCTGTTCAGGTCTCGCTTGAGGTGACTCGCACGCGCAAAGGCTGCGGCAGGCCTTCGGGCACCGGCCCGCGCAGTGCCGAAATTCGCGACAACCCCTCGCGGATCAACGCGTCGGTGCGCGCATCGCCGGAACTGCCGGCCATCTCGGCGCGCTCGATTCGCCCGTCCTTGGCGATCCACACGCGCACCTCGACGCGGTACTCGACGTGGCGCAACTGCTCGACGCGCGCCAGTTCCTGCGCGATGTGGCGCGCCGCGCCGTTGGCGAACATCGAGAAGCCGAGGCCGCCACCGCCAGTGGCGCCACCGCCGAGCGTGATGTCGCGCCCGCCCGGTCGCGCGGCCAGACCGAAGCCGTCGCCCGGCCCGCTGCCCGGCGCATCCAGCCCCAGCGGGCCGGGCGCAGGAGCCTCGTCTGCGACCTTCGGCTCGTCCACCGGGCGCGGCGTGTCGATCTTGATTTCCTCCCTGACCTTGGGCGGCTCGGGCGGTCTTTCCTCCAACTTGCGCGGCGGCGGGGGCGGTGGCGGCCGCAGCACGGTGACCTGCACCGTGCGCCGCGGCTGGCCATCGGCGTCCGCGCGCAGCCAGCTCACAAGAACCCATAGCAGGGCCAGGCTCAGCAGCAATCCGCCGCCCAACAGCAGTGCCTTGGCGATGCTCGGCCGGGCCCGGTAGTCGCTGCGCATGGTCTGGCCTGCTGCTGCGCCTCAGTTGACGATCCGCTGCGTCACGAGGCCCAACTGTGTGATCTCGAGTCGGCCCATCAGGTCGAGCACCGCGATCACCTTCTCGTACTGCACTTTGGCGTCGCCGCGGATCACCACCGGGAAGTCCGGGCTCGCCGCCTTGAGCGAGAGCAGTTGCTGCTCGAGCTCGGCCAACGTCACCGGAAAGGCGTCGAGAAAGATGCTGCCGTCAGCGGTGATCGTGATCGCCTTGGTCTGCGGCTTGGCCAGGCTCGGCGCGGCGCTTGCCTGCGGCAGGTTGACCTTGATCCCCTGCACGCTGGCGGTGGTCATGACGATGAAAATGATCAGCAGAACCAGCGTCAGATCGATCATCGGCACGACGTTGACCTCGTCGTAGACATCGTCATCCTGCACTTGCATCGTTGTCTCCCGCTCAGTGCCGTTCGGCCATCCGGGTCACGAACTCGTCAGAGAACGCCCGCATGTCCGCGGTGATGCCCTTGATCCGGGTCAGCAGGTAGTTGTATCCGAACAGGGCCGGGATCGCGACCGCCAGCCCGGCCGCGGTCGCCAGCAGCGCCGCCGCCATGCCCGGCGCGACCACGGCGATGCTCACGTCGCCGGCGGCGGCGACCGAGGCAAAGGTGATCATCACGCCGACCACCGTGCCGAGCAGTCCGAGAAACGGGCCGCCGGAAATGGCGATCGTCAACAGCACCATGCTGCGGTTCAGCCGCTGCATCTCGCGGATCATCGTCGAGTCCATGCTCGCCCGGATCGCTGCCACCGCCTCGGCCTTCAGGCCGCCGCGGACCTCGCCGTTCAACCGGCGCCGCAGCTCATGCATGCCAGTCTGGTACAGCCGCGCCAGCGAGGAGTGGCGCAGGCGGCCATTGCCGAGCGCCGGCGGCGGAGGACGGGCGGGATCGAGGTACTCCTCCGGCCGGCTCTCGAACTCGTCGATGAAGTCGGCGTTGCCGCGGTCGGTGCGCGCCAGCATCAGCGCCTTGCTCGCCATCACGTACATCGCCACCACGAACATGCCGGCCAGGATCACGATCACGACGATCGCGTCGACCGTGAGGCTGTTGAACAGCACCGCGATGTAACCGTGCCCGCCGCCCGCTTCGGCGGTCTCGGGTTCGCCGTGCACGAGCAGCCGGCCGTCGATGCCCTGCGCCGCCTCGGCGCGGAACCAGGCCGCGCTGCGCGCCGCCGAGGCAAGGCTCACCACGTCCATCGCGCCGCGATAGCCCGAGCCGAGCTGCATGTCGCCGGCCAAGTCGACGAGCGTTGCTTGCTCGCTGGCAACCTCGACGCCGTTGACGTACAGCACCAGCCGCGACGACACGCTGACCGCGACGTGGTTCCACTCGCCTTCGCGCACGGCGCCGCCGCTGGCCGCCGCGCGGCCGACAGCGGCGCTCAAGGCGCCATCGGCGAGCGATACGCTCAACGGGCCCCAGGCAAACAGTTGCGCCCGCTGGCGGCCCTCCGGTCGGATCCAGGCGGAGAAGCTCGCGCCGGCGTCCGGCGCATTGGCAAGCACGCGCGCCGCCGGCACGGCGGCGACGCGCAAGGGCGTGCCGGTGAACAGCGCAGCCCGCCCGGCAAAACCCGCCTCGCTCGCGCTCACGCCCTCGGCTGTCAATGTGTTGGCGTAGGCGCTGCTGTCGACAAAGGCGGCGCCAGTGCCGGCAAAGCCCAGCCGCAGCAGCTCGCGGTCGCCGTAGACGCCGCGCGCATCGTCGGCGGACACCGCCCTCTCATTGCCGGAATACATCCAGAAGAACTCGCTCGCCGAGGCTGCCGGCAGGCGCGGTACCTGCACCCACAGGATCGCCAACTGGTTGTTGGCGTCGAATAGTTCGACGTGATGCTTGAGCGGCGTCTTGCCATCGCCGGCGACAAAGCGGATGTCGCTGCCGTCGGGCTTGGCGTCGGTGAACAGGAAGTTGCCGCTGTGCAGTCGCACCGCCAGCGGAATCGGTCCGACCGCCTCCCTGAGGTCCGCCGCCTGCGCCGTGGTGTCGATCGTGACCTTCTTGCGGTACTTCCAGTCCGCGTTCCACCACGCCTGTGCCGACAACGGCAACAGGCTGAGCGCGATCAGCATCGACAGCAGGGAAAGCAGGCGCTTCATCGGTCGGTCCGCGTAGCAGCGAAGGGGTGGAACTCGGCAGTCATGCAGTTTGTGATCGGCGCGTTTCGTCGCGGTGACCACACCAACCCAAGGCGGCGCGACCTGGCCTCGGGTGCGCGCTCAGTCATCGCCGAAGCCGATGAATTCGCCGCGCACGCGCGTGCGCCGCTCGCGCTCGGCACGTTCCTCGGCTTCCTTCTGCTGGGCCGCGGCAGCGCGCTGCGTCTCCTCGACCGTGCGGGTTGCCTGGTCGCCGCCGGTGGTCGCCGCCGGCAGCGGCGCCGGCGGCGCCACCACCACGGCGCCGCCGGTGACACCGCCACCGGCGGAGACGTTGCCGGCGTTCAGCACGATGTTGGTGCCGAGCGTGACCGTGCCGGCGTCGGCGCGGATGCCGGCCTCGCCGGCGTCGATGAAGCCGCGCGGGGCGATCAGCCGGATGTCGCTCGCTGCCTGGTCGGCGCGGGTGCGCAGCGCACCGATGCCGCTGCCGCTGACGCTGGCGGTGACGTCGAAGCTCACGCTGCCGTCGGGACCGATCGCCAGGCGCGGCGGCGGCGCCACGGTCACGTCGCGCGGACCACGGCCGGCGTCGATGTTGCCGGCCGACGACCACAGATGGATGTCGCCACCGGCGATCGTGAACACGCGCGATCGGAACACGTCGAAGTTGTCGCGCACCGCGCCGACGATGTCGCCGCCGCCTAGGGTCAGGATGCCGAGTTGGTCGGGCCGCTTCTCCACCGCGCCGGCGGGAGGATTGCCCTGCCCTACCAGCACGCCGCCGCGCGGCGCGAACAGCGCCAGGTCGCCGCTTTGCTCGGCCTTGAACTGGCTGAACACGAGCGAGATGTCGTTGACTCCGACCGCACCGCCCGGCGCGAAGGCCGCCGCCAGATCGGTCAGTCCGCGCGCAAACGGCGTGCCTTGCCCTGACTCGACCCGGCCGGCGGCACGCAGTTCGTCGAGCGCAATGCCGCCGACATGCAGTGTCCTGGCCAACAGCAGGCGGCCGCCCAGCGCCATTTCGTCGGCCGGCAGCGCCGCCAGCGCGCGGTTGAACGCAGACGATGGATCGTCGACCGATGAGGGCGCTGCCAGACCCAGCCGAAGCGCCGCGACGACCGCGGCCGGCAGCCCGCCCAACGCCTGCTCGCGCAGCGCCTCGCCATCGGCCGCCGCGGCGAACGGATTGGCGGCGACGAACTGGCGCAGTCCCTGCGCGCTGTCCTGGAGGCGCGGGAACAGGTCACCCAGAGCCGCGTAGCCGGCGGCAAAGGTGTCGGTGTTGCGCGTCTCGACGAAGCGGCGATTGGCGACACGCTGCACCTGCGTGACCAGCGCCACTCCCGCCCGCTGCAGTTGCAGCGGCGACAGCGCGGCCAGTTCGCGGCTGATCGACGAAGTCGGATCGTCGATCGCCGCGCGATCGGCCAGTGCGCGCGCCAGCAGCGAGCGCAGCGCCGGATCGAACTTGTCGGCCAGGACTTCGGCATTCAGCCCCGCCGAGGCCGCACCGGCGGCGGCGAAGGCATCGAAGCGGACGAACTGGCGCAGTGCGTTGGCATAGTCGGGCGCCTGCGCGAAGCCGTCGTCGCCGCGGCCCACGCCGGCTGCGACCACCAGGGAGGCCCCTTCGGCCGGCAGGAAGGCGTTGGCTAGATTGCCGCGCGAGACGATGCCGCCGGCGGTGCCCAGGCTGACCGCGCCACCGGCGAGGATCTCGGCCGCGCCCTGGCCGCGGATCTCGATCGCGAAGTCGGTGGCGCTGCCGCCGGAGGCGCCGAAGTCGATGTTGCGGCCGGCATTGATGCGGGTGACGCTGTCGGCCGAGGCGTTCTGCACCAGCATGCGCGCGCCGTTGCCGATGTCGGTGCCGGCGACGAAGTGGGCGAACTTCGGCAGGTCGAAGGTCAGCGCCTCGATCGAGCCGCTGCGTGCCACCACGTATACCGGTTCTGAGTTGGCCGCGTGCAGCGGCAGCGGCAAAGTGCCGTGGCGAACGGTGCTCGCCAGATCGAACCTGCCCAGTTCGCGGTCGGCCGCGAAACGCGCGCGCAACTGGCTCAACAGGTCCGGCGCGGCCACGCGCGGCAGCGCCGCCGGATCGAGGTTGGACATCGTGATCGCACCCTGGCCACCGACGTTGCCGTCAGCCAGCATCCGCAACTGGCCTGCGGCGTCGGGGAACATCAGCACCGAGCCGTCGATCCGCACGTCGCCGCCGAAGCTGACCAGATCCATCGTCGGCGCGGCGATGGCGAACGGCCGCCGGTCGATGAAGTTCGCGCTGAGCGCCGGCCCCAGCGTCGAACCGAGCGTGCCGCCGAAGGTCACGTCGCCGGTGGTTGAACGGACCGACAGCGCGCTGTCGCCGCCGAAGGTCGCGAAGGCGCTGTTGCGCGGGTTGGCGGCACCGCCACCCGGCAGGATCTGCGCGCCCGAAGGCGCCGCCCAGGTCGGATTGAATGCCACCAGCACGCGTGCATCGCCGCGCGCCTGCAGGTCAACGCGGTTGTTGCCGTGGGCGATGCGCAACTGGTCGGCGGCCAGGGCGCTGTCGATCGTGCCGGCGCGAACGTCGAACTCGCCGCGCTGCGCGTAATAGGTGCCGCCGCCGACGCGGCCGCCGGCGCTGACATCAAGAGCACCGCCGTTGCGCTCCGACAGCGTGTAGCCGGTGACGACCGCCGGGTCACCGGACGCGGTCTGCGCCTGCATGAAGGCGTTGCTCGGCACCGACGCGCCGACGCGGTTGATGTCGCGACCGGCCTGTAGCGCAAGGTCACCGCCGCCGAGCGCACCCACGCCCTGCTGGAAGCGGCCGATGTTGACCCACCAGGCGGTGGGCGCGTTGCCGCTGCCTTCGAAGCCGGCGCTGGCCGCGCTGCCGGCGCCGACCCGCCACAGCCATTCGTTAACGAGCTGGTTGCTGCCGCCGGTGGCGTTGATGTCGCGCCCGGCCGTCAGGCGCACGCTGCCGCCGCGTCGGGTGAACACCGGCGGCGGATTGAGCGCCGCGACCTGGGCATTGGCAAACGTCGGCCCGGCAACGTCGGCCACGCCGGCGCTGAAGATCACCGCGGTCTGCGCCGCCAGCGTGATGTCGTTGCCGGCAGCCACGTCGATGCGACCGGTGCCGGTGCGGATCGCACCGTTGGCACCGACCACCACGTTGCCGGTGGCCTCTGCGGTAGTCGAGGCGTCGGCCGCGGCGCGGTCGGCGCCGGCGGTGAGCTGCAGGCGCCAGCTCTCGCCGGCAGCGAGCGGTCGCAGCGTCGGCGCGGTACCGGTGGCAGTGCCGGTCATGCCATCGGTCAACAACTGGTTGACGTTGATGTTGCCGCCCGCACGTAGCACCAGTGCACCCGGGTCGCTGCCGGCGAGCGTGCTGCCGCCGTAGCGCCAGTCGAACGCGCTGCCGCTGTCGCCGGCGACGAGACCGGCGGAAAAGTCGATCGCAGCGGCAATTGCGATGTCGCCCGGAGTGCGAATCTCCAGCCCGGGTCGCAACGAGAACGCGGCCGGGCCAGCGCCGGCCCGGTTTAGCCGCGCCGCCATCGCGGCCCGGTTGGCGTCGGTCATGAAACTCTGCAACGTCTCGCGCAGGCCGGGCAGCGGATTGACAGCGCTACTGGCACCGGTCGGCGTCAGCGCCAGGTTGCCGCTCGCGCTCGCAAGCACGACCGCCTCGACGATCTCCTGGCGTGCGCCGCCCAGGTATCCGGCCGGCAGCGCTTCGATCGCCACATCGTTGCCGACACGGGCGCTGCGCAGCGTCACGGTGCCGCCAAGCTCCGGCGCGCTCGCGCCGACCTCGACTCGCGCGCCGTTCTCGATACGGATGCCGTCGAGCGCCGGGCGGGAAGCCGCCGCTTCATGCACGCGCGCCGACAGCACCACGCTGCCGCCTTCCTCGCCGGACACGGACGCACCGGCATCGATCCGTGCGCCGGCACCGAGCGCAACCTGGTCGCGCGCGTGGACCTCGACCCGACCGCCACGCCTGCCGCCCGCATCCAGGGTGCCGTCGATCCGCACCCGGCCCGCCGCGGGATCGGTGGCGCTGTCGGTTCCGTCTGCGGCGATCACGATGCTGCGCGCAGCGATCGTCTGCCCTGCCGCCAAGCGGGTGTCGCCCTGGCGCACGCGCACGCCGATCGCGTGTGCCTGCGTGCCTTCGGCGCCGGCTGAGATCGCCTGTGCCACTGCGCCCAGATCCGGCAAGCGACCGGCGTCGATCGAGATGCGCGCGCCCTGCGCGTCGGTGCCGGCCGCGGTCGCCAGCCGCCCGGCGAGATCGACCGTGCCGTTTTGCGCCGCCACCGACAGGCGGCCGGCATCTCCGCTGCCGCCGGCGCCGCGCAGATCGAGCGTGGCGCCGTCGTGCAGCCGCACCGAGCCCGTGGCCGCGGACAATGCGATCGCTCCGGCCGAAGCGTCTACCGTCGTGCCGGCGAAGCGCTGCGTGGCACCGGCCACGTCGACCAGCGATCCGGCCCGCAGCGTCACGTCGTCACTGGCATTGCTTCCGGTCGCGCTCAGGCTCACCTCGCCGGCCGGCGCGACCACGCGGCCGCTGACCTCGACGCTGCGTCCGGCGAAAGCCAGGCGCGCGCCGAGCGCTTCGGGCCGCGCCGGCGCCGTGCTGGCCGACGCTTCGATGCGCAGGGCGCCGGTGGCTGTCACGCCGTGGTCGGCCGCCGCCGCGGCGGCGATTTGCGTCGCCGCCAGAGTGGCCGCGCCGCTGACCTCGATGCGACCATCGCCCGCGAACAGGATCTGCCCGGACTCTGTCGTGGCGGCCGTTGCCGGCGACCCCTGGGCACGCAGCGTCACCGCGTTGAAGCCCGACACGGCGATGCGGCCGCCGCCGAGCGCGATGTTGCCGTCGCTGCCCGGTCCGGCGATCGCGTGCAGGCGCAGGCTGCCTTGGCCGGCGCCGGCGGCGCCGCTGACCGCGCCGCTGTTGCGCAGATCGATCCGGCCCGCGGTCAGGGTCGCAATCTGGTTGCTAACGCCGTGGCCGACGAGCGCACCGCCGTCCAGCGTCAGCGCTCGCAGCGTCGGTGCGCCGCTGGCGTCGACGGCGCCGAGCACGGCATCGCCGAACAGGTTGAAGACGCTGGCGCTGCGCACGGTGAAGCTGTCGGCAGCAGCGAACTGCGCCAGCAGCGCATTGGACAGCGTCAGGCCCGGCGTGCCGACCGGCGCATCGCCGAGATTGACCACCGCGCCACCGAGTCCGATGTTGCGCGCGGCGAGCGCCACCGACGGCGCGAAGCGCTGCGCGCGCGTGCCGTCGAACAGCACCGAGTTGCCTTCCAGACGCGCGCCGTCGTCGACCACCAGGTCACCGCGGGTCGCGGCGCCCGCCGGCGAGGCATCGGCGCGCACCAGCGCCGGAACGTCGCCGGCACTACTGACCATCAGCGCCGCACCGTCGCCATTCACATCCACCCGAGCCGTCGCGCGCGCGCCGCCCCCCGCGCTCGCGGCGGCCGGCGTGGCGACGATCTGCGCGCCGGCCCGCACCTCGACCGCTTGGCTAGCCGCCAGCAGCACTTCGCCCGCGGCCAGACGCGCACCCTCGTCGATCGTCACCCGCTGCGCGTTACGCGACAGCGTCAGATCGCCGTCGCGGTCGCGTTCGGCGCGCGCACCGAGCACCAAGGTCTCGGCCCCAAGCGCGCTCAGCGCCTCGGCGCTCAACACGAGGTCGGACTGCGGCGCCTGCGGCGCAGCGACGCTGCCTGCGGCCACCGTGATCGACGGCGCCGACAGCGCCACCTGCGCGCCGCGTCCGTCCGCCGCCGCCGTCTGCACGGTGGGCGCGAAGCGCAAGCTCTCCGCCGCCACCGACAGCGCGCCGGCATCGATCGGCAGCCTCGGCGCCGCCTGCCCGGCCACGGCGGCAGCGGCGGCAAAGAAGCGGCTGGCGCCATAGGTCTGGAACTCGGCCAGCCGCCCGAACTGTTCGCGGCTGTAGACACGGAACCCGCTCCAGCGCGCAACCTCGGCGCCAGCGTCGGTCTGGCCGAGACGGCCGGCGACGATCGTCGTGCCCCCGGCCTCGCGGATCGCCTGCCCGGGCGCCATGTCGCGCAGCCCCGCCACCGGCTCGACGGCCACCGCGCCAGGCAGCAGCGCATAGCGCGGCGGCAGCACGGTGTAGGCGCCGGCCGGGATCGGGCCGCCAGGCGCGATCGTGATCGTGGCTCCGAACGGCAGCGTGCTGGCGTTGGCGCCGGCTGCGGCCAGCGCGCCACCGCTGCCGAGCGCGGCAGCGTTGGCGGTCAGGTCGGACATGATCAGCGGGTCGAACGGCGCCAGCGCCGTGCCGCGCGCCGGCAGCAGCGCGAACAGCGGATTGCGCTGCGTGCTGCTCGCCCCCGGCGCGGTGGGAACGAAGTTCAGGCTGACGTTGGTCGAGCCGCCCGGCCCGGCAATGAACTCGGCCGCAAGCAGTTCGCCGCCGCCGCGCAGGTCGACGCGTGCACCGGGCGCGATGTCGACCCGGCCGCCGGCGATGTCGATGCGCTTGTCCGGCAGTTGCGCGCCGGCCGGCGAAGCCAGCACGGCGCCGGTCACGGCCGGGTTGTTCGAGTAGCTCCACTGCGAGCGGTTGAACACCGTGCCGTAGGGAACGATCGCGTTGCCGGCCACCGACAGTTCGGCGGCAGCACTGATCTCGACCTCGCCTTCGGCCTGCACCACGATCGCGCCGTGCGGCGCGACCACGCGCCCGCTCTGCCGGTAGTTGGGCGCAACGAAGCTCACCGTGCCGGCCGCCGACAGCGGCTCGAGCGCCGCGTTGCCATTGGCCTCGACGCGGATCGTGCCTTGCGGGCGGTCGACCACGCGCATCGTGTAGTCGGTCTGGGTCGCCGGATACACCTGCGCTGCTGCAAGCCTGAGGTCGGCCGCCGCCGTCAGCGAGCCGCGCTGGCGCACGTCGGTCGGGAAGCCGCCGCCGCGCAACCGCAGGTCGGCGGCGGCGCGGACATCGACCTGCCCGATTCCCTGCAGCGTCAGGTCGCCGACGAGATCGACATTGCGCGCCTCGACGCTCAGCGCGCCCGTGCCGCCGCGTGCCGCGGCGTCGCTGCCCGCCCCCGGCTGCAGGTTGCGCGGGCCGAAGCCCAGCGCCACATACGGCGCCCGCAGCGACAGCGCAGCGCAGGTGCGCAGCACCTGCGAGTCCAGCACCAGCGAGCCGCGCGCAGCCAGCGACTGCGACTGCGGCACCTCGATCACGTTGCTGCTCGACAACCAGACCTGATCGAAGCCGGCGCCGTTGACGAGCGCGGCCGACACCCGCCCGCGACCGGCCAACTGATCGGCGGCGAACGGCGCACCGAGCGCGGGCAGCGGCGCGGCAGCGCCGCCGATCGCCAGCACCCGGTCCTGGCGGTACAGCGCTTCGAGCAATGCCTCGCTGATCGTGAAGGGGGGCGACTTCTGGTCCGGTGTCAGCCCGCTCAACTCCACCGACAGCTTGCCGCCGGGCGCGGCGGTCGAACCGCCGCGCGCCTGCAGCGTGCCGTCGACCAGCAGGCCCTGCTGGGCGGCCAGCGACACGGTGCCGGCGGCGGAAGCGAGCTCGACGCGGGTGGTCGAACCGGCCGGGCCGATGTCGACCGTGTCGGCCGCGCCGTCGGCGCGAATGAGCGCACCGGGCGCGATCGCCACCGTGCCCCGCGGCGCGTTCAGCACCACGGAGCCGCCGTCGAGCACGTCGCCGCGGCGCAATCCGCGCGCATCGGTCTGAACCGTCGAAGTGCCCGACACGTCGACGCGCGCCTGATCGCCCAAGTGAACCGTGCGCGCGATGAAGTCCTCCACCGTCGAGCCCGTCAGCGACGCGTCGCGCAGCGACATGCTCACCGCACCGGCGGCGGCGCGCAGTTCGCCATCGACCAAGAGGCGCTGGCCGGCGCTGATCGCGATGCGGCCGCCGGTGCCGGCATCGATCAAGACCCCGGGCTCGATGCTGACCGTGCCGCCGGGCAGGTCGGCGGCAAGCGCAAGCTGCGCCGGTCGCTGCTGCGCCGGCAGCGACGTTCGCGCCTGGGCGATGGCGCCGATCGGCGCGCCCGAAGGCACGAAGCGCGCGTCCGGGTCGGCCAGCAGTAGCCGCGGCACCGGCCGGATCACGGCGCCGAGCGCCACCCGCAGCGAGTCGGTGCCGCGCAGCGCGAAGGACTCGAAGCCGCGATCGAACAGCGAAGTGGACAGACCCAGTTCGCCCGCGCTCGACGCGCCGCCGATCTGGATGCGCGGTGCGGTGATCGCCAGCCGCCCGCCGGCGCCGAACCCGAAGCCGCTGACGCGCTGCGCGAAGCCGGCGCCGAGGATCAGCGAACCGCCGTCGGTGGCCTGCGCCAGGCCCGAGGCGGTGTCGCTGCCGCGGATCGACAGGCTGCCAGCGCGGCCGCCGCTGAAGGCGCCGCGGCGGTCGACGTGCGCGCCCGCATCGACCGCCAGCCGCGCAACCGTGCTCAGGTCGACCCGGCGGCCGCTGATGTCGATGCTGCCGCCATCGCGCAGCACCGGCGCCGTGGCCGCCGCCGTCGGCGCGAGCAGGCTTTCGTTGGTGAAGCGGCCGGCGGTGTCGAGTTCGACTCCAAGGCCGAATCGCACCGTGCCGCGCTCGGCCGTGGCGACCAGGTTGCGCGCCTCGCGCCGCACGCCCTGGGCGTCGCCGGAGGACAGCGGCCGCTCGGCGATGCGCAGGCTGCCGCCGGCGGCGCGAACCGAGGCGCCGATCTCGACCGCGTTGGCGTCGATCGACAGCGATCCGCGCGGCCCGAGGTCGAGTGGCGCATCGGCGGCGAGCTTGACGCTGCCGTCGCTGACCACTTCGAGGCGCGTGATCGCGCCCGACCGCAGCAGGCGCGCATCGAGCGCGATCAGCCGGTCGCGCTGATCGGGCGTCAGCGCCGCGGCGGCGGTGACGGCGTCGTTGGCGATCACGACGTGGGCGCGCGAAAAATCGGCCTGACCGTCGAGGTTGCCGTTATCGCCGATGCCGCCGATGCGCAGTGTTCCGCCGGCCGGCGGCGCACTGCGCTGCTGTGCGCCGGGCAGCGTGCCGGCGACAATGGCCGGCGCGAAGTCGGCGCGCGGCGCCAGAACATCCACCGTGCCGGCCGCCTTGCCCTCGGTGAACCCGCCGACCACCGTGCTGCGCGGCGCATCGAAGCGCGTGCTGCTGGCCACGCCTTCGCGCGGCGCATCGAGCTCGCGCACGAAGCTGTCGGCAAAGCCGACATAGCGCTCGTTGGGCTGCGCGCGGCCGATGTCGACGATGCGGCCGTTCTCGGTCAGCAGCCGCGAGGTACGGCCGGCAGCGGCCGAAGTCACGGTGCTGCCGCCCGAGATGTCGAAGGTCGCGCCTGCTGCCACCGTCACCGCGCCTTCGGCGCGCAGCGCGATCGTGCCGGCGGTGGCGTTGCGTTCGGCCTGGGTTCCGGCAACCGCATCGCGCCGGCTCGACAGGTCGATGAACGGGTGGTTCTGCGCGACGTTCACGTACACGCCCTGGCCGCGCAGGAAGCCGTCGCGCTGCACCGGCGCGTCGCGCAGATCCGAGCTGGTCAGCCGGTCGATGTAGACGAAGTTGCGCGCACCATCGACCGCGACATCGCGCTCGCCGCTCACGTCGATCCTGACGTCGGCGCCGACGCTCAGCGTGGCGGCGCGGTCCTCGGCTCCGAGCACGCGGCCGGCGGCGCCGATCGCCGCGGTCTCGGTGCGCGCGCTGACGGTGACGTCGCCGCCGCGCGCCTGCAGCAGCGTGCTGCCGGCGGCGCCGCTGCCGCCCACCTGCACCTGTGCGCCCTCGATCGCGATCGACGAGCGCGCCTGCGCGGCAAAGGCGTCGGCAAGCGGCGCGGTGGCGCGGTCGGCGCGGTCGAGAACGACCTCGGTGCGCGAACCCGAGGCCACGGTCACCGTGCCGGTTCGGCCCACCTGCAGGAAGTAGTTCGGCTCCGGCTGCGAGAAGCCCAACGGCACGCTGCCGTCCCTGCCGACCTCCCGCGCGACCAGGCGGATCGAACCGTTCTCGCGCAGCGCCGAGGTGGCGCTGATGCGGCCGGACTGGTTGACCGCCATGCCGATCAGCGTGACGTTGCCGCGCGCCGAACTGATCTCGCCGCTGTGGGTCACGCGGCCGCCCTCTCCGACCTCGACCAGCAGGCCGCGCAGCGTCGGCGTGTTCGAGCCGGTGAGGAACACGCGCTGGCCGGCAGCGAAGATCACCTGACCGCCGGCGTCGACCTGGATGCTGCCGGCGTTGTTGATCTGCGGCGCGAACAGGAACACGTTGCCGGCGCGCACCACGGTGCCCTGCTGGTCGCGGCCGGCGGCGCGGATCGTCGCGCCGGCAAACACGTCGATGCTGCCGTCGGCGTTGGCCGCTGCGCCGTCGAGGCCGCCGGCGAACACCGGCATCGCCAAGCGCGCATCGGACAGCAGGCCCGAGCGGATCCGCGCGTCGTCACCGGTCAGATCGAGCGTCGAGGCGATCAGGCCGCCGACATCGACGCGCGCATTGGCGCCGAACAGCAACCCGTTCGGGTTGACCAGGTAGATCTGGCCGTTGGCCTGCAGGCTGCCGTCGATGCGCGTGACGTTGGCGTCATGGATCCGGTTCAGCGCCACCGAGTTCGCGTCGGGCTGGCGGAAGGTCACGCTGTTGCCGGCGGCAATGTTGAAGTCGCGCCAGTTGAGGATCGCGGTGCCGGTGTGCTGGTTGACCGTCAGCGAGTTGGGCGTGCCGTTGACGGTCACCGAGCCCAGAGGGTTGAACACGTTCCCCCGGCAGGCGCCGGCGGCGCACTCGTTGGGCAGGCCCACGCGCGGCACGGGCGGTGGCGTCTGCGCTTGCGGCGCATGCCAGGGCTGCGCTCCGAGCGCGACACCGAGCACCGACCAGCCCAGCGCGCCGGCGCGCAGCCGCAGCCGCCACAGCGGCGGACGCAGCAGCCACGCGAACCGGGCCAGCAGCGACAGCAGCAGGCGCGAGGCGCGGCGGCGGCGGAGCTTGCGGATCGGCCGGGCAGTCGGCAGGCGGCGTGGCTTCATCGTCGTCTCTCAGGGGCTCAAGCGTCGAAAGCTCGCGGCGGGATCAAAACTCGTAACCCAGGCGCAGGTGCCAGCGGTCGTCGTCCTTGCGCGTGATCGGGCCGCCGATGCCGCTGCCGCCGTCGGTCAGCGCCCGCGCCAGGTCGGCGCCCAGTCGCAGTCCCTGCCGCTGCCAGCGCAGCCCGACGGTGGCGCTGTAGATGCTCTTGCGGCGAAGCTGCGGCCCCTGCGGATCGACGATCTCGACCTCGCCGGCGTCGCCGCCGACCAGCAGGTAAAGGCTGCGGCGCGATCCGGCCGGCTCGCGACCGAGCGGATGGCCGCGCAGCTCGACGGTGGCGCGCCAGCCGCGATCGCCGAACAGCTCCGACTCGCGGTAGCCGCGCACGCTCTCGGCGCCGCCGAGGCTGAACTGCTCGTTCGGAATCAGCGGCTCGCCGCTGAACTGGCCCTCGACCCTGCCGTAGGCGCCCAGCCAGCGGCCGAGCGCGTGCTCGTGCGTCAGGTCGAACTTCCAGGCGAAGTAGCCGGCGCGCGCCAGCACCCTGCGGCCGGCAAACTCCCGGTCGTGGTTGCCGAGCAGCCCGCTGCGCGGCGCCGTGGCCAGAGACAGCGAGAACTGCGAGACCGAGCCGGGTCGCGTCAACGTTGCGCTGTAGACGGCCGACAGCGCCGTGTAGGTGATCGGCGGCAGGACGTCGATCGTGCCGCTGCCGGCGGCGATGTTGGTCTGGCCGAAGTCCTTGTAGTCGATCCCGAGGCTCGTCGAGTGGAAGAAGCCGGCGCTGCCGGGCAGCGGGCGGATCCAGCGCGCCCCGGCCAGTCGCGCCTGGCCGAGCACTGTGGAGGCTCCGACCAGCGCCACCTGGCTGTCGGAGCGAACCGCGAACAGCGACACGATGTCGGCCGACCGGGCAAAGCGCCACAGGTAAGTGGCGACCAGGACGTCGACTTCGTCGCGGTCTTCGGGCGAGATCTGCCAGGTCAGCCCGAGGCTGTGCTGGCGCTGCCACAGGTTGTCGTAGCGCACCGTGGCCGAAAGCCGCGTGTCGGTGGTGAACGGCGAGGCGCGGTTGTTGACCTCGAGGTCGGCATGCAGCGGCGCGCGGTCCTTGACGTTCAGATCCACTTCGACCGTGCCTGGAATCTGGCCCTGCCGCAGCACCGGGGTCACCTGCCGGTCGGGCAGGCGATTGACCTCGGCAAGCTGCGCCTGCACGACGTTGAAGTCGGGCACCTTGCCCGGCGCCAGCTCGGCAACCGTGGCGCGAATCTCGCCGAGCGAGAAGTAGCGCGCGCCGAGCACGCGCACCCGGTCGACGCGGCCTTCGACCACGCGCAGCCGCACCACGCCGCCTTCGACACGCTGCTCGGGGATGTCGACGAACACGGTCTGGAATCCGCGGCGCTGGTAAGCGTCTTCGAGCGCCTTGCGCGCGGCCTCGACGTCGCGCAGCGACCGTCCCAGGCCCAGGTGCGGGTAGACCGCGCGCTCGATCTCGAGCGACTCGAGCACGCTGTTGTCCTCGACCACGAACTCGAGAATGTCGAAGCGTTCCTCGACCGGCGCCGGCGGCGCGGCGCTCGCGACCGCTGCCGACACGGCGGCGATCGCGACGGCGGCCAGCCAGCGGATCAGTCGGTGCAGCGGGATCGGGGGCGGGATCACGGGATCGGGGCGGCATTGCGCGACGGTGCAGCGGCAGCAGCAATTGCACGATGGACAGATGACCGGCGATCGATCGGCGCCTGCGCTGTTGCGTCGATCGCTCCCTTGCGCGCGCGATGCGGGAGCGGCCGGCAGTCGCCTGTGCGCGTCATTCGCGGTCATCTTTACGCAAACAAACCCGCCCGACGGGTTCACCGTCGGGCGGGTTCCGCTTGAACTGCAACGGGGAGGTCTTACGACTGCCGCTCACTCCACCGCGAACGGAGCCACGCAGCTATTGGCGAGCGTCCGGTAGCGGGTCGCCTGCGCCGCGTACTGCGGATCGGTGCTGTCGGCGATGCCCGGCAGCGCCACGACGCCCGCGGTGCCCGAAAGCGCGCTGATCACCGTCGGCGAGCCGGTGGCGGTGGCGAGCAGTTCGAAGAATGACGTGACCGGGGCCGGCGCAGTCAAGCGCCGCGTCAGCACCTGCTCGGCCATCCACCGATAGGCGCCGATTTGCTGGTTGGCCTTGATCGGATAGACGCCGTCGAGCTTCAGGAAGCCCCAGTTGGCCGTGCCCGTGCCCGACCCCGGCGCGCTTTCGCGGGTGATGATGCCGGCGACAAAGCGGGTGGTGCCGTCGTTGCTCGTCGTCGTGTTCGCCGTGCCGCCGACGAAGGCGAGCAGACCGCCACCGGATCCGGACTCGGTGACAACATAGGGGCCAGCCCCACCCGGCGAGGAGTCGCCAGATCCAGCGGGCGCCAAACCGCTCGCCGAACACGGGTTGTTCAAGAAGACGGCGTTGAACGACGCCTGCGTGCCCGACCCGGCGGTGCGCCGCGCCCAGCGTACTGCCTGGGTCGCCGCCGCCGGCGGCGTGCCGCGGAATAGCGCCCTCCAGTCGGTGTTCAGCGGCCCCCCGTTGGCGGTCGACAGCGACACCACCTGCGAAGTGGAAATCGACGGTGCGCAGCCGCCGGGGAAGGTGGTCGTGTCGACCACCAGATCCGGGCTGGTCGGCGTGGCGGTCGCGCAGGCCGCAGGCAGCAGCCCGGCGTTGACCTGGTCGGTACGCAGCGCGTTCCAAAGCGCGGTGGACGCCGCGATGCCGAAGATCACGCCGAACTGGCCGCGCGCTTCGATGTTGGCGAAGTTCGGCTGGGCGATGCCTGCCGGAAGGTTGACGTCGCGGAACAGCGTCGGCTCGACGTCGGCATTGCCGATCAGCGCCTGCTGCAGGGTGGCTTCGTTCGCGCAGCCGGTATGCAGGTTGACGCGCTTGCCTTCGATGGGCACGACCGTCGGCGCGGCACAGGTGGCGATGTTGACGCGCTGCACGCCTCCGGCCACGGTATAGGGCGCGGCGCCGCCGGGCGTGCCCGACACCGGGCCGATGCCGAGGAACGAGCCGCGCGTGTTGTCGTAGTTGAAATCGAGCGCGGTGTGACCGGCGATCGCGGTCGAGTTGCAGGTGATCCGGCGGACGTTGGTGCCGGTCTCGTAGACGTTGATCGTCGGCGCGAGCGGCGCGGCCGTCGACGGACCGCAGATCGTGCGGATCACGGCGTCGCGGATCGTGTCGCGGGTGGCGGAAGCACCGCCACCGCTGAGGGTGAGCGTTTGGGCGCCCGCGGTGCCGGCCAGGAACACGCCGGCCAGCGCGAGAGAAAGCGTCTTCAGTTGCATGGGAACTCCTGGAATCGTGGGAAGAGGGGCGTGCCGGACCGGGTCCGGCACGGACATCGATGTCTTACTTGCCGTTCATGCGCCGGCGCGCGACGAAGCCGAGCGTCAGCAGGCCCGCGAGCATCATCGCGTAGGTGCTCGCCTCGGGCACCGGCGCCGTGTACACGAGGGTGCCATCGGTGGTCAGCGTCCAGGTCGAGTTGCCGAACGCGTTGCCGTAGGTGTAGCGCGTGCAGGTTCCGAACAAGCACTGGTTCCCTCCAAGCTCACTGCCGGTGAACAGGTAGAACCCCAGCGGCCGCTCGACGCCGATGCCGCCGAGGACGCTGAACGATGCGTTGCCATGGAAGTTGTTCGCCGAGCCGAACAGCCTGCCGCCGTAGGACGAATCCGTCCCGGCGGCAGCAGCGGTGGTCTGGTAGATCGCGTGGCCGGTGCTGCTGGTCGGATGCGTGCCGAGGAAGTTGTGGGCGCTGGCAAACGGCCCGACGAAGTTGTTGTTGATGTTGTTCAAGCGACTCAGGCCGCCGACTGTCCCAGTGAACGGTGTGGCCGAGGTCGATAGAGCCCCAGTCATCATCACGCCCGTCGGATTAACGCCGTCCGAAGCGAACACGCCCCACAGCACATTGGCCGCCACGAGCCCGGTCGTCCCGAGGAAGCTGGACCACGACGGCAGCGTGAAGCTGAACGTCGTGCCGGGCGCGGTCACGTTGCCGGTCGTGGCCGGGTTGGGCAGGAAGCCCTGGAACAGCCGGCCGGTGTTGAACGAGTAGGTGGTGAAAGTCACCGGGTCGTAGGCGACGAAGGTCAGCGAGCCGTTGCCGGTAGCCGGCAGCGCCATCTGCGCCGAAGCCATGCCGCAGGTCGCCAGCAGCACCGCCGCGGCCATTGCCTTGAGTCGAATCATGAGGGTTCTCCTTCCGAAGGTTGGTCGGTCAGAACGGGCGAGACCTCTTGACTGCCGCCGCACTGCGGCATTCGACAGATCTTTCCGATCGGGGCGAATTGTTCGCGCCGACGATGACCGAACGACTCGCTGCGACCGCGTGACGAGGGCCGAAAGGACTACGCCGCGGCCGCTGCGCCATGAGCCGATCGGCCTACGCGCGCTCGAGCCCGCCCGTAACCGTGCGCACGCATGAGCCGATCGGACCATGCGCGCTATCGCGCTCAGCGGCCGAGGCACTCCAACAAGCGCTCGCGCGCCGGCTGCGGGCAGGCCAGCTCGAAGGACCGCGGGTTCAACGCGGTCAGCCCGGCCTCCGGTTCCCGCGCGTCCGCTGCCACCGCGCTCAGCAGCCCCGGCACCCGCAGCAGGATGAACTCGTTGTCGTCGGCGCGGGTCAGGAAGCGGCCGGCGGAGAACGGCAGGTTGTTGTCGTTGGCGACGATGATGTGCTCGTCGTCCACCACGGCGACGCTCTCGATGGTGACGAATGGGAACCTGAAGCGCGCGCCGAGCGCGGGGTCGGCGTCGCCGTTGCGCCGTGACACGCGCGCCGAGTCGCGAATGTCGAGCAGATCGATGTAGCCGATCTTGCGCACCGTGCCGTCGGCGCCAACCTCGCCGAGGTCGATCAGGACGATGCGCTTGAAGCGCGCCGGATTGGGGAAGCAGGCCGGGGGCGACTGGCCGGCGGCGCAGGCGCGCTCGGGATCGCCCTCGCCGTCGTCGCGCTCGATCACCAGGGCGCGGCGCTCGTCGATCAGGTTGAAGTCGCCGATCGCGGTCGCACCTGCTTCGAGCGCGTAGCGCCAGTGGCGTCCGGTCCAGTTTCGCCGCTCGGCGTCGAATTCGAGCAGGCGCAGGAAGCGCCCCTCTGTTTTGCCGCCGGCACCGAACAAAGGCCTTTCCAGCAGCGCATAGAGGTGCTTGCCGTCGCGGCTAGCCGCCAGACCCTCGAAGCCGCCGGAACGCGGCACCTCGAACTGCACCGCCTCGGTGGGATCGGACGGCACCTGCAACGACGGGTGATCGGGCGACCGCAGCGTCCTGCCGTCGAGCCGCGCTTCGGTGATGAACTGCACGCGGCCCTCGCGGTCGACGCGCAGAAGATACGGCCCGAACTCCTCGCCGATCCAGAAGCCGCCGTCGCCGTGGTCGATCGGCTGCAAGCTTTCCGGGTCGAAGTCGGCGCCGGTCAGATAGCGTTCGCGCGTGCCCTCGAAAGCGATGCGAAAGGGCACCCGGCGCAGCGGGTCGGAAAGGAACACTGTGTGTTCGACAGCGACCGTCCCATTGCGGAAGTCCGGTCGCACGCGGTGCAGCCTGAGCGCCGCATCGGCGCTGTTGCGCTTGCTGCCGAAGCCGTTGTCTACCAGGACCCAGTAGCTGCCGTCACCTGCCGCGGTGATACCGGAGAAGCCCTGCACGGGCTGACCCGCGAACGGCAGCGCCATGCCGGTGGGGCGCGCCTGGGCGCCGGAGCCTGCGGCGCCGGGCTGCGAGCCGACGACGTCGTTGCGCAGGTTGCCGGGACCGGTGAAGCGTCCGGAGACGGCGAGATCAGGCGGCGCATCGGCCGGCGGCGCGACGAAGGTCGCCGCGGGCAGGATCGCATGGCCGACCAGTTCGGCGTCGAAGCGCGTCTGCGCGGGCGCCGCCGTGGCCAGCCCGAGCGCGCAGCAGGCGATCGCCAGCGTCGCCGGGCGGAAAGCGGCCGGAAGCATCGCGTCACGGCGCATGGCGGCTCGCATCGTTGATCTGACGTCGGCTGTGCTACCGGTCCCGGCTAGCCACCGGCACGCGCCGGCATTCGGCTCCGGCGAGCGGCGGACCTATACTGGACCGTGAGGCATACCCATCGCCCGACCTCATGAACGCGCTGATCGTCTACCCGAAGCTCTCGCCGCAGGAACTGGCGCAACGCTGGAACGCCCTGCTCGCTTCGCCCGGCCTGCCCGAGCGCTACGAGCTGGACGAATACGGCGAGGTGATCGAGATGATTGCTCCGAAGACCGCTCATCAGCGCATCGTCTACGCGATCCAGCAGCAGATCGCGCAAGCGCTGGGCGGTGAGCCGCTGCCCGGCGTGGCGGTGCTGACCGCGATCGGAGTCCGGATCCCCGACGTCGCCTGGCAGCCGTCGTGGAGCGGCGTCGACCCGGTGAGCCCCGCGCCGGCGATCTGCGTCGAAGTGCAGTCGGAGCAGAACACGCGGCGCGAACTGAACGAGAAGGTGGCCGCGTACCTGGAAGCGGGTGCGCGCGAGGTCATCCTGGTCGAACTGAGCGGGCGCGTCCGCTACTTCGGCGCCGGCGGCGAGCGCACTGGGAGCGCGCTGGGGCTGGCGATCATGCTTCCGCCCGGCATCGGTCAGCGCTGAAGGCGCGCTTTGCCCCGGCGGCGACCGGAATTCAATCCGAAAAGCTTCGTCGCTCTTCACGGCGTGGGTCGCTATGCCCGTCGAGTGCTCGATCCGCGGCGGGCGTCAGACGGCCCGGCGGCTCGCCTTGAGGCTGCGCGGAGTCACTCGATCCACCGTCTGCGCCCAGCAGGCCGATCGGCAGGCAACCGCGATTCGCGCTGCACGGAGTCAGTTGCACCCAGGCGATCAGCGCGGTGAGCACCAGAGCCGCCAGCCATGACTCGCGCGACAGGCTCGCGAATCTCGACTTCGCGCGCGCCCTCGCGCGCAGCAGACTCTGAAGCGTGCGCCTGAGCACCGTCAGCCTCGCAGGCACTGCATGAACCGCTCGCGCGCCGCGGCCCGGCACTGCGGGTCGTATGGCGGCGTGTTCATGCACACGGTGATTTCGCGCTGCAACTCCTGAAAGCAGACGCGACGCCGGTCGTTCGACGGCGGCGCGGCCGGCGGCGACGGAGCCGCATCCGGCGTCGGCGGCGGCGCCGAAGAGTCGTTCCGCGGTTCGCCGCCGGCGGGGCTGGCGGAAGCTTCCGCGCCGTGCGCGATAAACCGCCAGTCGGCAATGCGCGCCGCGGCCTCGAAGCCCGGCAGGTCCGGGCCGAAGCCGGTACGCCTGAGCGGCTGCGCCTCGCTGCGGCTGTGCAGGCCGACGATCCGCCCCTGCGAGCGGACCAGGACCCAGTCGGCCTGTCCGGTGAAAGGATCCGGGTACAGGCGGCGCAGGTGGCGGCGCGGCTGCGGGAAGCGGCGGTCTTCGAGCAGGTCAGCGAGCGCGGCCGGGTACTGGCGCAGTCCGCCCGGCGATGCGGCGTGGTAGCGCGCGATCGCGTCGCGATACTGGCGGCCGGCGAACAGCAGCTCGGTCTCGCGTTCGCGCCGTGCGTCCTTGGCAGCGTTTTGCAGCGGCACCAGCGAGGCGAGCGACACCAGCGCCACCGCCAGCATCGCAAGCAGCAAAGCGAATCCGCGCTGCTTCACCGTCAAGCCCCTACCACTCGGCGAAGCGCGAACCGTCGCGCGCGGTTCCGGGGGCGCCGCTTCGCACGTCCACGACGCCGCCGTCGCTGGCAGCGAGATCGGCACGGCCAGCCTCGGCCGGTGCCAGCACGACCCAGGTATCGGCACGCTCGGTGATCGGGTCCAGCGGCAGCTCGCGCAGGTAGCGGCGCTGCACCAGCTCGTCGAGCGCCGCCGGCGGGCGGCCGAGGTCGGCCTCAAAGCGGTCGAGCGCGGCGCGCATCTCCTTGAGGGTGGCGCGCAGCGTCGCTTCACGGGCACGCTCGAGATGATCGACCACGCGCGGCGTGGCGATCGTCACCAGCAGCGCGACGAGCGCCAGCACCACGAGCAGCTCGATCAGCGTGAACGCCGCGGCGCGCGAGAAATTGGTGTCTGACCCCATTTTCTTACCAGTCGCGGTAGGGGATGCCGTTGGTACCGACGCGCTCGGAGCGCGAGTAGACGTCGAAGACGTCGTCGCCCTCGCGCGGTGCGTCGGGCGGGCTGGCGTAGCTGCGCAGTCCCCAGCCGTGCCCGGGGCCGCGCGCCTCGGGATCGAGCATCGGATCGCGCGGCAGCCGGCGCAGGAAGTAGACCGGCCGCTTGTTCGGATCGCGAATGTCGGGCACACCGGCCACCAGCACCTCGAGCGACGGCGGGTAGCCGGAGGCGTCGGCAGTGCGGGCGATGCGGCCTTCCTCCGTGGCGCGCTTGTAGGCGTCGATCGCGCCGCGCAGGTCGCGCAGCGCGGTACGCAGTTCCGACTCGCGCATCCGCTGCGCCTGCAACTGCAGCACCGGCACCGCCATCGTCACCAGCACCGAGATCACCGCCAGCGCGATGACGAGCTCCAGCAGCGTGAAGCCGCGCGCCGGCCGCGCCGTCACAGCCCGACTCCAATCGTCACCGCCGCGCCCGCCGGCAGCGGCGCAGTGCCGCCATCGGCACGGCGCATCGACCCGCCGACCGCCTCGACGCTGGCCGACCCGGCGCCGGCCGCCAGTGCGCGCAGCGACACGCTGCCCGCCAGCGACGCACCGCGGCGCGCCAGCGGCACGCTGACCCGCCCCGGAGTGCCGCCGGCGGCCTGCAGCAGTCCCGGCGTGAACGCGATCTCGGCCACGCCGTCGGTGGCGTCGCCGGCCCCGTCGACCTCGACCACGACCTCGAAACTGGCGCCCAGCGACACCCGCGGCGGCGCGCGCAGGCGCAACTGCGGCGCGACCGGCGCCGCCCCCGGCGCGGCGACGGCCGCGA